>JAEYTP010000135.1 GCA_023433945.1 Bacillota bacterium | reverse complement strand
TTGATGTTAAGTCAATAGTTGAGCAGCTTAAGGGTATTAGGTGCCCATCTACTATTCGCCAGCAGGGCTTGAAGGTATTATCTTGTCCTGATGCAATTGGAAGACTGATTGAGAAGGTTGCAAAGATTCAGAATGGTAAGGATAAAGCTGATGATGGCATAGACGAGTTGTCAGTGACAGCAGAAGCTACAAATTCAGTACAAAAACCGTCTGCAGTATGTGCTTCCGCTTGTACATCATGTGACACAAAGAATGAATGCAACAATCCGGGCAAGTACGATAGTAGTAATGAAGTAGTACCAAGCGGAAGCTGCCCTGAGTGCGGTGCTGCCGTAGAGCATGAGGGCGGATGTATGATATGCTGGAACTGCGGATTTAGTAAGTGTGGGTAGGAGCCTTACAAATAGCTTTTTCTCCATTTCCAATATGCAAGCTTTTCAGGGGTAACATGCAAGCATCCCAGTAATACTAGCATCAACTAGTTAATATTTGAAGTAGTCAAGAAAGATATGGATGAGTAATAAAAAATATTGAATCCAGAAATGCCTGTAAGTAGGTGTTTCTGGATTTTTTATTTAAGGATATCAAAAACTGGGTTATTAAAAATCACTGCTTATTTAGGAATAATATTCCGAGAAATGACTATAATTTCCAGAAGTGTGTTATGATATAGTAAATGTGATTGCTAAAATATACAAAAAAGGAAATGTATTTAAAGTTATGCTTTAAATAGTAGTATTAAGTGTAGCGGATGCATTAAATATTATGAATCTTGAAAGTTGCATGATAAATAAAACATCGTAGATAACTCTTACAAACTTTTTTCGAGGTATATAAAACCATAACATTACTATGTAGTTTAACCAATATCCTTGTCGAGGGATAATAATTACAAACTTAAATTAAGGAGATGAATAAATTTGAAAAAAACATTAAGGAAGGTAATATATCTAGTATTAGTTATTTTTTTATTATCGACTATACCAATAAATTCTATTGCTGCTTCTGTCAAAATATTAGATATAAAAAATATTATAGCATCAGTTTATCTTAATGAGCCATTTGCATTGCCAAATACAATAACAGCAAATATGAGCAATAAAACTACTCAAAAGGTGGCAGTGCAATGGGATAAGAAAAGTGCAGTTACTAGCAAGTTGGGTAAATTTGTTTTTACAGGTACAGTGAAAAACTATACCAAGAAAGTTTTATTAACTCTTAATGTTTTGCCGCAACCTACATATAGTGATCCCGAGCTGGCGAGATCAGTAGAACTTGGCATAGGAAAATATTCGCCCAATAATAGTCCCGTTACATTCCAGCAATTATTCAAAATGATGGATGCATCTGTAGCATTATGTGATAAGAATGCCGTAAAGCAATGGAATAAGCTGTTTCCAGCAGCTCGTGCATCCCAAAAGCACATGCGTAGAGACGAAGGAATGCTGGTAGTATTTTATGCGGCCAAGGTGCTTGGAGGTAAATACTTTAGTTATAATTCTGATTGGTTGACATTACATAACGCTATGGGGGATAACGCTTTTAAAGGTGTATCTTGGAATTATCCTGAGCTGACAGGTTGGAACGAAAAGGTAAAGCTAGGAAATGACACTTGGGATAATCACATGATGGGAGCTTATTTCTATGCTTTGGGTAGGTCATCCAATTTTAGCAATTCATTTATTTTTGATTTTGATACTAAAAACCTAACACTGCATTCTGATGAAGCATTAACTTATAATGATGCATTAAAGGCAGCGCTTCGGCTATATGATTCATGTTTAGAACCTACAGAGCGGACACCTTCAAATGAGGATCTAGAAATATTAAAAAGCAGCGATGCGCAGCGACTAAAAATTATAAATAGTGATACAAATGTTAAAATTTCAGGTACAGCATATTATGTATCAAACTCAGGTAATGACAGTAATGATGGGAAATCTCCTCAAACGGCATGGGCAACAATTGCAAGGGTAAATAGTGTCAGCTTTAATGCAGGAGATGGTGTGTTTTTTGAGAGGGGCAGTTCGTTTCGTGGAATGATACAACCAAGAGACAATATGACATATTCAGCATATGGAAAAGGGAATAAACCTGTGATTATGGGTTCTCCTGAGGACGGAGCCAATCAAGATAAATGGCGTTTGCTTGAGGGAACAAATAACATATGGGTCTTTTACAAAGATATGTACGATACGGGAGGACTAGTATTTAATAAGGGTGCGAGCTGGGCTACACGAAAGACTGCCTTATGGGACGGTAACAAATATGTTGATCCACTTGAAAGAAATAAAGCAATCGATGTATCAATACTCAAAAATCTTGAATTCTATAGCCTTACTGATTATACGGGATATACAACGGAAACGGCTGACAGAGGTCTTGATAGAAAGGGAAAACTTTATCTGCGCTGTGATGAAGGTAATCCAGGCAAAATATATTCGTCCATTGAATTTTTGAGTAATCCAAATTTATTCAGAAATCAGGGGTCATTCTATATTGTATGTGCGGGCAAAAACACAATAGTAGATAATCTATGCTTGTTGTACCACAGCGGTGGTGGAGTAGACTTAGAAGATGGCTCAATAGTTCAAAATTGTGAGATAGGCTGGGTTGGCGGAAACATCATGAGCTTTAGTGCTAAGTCAGTTGGTTCGGACTCTGTAGCAGTAATTAGGTGCGGAGATGGTATTCTTATGGGAGAAACCTCAAATACAAGTGCTATCAATAATTATGTACATCATATTTATGATACTGCCATTACCATTGAGAGTGGACCTTGGTCGACAGATGAACGCAGAAAATCAATGAATATTAAGGTAATAGGAAATGTAACTGACACCTGTGCCGGAGATATGGCCCTTATGGATTGGGATTCAAAGGGTACCGTCAACAAATATAATAAGCTTTTGTTTGATAATATACTCATAAAGGATAATTATTTTATGAAAGCTGGCTATGGCTGGTCACATCTCGATACGGATATAGATTGGGGTGTAGAGGAAGATGTTTTTGAATTGGCATGCAATATTTTCTTTGGATACAAGGGGACTTTGGGAAAAGACATATATGTCAAAAATAATGTGTTCTATCAGTCAAAATATGCCTTAGTAGGAGGCCTATATAGTCTTGATGCTCAACCATATAATGTTAACTTTTCAGGAAACACTTATGTTCAGAATAACAATGGAATTTTAACTCAATGGATCTCCCTGGAATCGAATAAGCTTGTTAGGTCGTATTACTATAGTTACAATGCACAACAAATTGTAAACCAAGTATTGGGAGATAAAACTGGCAAGGTTGTATTACCATGAAAAGTTGGAGTTATATGGGTAATATGATCGTTTCCAGTAGAACATCGGATATGATAAACCCTACAGGTGCTGATATAATTTATGGCGTCAATCTTTGAATTACGGTTGACGTCATATTTATTCAGAGAAAAGTCGGATGGAAGCGGAGTTGACTTAGCTGTAATTATATTTAAAAAACAAATAAGAAGTATGGTGTACATAACCACTTCCATGTCCAATATTCGAGCTTTTTAGGGGTAACATGCAAGCAGCCCAATAGACCTTCGGATATTATCATGGCAGTTAGGCTAGAAACTGACCACCTTCACAAAACAGGGTCAAAAAATCAATTTGGATTTGAGAGAATTGAATTATAGCAGGTAATTCCATAAATTAAAATAAAAAGAAAACATTGAATATTACAACAATTTAGTATAAAATAGCAATAGCATGGTAGTATGGTAGCATGGTAGAAAAGTCATTTAAGTTAAGCTTCAGGTTTAAGTTAGTTCATGTTTTATGAATTGTCTATTATTAATACTTCGTTGTTATTTTATATAACGCATGGCGAAAGTGTCTATATTTAGGCTTTTTCTGTCGTACATGATTATAAATTAAAATGAAGGTAGCTTATCTTTTTAAATATCCTTTGTAAAGGGTGTTTTATTTTGAATGATTTACTTTTTGCTTCTGCGTTATAAATCATAATATCAGCTAAAAAGATTTATAAAATAATAAACGGGAGTGATTAGTGAATGTCTAATGTAAAGTTTTATTACGGCGGAAATGTACCTTTGGAAATGCATAAGGTACGAATTGTGCAGAAATTGAATCTTGTTCCAATGGAACGTCGCCTAGAGGCTATTAAAGAAGCGGGGAATAATACGTTTTTATTAAAAAACCGTGATGTTTTTATGGACATGCTTACTGACAGCGGAGTAAATGCTATGAGTGATAAGCAGCTTGCGGCTATGATGGAAGCTGATGATAGTTATGCTGGTTCTGAGACTTTTACAAAACTGGAAAACAAAATTACAGAAATATTTGGTAAACAATATTTTCTTCCGGCACATCAGGGAAGAGCCTGTGAAAATATTCTTTCTCAGGCATATGTAAAGCAAGGTTCAGTAATTCCTATGAATTATCACTTTACGACATCAAAGGCTCATGTTTATTTAAATGGTGGTACAGTAGAAGAAATAATTATTGATGAAGGCTTAAATATTACCAGCGAATATCCTTTCAAAGGTAATATGGATGTTGAAAAGCTCAAAGCATTGATTACCAAACACGGTGCTGAAAAAATTGCTTTTGTTCGTCTGGAAGCTGGTACAAATCTTATCGGAGGACAGCCCTTCTCACTTCAGAACATGAAGGATGTACATACTATCTGTAAGGATTTTGGCATTATGGTAGTATTGGATGCAAGTTTATTGGCAGACAATCTGTATTTTATTAAAACGCGTGAAGAAGTCTGTAAAAATATGAGCATAAGAGAAATCACCCGTGCTATGGCTGATTATTCCGACGTAATTTATTTTTCTGCACGTAAGCTTGGATGTGCTCGTGGTGGTGGAATTTGCACTAATGATAAGGCTGTGTATCTGAAACTCCGTGAGCTAGTGACCCTTTATGAGGGCTTCTTGACATATGGAGGTATGTCTGTTCGAGAAATGGAAGCAATGACAGTAGGTCTTGATGAGACTATGGATGAGGATATGATTAATCAAGGACCTCAGTTTATTGAATACATGGTTAATGAACTAAAAAAGTATAATGTACCCGTCGTAACTCCGGCAGGAGGTTTGGGGTGTCATATAAATGCCATGGAATTTCTTTCACATGTTCCTCAAAGCAAATATCCTGCGGGTGCACTTGCTTCAGCACTTTATTTAGTAAGTGGTGCGCGTGGAATGGAGAGAGGAACAATTTCGGAGCAGAGAGATGATAATGGAAATGAGACATTCTCCAACATGGAGCTTTTAAGGTTAGCAATGCCCAGACGCGTATTCACCCTTTCGCAAGTTAATTATGCTATTGACCGTATTCGCTGGTTATATGAAAACCGTAAATTGGTTGGTGGACTAACCTTTGTGGAAGAACCCTCAGTATTACGCTTCTTCTTTGGTAAACTGGCAACAGTATCAGATTGGCAGACTGAACTTGTTGCAAAGTTTAGAGCGGATTTTGGAGATAATTTATAGGATATAATAAATAAAAAATTGAATCCAGAAATGCCGGTTAGTAGGTGTTTCTGGATTTTCTATGAGATGTGTATTACACTAAAAGCTAAAAATCAAACATGTCCAATATATAAAATAAAACCAGAAACGTAAGTTTGTGAAAGGCGTATCTGGTTTTGTTTGTAATTTGAGTCAAGTTCATTTGTAATTGAAGTCAAGTTTATTTGTAATTGAAGTCAAGTTTATTTGTAATTGGACTTAAGTTTTATTGTAGTTGACTAAAGTTTTATGTTTACAGGATTAACGGTAATCATTAATTCTTTTTACTTATTCACGAAGAAGCCGCAATGTAAGGCATCTAAGGCTGCCACCACCAGCTAGCATAGCATCGGGATGGAATTGTGTAAAGCGGACGCCCATTGATTCTAGCAGCTTCTGTGTTGTGGACTTTAAAGAAATATCATAATTAATGACATGGTTGGGCTCTAGAGTAACAAACGAGGTACCCCATTTTTGTTGTTCTTCATCAGATATTGGTATTAATTCCATATCCCTCTGCTTGGCCCAGGTAATAAAATCCATTTGTTGCCGGCTATTTTTTTGAATAAGCCAACAGCCTAAAAATGCAGGTGGATAAACTAACCCTAATTTATCTGATATCCTATTGAATACCATATCTGGGTGCATGAAACGCCTAGCCTGAGGTATTTCTGCATAAACTATATATTCAAAGTGCTGAAGAGCAAAATCAATAAAGCGTTCAATGGATTGTTTACTATGTCTTTCTGTATCTGCTACGAAGAGAGTATTAGTGGATAGAGTAATGAAGCCCTCAAACTGTTCTCCTGGGCCACAGTCATGTAGGATAGGAATGCCTAGAGCCGTCAATGCCTCCCTCACAACTATTTCTTCATACTGCCGTCCACCGGGGCACATAGTTGATATAACTGCTCCTTTGCTAGTTATGACTGATGAATCGTTCATGTAAGGAAGATTGGGAAGGTAAGTCATTAACTCCCTATTGTTGACTATCAAATCTGATAGCTCATATACTTCTACTCCATTATCTGTCAAAAGCTTTCGATAGGCATGATGTTCATCAATAAAGCGATCGTAATCTGGTACCTTATCAAAAAGGTAAAATTTCATATTTGTCTCATTTACTCTTCTGATGGAATACTCAGGACTATGAAGCATCACCTTCTTTAAACGGCCAAGTTTTTCAGCCCCATATCTTTCTAGTTTTGTTTTAGTCATATTAGTTAACTCCGATATTCAGATTTTTCTATGTATCATTCCCATAAAGTATTATTTATATCAGACGAAATAAATAAAGCAGGGGGAATAATCCCCCATGAAAAAATTACTTAATATTTATATTAAATAAACATTTCTTTAATGTCCCATTCAGAACCATTTGCTGAATCACGAATAATAATGCCTTTTTGATCAAGTTTTGATTTTAACTCATCTGATAATTCAAAATTTCTATTAAGTTTGGCTTCTTGTCTTAGATCCATTAGTTCTTTAACTTCGTTCATATTAATATTATTAAGCCTTATATATTTTTCTTTGATTTCTAATATAAATGCTTCAGGCTCCTCTAAGAAAATACCTAATAGATTTGCAACTATTAAAATGTTTTTATGTATTTTATTTAACGTTGTAAGTTTGTGAAGAGGATTCTCATTAGCGTTGCTTAATAAAGCATTGGAGTACTTAAACACTTGCAAAAAGTTTGAAACTGCTAAAGCTGTATTAAAGCTATCGTTTATAGCCTCAACGAAAGAACTATTAATGCCGTCAACTATTTCTGGTTTAATAATTTTGCCATGAAGATCAATGTGCTCATTTAATTCATTATTCTCACTTGCAAAGCTTTTAATCCTATTTAAAGTTTGATAAAAATAGTAAAGTCTCTTTTCTGAAGCTATAATGTCATCAGCTGTCAGTGTTTCCAGTCCTTTTGAAAAGTTTGAAAGGATACAAAACTTTAAAACTTCAGGGTGATATTTTGATAATAATTCTTTTGATTCTAAAATATTACCCAAGGATGCGCTGACTTCTTCAAAATTGAAAATAGATCCATTAGGATATACTTTATATTCATATCCGTGTATACGTGCTAATTTTTGTTTACTTTCTGATTTGATAGATTCATTTAAACTCATATAATAATTCTCCTTATAAAACACTATTTGTTGATTATAACATAAAAAATATTATGAAAAGCATGGCACCTTGAAAATCTTTTTGAACAATTTAGTAATATCATATAGAATTGTTATTGGTTAGCTTGCTTGGGCAAGGTAATACTTGCGATATAATAAAAAAAGGGGAACAGAATGAAAAATCATAAAATAGTTGTTCAATTTGATGGAAGTAGATATAAAGGTTGGCAAAAGCTTAAAGATAATGATCTCTCAATTCAGGAGAAAATTGAAACAGTACTTACTAAGATGACTGGAGAAGAAATTCAAGTAATTGGTTGTGGAAGGACAGATGCAGGTACTCATGCAGAAAATTTTGTGGCCAATTTTCATACAAATTCAAATAGATCACCAAAACTTATATTGAATTATTTTTATGAATTTTTACCTGAGGACATTGTTGTAAAATCAGTTGAAGAAGTGCATGAAAGATTCCATGCACAACACAATGTAAAATCAAAAACTTATGTGTATAGTATTACTAAAGGGAAATTTAGAAATGTATTTAATAGAAAATATTCCTTTCACTCAGAAGAAAAGCTTGATCTTATTCAAATGAGAAATGCAGCTGAATATTTAGTTGGAACGCATGATTTTCAGAGTTTTACGAGCTTGAAAGAGGGCTCAAAATCCACAATAAGAACTATAAACTCCTTAGATATTGTTGAAAATGGTATGGTGATTGAGATTGTAATAAATTGCAATGACTTTTTACTACATATGGCAAGGTTGATTGTTG
This sequence comes from Bacillota bacterium, assembly GCA_023433945.1. Classification (GTDB taxonomy): domain Bacteria; phylum Bacillota; class Clostridia; order Acetivibrionales; family DSM-1351; genus Ruminiclostridium. Next base: position 2,836 of record JAEYTP010000135.1, on the reverse strand, counting down.
GAATTCTTTTAGAAGTTGGAAAGGGTAAAATAAAAGTAGCCGATGTTCAAAAAGTATTAGATGATAAAAAATACACCGGTACTATACCACTCGCTCAGCCAAAGGGCCTGTGCTTAAGAGCCGTTGAATACAACCCTGTAGTGGAGAACTAAATATAGAATCCGGATATGAAAGTATACCGAACTAAGACTACATAAGTACTTCTGGTCTCAGTGTGCGAATTTTAAAGAGTAATATCGTAGTTGCACAGTATAACAATAATTATGGGTATAAAGATAAAAAAACAAGAGGAGCTTTTTATAATCCTCTTGTTTCTTTTATTTAATATATTATATATGGAAATTCAAGCAATTAATTACAACGTATTGTCATCTATGATATAGTATTTAATAAAATAAAGTTAGTTATTCTTATAGATTATAGTTAAATAAAATATGCTATCTTCTATTAAAGATAGACGCTGGGGGGAATAATGTTAAGAATTGAAAAGGCATTAGAAAATAATTTAGTTGAGATACTTGATTTGCAGAAAAACGCATTTATAAGTGAAGCAAAAATAAATAATGACTACACAATTCCACCTCTTACGCAAACTATGGAAAGCATAGTTAATGAATTCAAAAATTCTGTATTTTTAAAAGCTACAATAGATAATAAAATTGTTGGGTCAGTAAGAGCATATGAAAGGGATGGGATATGCAATATTGGACGTCTCATTGTGCATCCGAATTTTGAAAATAGAGGAATAGGAACAAAACTCATGGTATCTATAGAAGAATTATTTAAAAACTGTAATAAATATGAGGTATTTACAGGTAAAAAAAGCAATAAAAACCTTTATTTATATAGCAAACTTGGGTACAAAGAGTTTAAAAGAAGTAAAATTTCTGACAACCTAACGATAGTTTATTTGGAAAAAGCTACCAATAGTCAAGCTTAATAATCTAACCTATCATAAATGTTATTAACAGCAATACAAGGCATTCACAGTCAAGAGAATACTGCTTTTTCATGTTATTCTATATGAAAAGGAGGTGCTATATATGCACGCGTGGGAACAAGTACAACAAACAATCGATTATATTGAGGATCATATTAGCGAAGACGTTAATATTGAGAATCTAGCCAAAATGGCTTCATTATCGCCTTTTTATTTTCAGCGTCTATTCAGCCGCTTGGTAAAAAAACCAGTAGCTGAGTACATAAAGCTACGAAGAATGGCAAGGGCAACTGAAAGCTTACTTCAAAAGGATAAGAGGATTTTAGACATTGCTCTGGAGCTTGGATTTACTTCTCATGAACACTTCTCGCGGACTTTTAAGACAACATTCGGAATGACTCCGGAAGATTACCGCAAAAGTCCTTGTGCGCTTAACCGCATGACAAAACCAGAACTTTTACTCCACTACACCTTAATCGATGAAGGTGTACCCTTAATTACTGATGGAATTATTCTAGAAATAAACCGTCAGATAATTAGAGAATCCATATATTATACTGGTATAAAAAAAGAATATCCAGTTCAGTTAATAGGTGGACTTGGAATAGAATCAGGGGAGGATCCGTTGGATTCTCTTTGGAGGCTCTTTCACAATGAAAAAGAAACCATACTAGGTTCTGATGCGGTAGATAATGAAGAGATAGGAGTAACGTCTCAAGGTTCAGAGGAGGGCTATTTCAGTTATTTTGCTGGTGCAATGTCAAGTCAGAGAGAAGTGCCAGAGGGCTATATGGGCTGGGAAATGATACCCGGTGAGTACTTAGTTTGTTCATTTGAAGCTGAAAACTTCGAGGCCCTTGTTATGGATGCTCTCTATAAAGCTCAACAGTACATCTATAACACATGGCTGCCAAATCACAAATTACTTACAGAGCCGTTTTGCATTGAAAGATATGCAAGCCATTCTCCTAACACTACAAGCATGGAAATTTGGCTTAAACTAATAAAATAAACTATTTTAGCCCTGTCGGAAATATTTGTATTAAGTTATAATAGACTATAAATAGACGAAAATAATTACATATTTTTCTGAACTTTGTTGGAGGTTATTATAATGAAGCATACACTTACCGAAGAGAACATTCAAAAACTGAAAGAAGAGCTTGAATATAGAATGACAGTAAAGAGGGCTGAAATAGCGAAGGACAAATTAGAAGCCGCTGCCCATGGGGATAGATCCGAAAATGCAGAATACAAAGAGGCCTGTGAACGCTATAACAACAATGACAACAGGATTCAGCAAATACATACAATTATTGCGAATGCTGTTATAGTTAAAGAAACACCTGACGATAAAACAACATTAGGTATTAATAGTAAAGCCAAAATTAAGTTTATAGATTTTGAAGAAGAGGATACGGTAACTTTAGTAACAACAATGGATGTCGATGTTGCTAAAATGCATATTAGTATTGAATCAGATTTAGGAAAGGCTTTGCTGGGTAAGAAAGTCGGAGAAATAGCGAAAGTAAATGCGCCAAGTGGAAAGTATGACGTACAGGTTTTGGAGATTTTGTAGAGGCTAGTCAGTGTATAAATTTATGTATAGCAATGAGAGCAGATTACTGCACTGGCCCCGATAAGTTAGCCCCCAAAATCTAACTTATTGGGGTCACATAATGGGATTCAGCCAAGTCTTTTTAATTGGAGAGATGGTACATATTGGTATCATCTCTCTTTTATTTGTTATGATATGTAATTCTTTTCACGGTTAAATGAAAAAGTAAATTCCACAGTGGCTTAAATCAAGGGGTGAGCAAGACTAAATTCTACTTTTTCACGTTAACAATTACTTAATTTATGTGTATACTAGTCTTATTCACAGTAAGAAATCTA
>JAEYTP010000123.1 GCA_023433945.1 Bacillota bacterium | reverse complement strand
CTCTTGCATATCCTTCTCTATTGTTTCATGGTCAACCTCAGGCCCATGCTGAGTAGATATTACAACGGTATCTACCCTAACAGGCTTGTCTCCATCGTATTCTACTGTAACCTGTGACTTCCCATCCGGTCTCAGGTAATCAAGTGTTCCATTCTTTCTCACGTCTGAAAGTCTCTTTGAAAGCTTGTGAGCAAGACTAATAGGCATTGGCATTAGTTCTGGAGTTTCATCACATGCAAACCCAAACATCATACCCTGGTCACCAGCACCAATTGCTTCAATCTGGTCATCTGTCATTTCACCTGACTTAGCTTCAAGTGCCTTATCAACACCCATTGCAATATCCGCTGACTGTTCATCTATTGAAGTCAAAACAGCACAGGTATGGGAGTCAAAGCCATACTTTGCTCTGTCGTAGCCAATCTCTTCAATTGTAGCTCTAACAACTTTTGGAATATCAACGTAGCAATTGGTTGATATCTCCCCCATAACCAGTACCATACCCGTGGTAACTGCTGTTTCACAAGCCACTCTAGCTTGGGGATCATTCTCATAAATTGCATCCAATACCGCATCTGAAATCTGATCACAAATTTTATCTGGATGCCCCTCTGTAACGGATTCTGAAGTAAATAATCTTCTTGACATTTTTAACTCCTCCTATACTAGTATAATTATTCAACTTGAGGTGTCTTTTTATGCTATAAAAAAAACCTCTTTACGAGGTTTGTCATTTTATTTTATGAACACCCCTCATCTCTCAGGAATAAATCCTGAAGGAATTGGCACCGTATATGACTTCATCATATTGGTTGCCGGGTTTCATCGGGCCGATCCCTCCACCTCTCTTGATAAGGAAAACAATATTAAGTTTTCAAGATAATTTAAACATAATTTTTGCTATGGGTCAAGTAGGATTTCGTAATTTATGTCGAAAACATCAAACTCTAAAGTACATTATAGAAGTTGATATTTCTATTTCTACACCTTCTTTGAATTTACCCTGGATATAAACTTTTCTACACTTATAATAAATCTCTCATGTGTGCCTTCACCTATTTTATCTTTTCCATCAAAAGCTTCAACATTAAAGAGCAGGCGTTTCTCCGAAACCTCTATAAGCTCAGCCTTTGCTGTAACTGTCATCCCAACTGGTGTTGCAGCCATATGCTTAATATTTACCATAGTGCCCACCGTAGATAAGCCCTCTTCTATAGCCGGCTGTACTGCATTCATAGCGGCTTTTTCCATAAGCGCAATCATGGCTGGGGTTGCATAAACATCGATTCCACCACTCCCCAGTGCACTTGCAGTGTTATTTAGAGTAACTTCCTCACTTATTTCACAAACCAGTCCTATTTTAAGTTCCATAATGTCTCCTCTATCATTGTTATATTTCTATTTCCCTACTAAGTCATATATAGTTATTTTTTATATCGAGCTACTATCTTTTGTTATTGTATTACTTGCTAAACATGTCTGTCAACACAAGTTGGTACACCTTGAGGTTAAATAATTATTGTCGTAAGGTGTACTAGCTGAATTCTCTTATTAAACAATAAAAGGAGCTTCTATCTATGTGTTTAACACCGTTAGAAGCTCCAAAAACCTTAGCTAATATTATGAATTTTCAAATATTTCTTCGAATTCTGCACCCTCAACCTTTTCTTTTTCAAGAAGGGTTTCAGCAAGTGCAATAAGCTTGTTATTGTTCTCTCTTAGAAGAGTAAGAGTTCTTTCATATGCTTCATCAATAATCTTCTTGACTTCATTATCAATTATAGCAGCAATCTCATTAGAGTAATTTCTAGCTTGAGCTAAATCCCTTCCGATGAATACTTCATCATTTTCATTACCAAAAATCATATTACCCAGCTTGTCGCTCATACCGTACTTGGTAACCATGCTTCTGGCAATTTGATTTACCTTCTTCAAATCGCTTGATGCTCCAGTGCTAACTTCATTCATTGTAATTTGTTCAGCTGCACGTCCTCCAAGAGCGATAATAATTTCTTCTATCAGCTGTGACTTTGTATGGTAACTCTTGTCTTCCTGAGGTCTGCTGGCGGTATAGCCACCTGCCATTCCTGCAGGTATAATTGATACTCTGTCAACCTTTTGCTGAGTTGATACCAGCTTAATTGCTATAGCATGGCCTGCCTCGTGATAAGCTGTAACCTTCTTGTCGTGCTCGCTCATTACCTTGCTACGCTTTTCAGGTCCCATCATTACCTTGAATACAGCCTCTTTTACTTCTTCCATGTTAATCTTCTTCTTGTTTTTACGAGCAGCCAACAATGCCGCTTCATTCAATAGGTTTTCAAGGTCTGCACCGGTAAAGCCAGGAGTAATTCTTGCGAGATCATCCAGCCTTACATCCTCACCAAGAGGCTTACCTCTCTGGTGAACCTTCAATATCTGTTCTCTTCCCTTGATATCAGGGTATCCAACTACTACCCTTCTGTCAAAACGTCCCGGTCTAAGTAACGCTGGGTCCAAGATATCTGGTCTATTAGTAGCAGCTAGGATAATAACACCCTCATTTATTCCGAAGCCATCCATCTCAACAAGCAATTGGTTGAGTGTCTGCTCTCTTTCGTCATGTCCTCCGCCTAGACCAGCTCCTCTATGACGACCTACAGCATCAATTTCATCTATAAATACTATACAAGGTGAATTCTTTTTTGCCTGTTCAAAAAGGTCACGCACACGGGATGCACCGACACCGACAAACATTTCAACAAAGTCGGAACCGCTTATTGAGAAGAATGGAACACCTGCTTCACCTGAAACGGCTTTAGCAAGAAGGGTTTTACCAGTACCCGGAGGTCCAACTAAAAGTACACCCTTTGGTATTCTAGCACCCAATTCAACAAACTTCTTTGGAGCTTTCAGGAACTCAACAATTTCCGCAAGCTCTTCCTTTTCTTCGTCTGCACCTGCAACGTTCTCAAATGTAATTTTTTTCTTATCATCAACCGTCATTTTTGCTCTGCTCTTACCAAATGACATTACTCGGTTTCCGCCACCGCCACCCTGTGACTGTTGCATAAAGAAAAACCATATCAACACTAGTACTACTATAAAGCCTAGTGTTGGAAGTATTGCCACCCACCATGGAGCTGATGGAGGCGTAACAACAGAAAAGCTCTCTATTAGATTGCCCTTGCTTGCCTTTGTAAACTCCTCTGATGCAGATACAATATCAGGGGGAACATTGACTATGAATTTCGTCTTTCCATCAATAGCCTTATCTTTTTTTAGTTCTATGGTAGCAGTAGATCCCTGCAATTCTACTGCTTTAACCTCACCTGCATCCATTCTAGTCAGTAACTGTGAATACTGCATGGCTGGTGGGTTGTCAGAGGCTTGGTACAAAGTAACTATAGCTATAATAATGACAAATATTATTATATAAAAGCTTATTCCCTTAAAATATTTCAAATATCTCCCTCCTCATGTCCTGTGAGACATTCCTTGAGCCTGTAGCCCTTTAGTGTCTAGCATAAAATGCCAGCACAGTATATATTATATTAGCATATGCACTTATAAAACACAATAAACATACGTTGAAGTTCATATTTTTTTAACCATTTTCGTATACTTCTCTTTTAAGAACACATACCTCTGGAATGTTTCTGTACTTACCTGCATAATCAAGTCCGTACCCAATAACATATTCGTCTGGTATTTCTATTCCTTTGTAATCAATAACAATATCTGCTTGCCGTCTTGATGGCTTGTCTAATGCCGCACAAATCTTTATACTTGCAGGTCCTCTTGTGTGTAATAGCTCTGTAAGGTGCTTAAGTGTAAGTCCGGTATCAATTATATCCTCGACAATAAGTATGTCTTTGCCAGCAATATCAGTATCAAGATCTTTAATTATCCTAACTACACCAGACGATTTAGATGAGTTCCCATAGCTTGAAACTGATATAAAATCCATATCGGTAGGAATGGTAATTTCCCTTGCTAAGTCCGCTAAAAATACAACTCCGCCCTTTAAAACACCTACCAACATTAGATCCTTACCCTCATAATCACGGGAAATTCTTGCGCCTAATTCCTTTGCGTTTTTTGCCAATTCTTCCTTAGTTATTAAAACCCTTTCTATTACATCCATTGTTTGATAAATCCCCCTCTTTTTTAGATGAACTATCACTAAAAGCAATTTTTAATATGAATTTAGTATTGTCAGTTACTTTATAATTATCACTTGTTTTGTTGCCAATAATCCAAATTATTTCCTGTCCTACTGCAATAAGCGGTATACTGCTTCTAATCTCTTTTGGAACTTTCTCATCTATAAAATATTCCTTTAATTTTTTTGTTCCATTTGATTTAAATGGTTTAAAAACATCCCCGCTTTGCCTATTTCTTACTACCAATTCAAGTACCTGTCTTGATTTTACATCACTGTTCTCATTGTATATTTTCTTTGCCTTATTTATTGAATCCATATCAAAATATGCTTCATGTTTAGAGCAATTCAGCTTTCTAAAATTGGATTTATCCTCTTTGTTAACCATAACTTCAGTAATCTCAGTAGTTATATGGATTGCTAAATCTTCTATTAAAGTAATACCCGGAATATTAAGCTTCTCACAAAAATCCTTTGTATCTCTGGCTATCTTATAGGATATTTTTATGTTGCCATATTGCCTAGACGCAATAATGCCCTGCTTGATATCTATACTGCTTCCTGTTCTCCCATTCACACAAAGCTCGTTTAATCGGTCAATATGAATAGACTCAATCCCAGTTAGGTTGCCCTTTACCTGTTTTATGGCTAATCTGAATACCCTAGTCCTAATGGCATAGTCTAAGCCTTGTAAACACTCTATGTTCATATTCACTTCCATAGAAGCATTATCCCCAAAATTTACAGCATCCCAAACTATATTCTTCTGCTTTTCTGAACCGGGAGCTTTATTACAAACTCTTTCATAAGCTATCTGAGCCTGTCTTGAAAGGCACTGTTCGTCCATTCTTATAATAGTAGAAAGTCTAAGGACGTTATCTGAGACATCAATTCCCATGGCCTCATTTATTGTCGGTAACAAGTTAAGTCTAACCTTGTTGCGAGTATAATCCGTTTCAAGATTTGAGCTGTCTACAATAGCGCTCAATCCATTTTCATGTACATAATGTTCAATATCCGACCGGCTAATATCTAGCAGAGGCCTAATTATGTTTCCCCGTAAATGAGACATGCCAAGCATTCCCTCAGTACCGGTACCTCTAAAAATTCTCATCAGTACTGTCTCAACCTGGTCATTTTTATTGTGTGCTACGGCAATCTTTGTGGCTCCTGTCTTTTCAAGTATTTGCGCAAATGCATCATATCTAGCATTTCTGCCTGCTTCTTCAAGAGATATTTTATCATTTTGTGCCAACTTGGCAACATCTATTTTGAAAATACTTGGCTCAATATTAATACTTCTGCAGAAATCTTCTACAAACCGCTCATCCCTCAAGGCCTCCTGGCCTCTTAGCATATGATTTATGTGCACTGGATAAAGTTTAATGTCCAGTTGCTCTGATAACTGGTATAAAACATGCAGAAGGCATATGGAGTCGTATCCACCCGATACGCCAACCACAACGCCTTCTCCCTTTTGTATTAGCCCGTTGTTTTTAATTGTATCTAAAACATGTTGCTTAAGCATCAACACTACCTACTGTCTAAATTTTTCAAGGTTTGCAAACTTAGTGTACTGTCCTAGCCAAACCAGTTCAACCGTTCCAGTAGAACCATTTCTGTGCTTGGCTAATATCACCTCTGCAATATTTTTCTTTTCTGTCTCCGGGTTATAATAATCATCTCTATATAGAAACATTACTATGTCAGCATCCTGCTCTATAGCTCCTGATTCTCTCAAGTCGCTAAGTATAGGTCTGTGATCTGTTCTTGTTTCAGAAGCACGACTAAGCTGCGAAAGGGTTATAACCGGGATATTTATTTCCTTTGCAAGTATCTTGAGTGAACGAGATATTTCAGAAATCTCCTGTTGTCTATTTTCACTCTTACTTCTCGACCCCTGCATCAGCTGTAGGTAGTCTATAACCACCAAGCCAATATTATGTTCTAGCTTGAGCCGTCTGCATTTAGCTCGTATTTCTGTAATTGATATACCAGGAGTATCATCAATAAAAATAGGAGCTTCTGACAGCGGAGCCAATGCTCTTGCTACCTTTTGCCAGTCGTTGTCCTCAAGGTTACCTGTCCTCATTTTACTGCTATCTACCATGGCTTCAGAGCACAACATTCTATTTACAAGCTGTTCCTTTGACATTTCAAGCGAGAATATCGCAACAGGTACTCTACCATGAACAGCCGCATATTGAGCGACATTTAAAGCAAACGCCGTTTTGCCCATAGCAGGTCTGGCTGCAATTAGAATAAGGTCGGAATTATGAAGACCTGAGGTCTTGAAATCCAGGTCGTTAAAACCTGTTGGTATTCCGGTAACATGTCCTTTGTTGTTGTATAATTCCTCAAGCTTGTTAAAGGTATCAACAAGTACATCCTTTATAGGAACAAAACCCTGTGAGCTTCTCTTCTGGAGTATGTCAAATATACCTTGCTCTGCTTTGTCCAAAATATATGAAACCTCTTCTCCTGCAGCGAAACCTAAATCTACTATATCGGATGAGGTTTTTATAAGCTTTCTTAAAAGAGCTTTCTCTTCAACAAGCTTTGCATAGTGTTTGACGTTTGCAGTTGTAGGTACGGCAGTAGCCATATTAGTCAAATACTCCAGCCCACCAACCAACTCCAGTTTGCCATGGAGCCTGAGTCTTTCAGAAACAGTAATTAAATCTATGGGCTGCGCTCTGTCAAACAACTCAATAATTACGTCATATATTTCTTTGTGATCCGGTCTGTAAAAATCGTCCGACCTCAGTATCTCCATAACTATAGGAATTACTTCCTTGTCTATGAGCATAGAGCCAAGCACAGATTGCTCTGCCTCCAAGCTTTGAGGCGGAATTCTCCCAAGAGCACCAATATCCATTAAACTATCCACCTGTTCAATTAAATAATTTCTTTTAATATGCTAATAATGTTCTACCGGCTAATAACTAGCTAATAAACTTCAACCTTTTGTCCCAAATGTCAACGAAATTAATTATAAACTCTCAACCTTAACTGTAAGCTTTGAGCTGATTTCAGGGTAGAGCTTTACTTCAACCTCGCAGGTTCCTATTGATTTTAATGCTTCAGGCATTACAATCTTTTTCTTGTCAATATCCAGCTTATGCTGAGCCTTTAGCGCTTCTGATACATCCTTGCTTGTGATGGAACCAAAAAGTTTTCCATTTTCGCCTGCCTTAACCTTAAGTGTTACAGTTGTTGTCTTGATTTTCTCTGCCAATGCTTTTGCCTGAGCAATTTCTCTGTCTTTTCTCTGCTTTTCTGCTTCATTTTTTGTTTTCATAACATTTATATTGGAAGCAGATGCTTCAACAGCAAGCCCCTTTGGGAATAGAAAATTTCTCGCATATCCATCAGATGCTTCAACCATCTGGTCTTTCTTACCTAAGCCTTTAACGTCCTGTTTTAATATAACCTTCATTGAATAATTACCTCCGTCTTTATCGGTTATTCTTTGTTCATTCCATCTATATAGTCATAAATTGCCGATTTAAGCATATCTCTAGCTTCCTCAATTGTTACATTCTGAATCTGAGCTCCAGCAACAGTCATATGTCCGCCACCACCCAGTTTTTCTAGAATCATCTGTACATTAATCTCACCTAGTGATCTACCGCTTATAACAACCTCTCCATCATAATAACTCAAAACGAAAGCAGCTACAAGTCCCGATAGACTTAACAGTTGATCTGCTGCTTGAGCAGCTATCAGTTGAGCATTTTTAACATTTGATGGGCAAATAGAAACTGCCATATTATCAAAAACAAGCTCTGCATCCCTAACTATATTAGCAATTGTAATATAAGTCTTTAGGTCATTCTGGAACATCTGCTTAACATTGACTGTATCAACACCATGCCTTCTCAAATAAGATGCGGCCTCAAAGGTTCTGACTCCTGTTTTGAAAATAAAGTTCTTGGTATCAACAACTATTCCTGCATACAATGCTTCTACTTCAATACTAGTAAGAGTTATCTTGTCTTCTAGGTATTGCAATATCTCGGTAACCAGCTCACAAGTTGATGATGCATAGGTTTCCTGGTAGGTAAGCACAGCGTCCTGTATATAATCTGCACCCCTTCTGTGATGGTCAATTACAACAATCTGATCCGTCATTCGTAACAGCTCAGGTGTCTCAGTAAAGCTTGGTCTGTGGGTATCCACTATAATAAGCAAAGTCTTGTTTGTAATGGTATCGAGCGCTTCATTTCTGCTTACAAATAGATTTTGATATTCAGGCTCTTTCATTATCTTTGAAAGCACCGGATCAATATTAACGTTGGAATGATTTAGTACTATATTTACACGCTTGTCCCTACTCTTTACGATTCTATATATGCCAAGCGCAGCACCAAAGCAGTCAATATCGGCATTCTCATGCCCCATAATAAGTACTGATGGAGCCTGGTCTATCAGCTCTCTCAGGGCATATGCAATAACTCTCGCTTTAACTCTTGTCCTCTTTTCAAGTTCTCTGTTTCTACCACCTAAAAACCTGAAATTATTACCGTCTTTAATTACAACATGGTCCCCGCCCCTACCTAAAGCAATATCAATGCTTGCAGATGCGTTTTGCAAGTTGTCCGCCATTGTAGGCGCATTTATGCCAATTCCTATACTAAGTGTGACAGGAATCTTGTTTCCAACATTAATTTCCTTGACTGTTTCAAGGACTTCAAACTTCTTTTCTTCAAACTGTTTGAGATACTTATGCTGAAAAATAAATAAATACTTGTCTCTCTCAAACTTCTTGAGTAATCCCCCTGTATCGCCTGACCAAGCAACAATTTTCTTGTCAATCTCAGCTAGTATTTGAGGCCTTTTCGAGTCCTCCATGCTTTGCATCAGGTCATCATAGTTGTCTATTACTATAAGTCCTACCGTTGTTTTTTCATCTGCGTACTTTTGCTTTTCATTGATTATGTCGGTATTATCTACGAGATATAGCATTACTATAACACTATCTTCACCGTTACTATCATCAAGCTTTACAAGATTGCCCATAGCAGTGTAGCATCTGTTGTCAATCTCAATATCCTTGCATATTGACGTAGTCGTGATTCCTTCAATGGGAATGAGGTCAGGTACTAGTTCTGAGACAACTGCGTGCAGTTTTTTCTCTTGACCAAATATAGCTTTAAATGATGAATTATACCATATAACTTCACCATTTAGCTCAGCCAGTACTAAAGGCATAGGAAAATTGAGCAGCGTATCCTTCGTTGCACAATCTATATTGAAAGTAAGATTTTCTATATATTTTGTAATTTCCTTTTTTCTTAAGCTGTTTGTTCTTTTGTTGTAAATAATTAAAAAGATAATCAATACATAGCAAGGTATTGCAAACCAAAAATTCAAAACGGTGATAATTATAACCAGAAATAGAATAATCCAGATATAAAATCCCGCCTTTGGGATAAAAATACCTGATAGTTTTTTACTATCCATTTAATTTCTCCTCATTTTAAGCTCCAATCCTCTTATTCCTAGCGCTGTTTAGATGCTTAGAAAGCTCTGAAAGATCACCATAGTACTTCTCAACATCATGATTTTCAATCAGACCGAGCTTAATCTTGTTTTCAATTTTTGTTTCTATAGTCTTATAATTTATTCCTAACCTTCGTCCTAGAAGGTAACTTATTAAAATAGTATTTGCAAGTGTATCTGCAAGAGATTCATGAACTTCCTCCCGCATTCCATTTATCAATGACTTATAAAGATTAGCCACATCCGTTAGCATCTCACTTTTAAGCCATTCAATATTCTTAATATTTCTGGTAATATCCAATTGATTATCAAACTGTGGCATTGTAATCACTCCATATGTAAGTATTAACCTGCTTATAAAAAGCTGTTAATGTAGATTATATCATGGAGTATTATGTTTTTCCTTAATTTCCCACCGCAATGTTATGCTTTATTAATTGAACATTTTATTAGTACACTCACGTTAATTTTACTAAATAACCTATCGTAATTTAGTATCATTGCTGCTATTTAGCATTGTTATTGTTTGTATATCTGTTACCTTCTTGGATATGAGCCTAAATGCTTGTACCATGAGGCTTTTCGCTTAACCATTGTGAGAGCATCGTGTACATCCTGATCTTGCTCATGACCATCAATATCAATAAAAAAGATGTATTGTCCAAGCATTGCCTTGCTAGGTCTGGATTCTATCCTTGTCATATTAATATCCCACAGACTAAATATATCTAAAACCCTATACAAGCTGCCTGGAGTATTATTTGTACTAAAAACGATGGAAGTCTTGTCATTGCCAGTACTATTGGCAGGCTTACCAGCCACTACTACAAATCTGGTGTGATTATTGTCTTGATCTTGTATATTACTTTTTATAATATCAAGCCCATATGATTTTGCCGCTGCCTTTGAAACTATCGCGGCATATGCTTCAGAGCTCTGTGCAACACGCTCAGCAGCTTTGGCAGTGCTTCTTTCCTCAAAGAGCTGTACTGTTGGAAGATTCTCCTCAATATAACTCCTTGCTTGTCCCAGTGGCTGTGGATGTGATAAAACACCTATTACATCTTCAATGCAAGTACCTTTTTTAACTGCAAGATGAAGATTTACCGATAGAATAAGCTCGTCTATTATATAAAGCCCATCTTCCTTTGCAAGTGCATCTAGTGTGGCATTTACTGCTCCCTCTAAGGAGTTCTCTATAGGTACTATTGCCGCATGTATATCTCCACTTTTAACAGCCGCAAGCGCCTGTGCAAAAGAGGTATATTCAATATATTCGTATTGATAAAGTTTGTCGTACTCGATAGCTGCCTCATGTGAAAAAGTACCCTTCGGACCTAAATATCCTAAGCCTTTTGCTGTCAAAACATACCCATCCTTTTTACTTCAACTAAACTATATAATATCATTAATTAAGGTTATTTCCAATAGTAAATCTACTTTGTAGGCACACTCGCCACTAATAGAACAGAAAAAAAGTGCATCGACATGTATTAGCTGACTAATTCATGGGATGCACTTTGATATCTATTATATTACTCAGCTGTGTATGGGAGCAATGCAATGTGTCTTGCTCTCTTAACTGCAACTGTAAGTTGACGCTGATGCTTTGCGCAGTTTCCAGAGATTCTTCTAGGGAGAATCTTGCCTCTTTCAGAAACGTACTTTCTGATCTTAGCAACGTCCTTGTAATCTATGTCAGTAGCCTTGTCCACGCAGAATGCACAAACCTTCTTCTTAGCTCTTCTCATTTTCATGCCAGTCTTGCTGTCACCCTTATCGTAAGAGTCTCTGTCATTTCTTCTGTTACCCTTCTTGTCTTGTGCCATGTTAAATGCCCTCCCTTCGCACGTCTTTCATATTAAAGACGATAATTATATGGTCAGTAATAAATTCATAAGTTATGCGATGAATTATAGCTCACAATTAAAATGGTAGCTCATCATCATCGTCCATTGGATAGAAGCCATCACCTGCTGGAGCTGGGGCATCCTGATATGATCTGCCTCCCGCTGGAGCAGCGCTGCCATCTCCTCTTTTGCTATCAGCAAAATAGGTTTCTTCAGCGACAACCTCTGTCACATAGTGACGTTTGCCTTCGTTATCATCCCATGTTCTGGTTTGTAATCTTCCAATTATACCAACTTGCTGGCCTTTAGCGAAGTACTTACCACAGAATTCAGCAGTCTTTTCCCAAGCAACTATGTTGAAAAAATCAGCCTGTGCTTCTTTAGCAAAACGTCTGTTTACAGCAATTGTAAAGCTACAAACCGCTGTATTATTCCCGCTTGTATAACGTAATTCAGGATCTTTGGTGAGCCTTCCCATCAAGATAACTTTATTCATAATGTTTAGCCTCCCTCTTTAATTAGTCCTTCTTTATTACGATGTACTTGAGAACGCCTTCTGTAATCTTGTAAACTCTTTCTAATTCAGCTGGAAACTCTGGGCTTGATGAGAAATTAACAAGCACATAGTAACCGTCAACCTTATCATTGATTTCATAAGCCAACTTTCTTTTGCCCCATTCATCAATGCTTTCAAGCTGAGCAGAAGTTTCAATCAAATTCTTGAACTTTTCAACAAGAGCTTTTGTATTTTCTTCTCCAACCTCTGAATCGATTATAAAGATAGTTTCATACTTCTTTAGCATTTATAGGTCACCTCCCCTCGGACTATACGGCTCCGCAACAAGAATGCAGAGCAAGGACGTAATATCAATATTTGTATTTGTCACATACAGTTGTCTATTGTACCATAACAAAATATATTATTCAAGTATATTTTTCTGTAAAGCTATTTATAATTTTTTCTTGAATCTGTTCATAAAAATACCCTGTAAAGTAAACATAGTTTTTTCTAAATTTACCTTACAGGGTATTAGTGTTACCAATTAATTAATCAGTATCCTTCCTTGAGCAACTTTATTATCATATCTTACTTAATAAAGTTAAGCTTATTAATATAAGTTCTTATAACAGCTTACTTCTTTAATACCTGATACAATAGTTCTCCTACCTCAGCTCTAGTAACTACTGCCTTTGGTGAAAGGGTTTTTCCACTTAATACTAAAATCTGATTTTTAATAACTGTAGCAAATGGATCAATCAAATCCTTGCTCAACTTAGTACTGTCTGTAAAGGATTTTAAGTCATTTTTTGTAGCAGCTTTTAGTGATTTATTAGTTAGCTTCAGAGCTTTAGTTGTAAATACAACCATATCCTGCCTTGTAATAAAGTCATTTGGTTTAAATGTATTTTTTCCTAAATCACTAGTTATTCCAAGTGCCTTTGCAATGGCTATAGCATTGCAAGCCGCATCTGTCTTCTTGACATCACTATAGTTGCTTGTAACTTTACCTTCAAGTCCGAGAGCAGTTACAAGGTAGTTTATAAACTGTGCTCTAGTAACCTTGCCTGTTGGATTGAACTTAGCACCCACTGAGTCATTCATTATTCCTCTAGCTGCCATGACCTCTAGCTTTTTAGCTGCCTTATAACCCTTTAGGTCACTAAAATTCTTAGTAATGAAGGCCACTCCATACGTGCTAAAGTGTGTTACCTTGAATGATACCTTACCCGTAAAGACATTAAACTTAGCATTTTGTACTACCTGCAGCTTACCTTTTCCATCGATATAGCATACAACCAAATTATCAGGATTTTTGCGTTCCTCAAGCGTTGGCTTATAGCTCATTGTAATTTCTACAGGTGCACTAGCATTACTCCATGCAAAAGGCTTTCCATTGATTTTTGCATTTATCTCTATAACTGGCCTATTGCCAACTAATTTCATCAAGTCTGCACTAAACAGTGAAGTATTTGCAGGCCCTATGGAGATTGCCGCTGACGTGCTATTTCTAATATCTCTTGAACTAAACATATTTGTTGGGATAGTTATGCTTGCTATAGAGGTATTTACAACAAACCTCTGCTTAGCATTTTGTGCCTTGAATATATCAGACTGGAATACTTGTGAGTAATCAGTTGCTTTTTCAACCTTAGCAACATTGATTATAACCGTTTGCATTCCATCCTGACCCTTAGCTGCTCCAACAAACGCCTTTTTGATATCAGCAGACAATAGAGTTGTAACTGCTACGTTATCAGTTAGAACTGCTTTTGACTCAACTGTGTTTCCTGTTATTTTAATTGGCTCTTCTGGAGTTATAACAGGTGGTAATATCACTCCCCCTGTTATAGGAACATTAGTCTCAGGTGTTGTTACCTTATTTCTAACTACAGTAACCACTATCTGAGTTTCATTACCAATGATGTCAATAGCTGTAACAGTAGTAGTATTAGAGCCAAGGGAAAGTACCCATCCTGGTATTGTAAAGCTACCGTTTATATGTGATGCCATCTTAACATCATTAACATAAATATCTGATTCCTCGTCAACTGTTCCTGTAATACTAATGGTATCACTTTCTGTCGTAGAGACAGTTGTATTTGTCAGTTTGGGTGCTTTTTTATCAATAGTAAAGTTTACTGTTGTATTAGCAACCTTAACCACTCCACCAACTATCTTTTGGGCAGTTGCATTAATAGTGTAGCTATGTTGCTGGCCACTAGGAACATTAATTTGTATTTCCGCTGAAGTAGCATTAGTATTTGTTACTGTTGTAGACGCACCTCCATCAACAGATTTCTTTACAACAAGCTGATCTGCATTATTAGAAGTAACAGTAATATTTTTGTCTGTTTTTACAATTTCATTCTGTGTAGCACCAGTTAGTGTAATTGTTGGTACACTTGAATCAATTGTAAATTTAACTTCAGTAGAAGCAGTATTCCCTGCATTGTCAGTTGCAGCTACTGTGAGTGTATGCTGTCCATTGGCACTAACAGTATTCCCCGATGTAAATACTGAACCGTCAAGATTGATGGTCTGATACTTGAAATTCTTATCAGTAGTATTAACTGTTATTGTAACAGGCGCACCATACACATTGCCATCACTTACCCCTGATATAGATATGTTTGGTTTTGTTGTATCACATTCCACTGATATGGCAGCAGCTACTCCTGTATTCCCTAGCTTATCTATAGCAGATACATTAATTGTATTTACCGTATCTTCTGACAGCGGAACAGTTATAGATGTAGTTCCGTTACATGTGCCAGCTGGCTTGCTATTTACAATAATTGTTGCTTCCTCATTGGTTGTAACAGTAATATCAACCGCATTACTTCTGGTCAATGTAGCAGAGCTATGTGCTGTAACAGTTGGGGTAGTAGTGTCAACTATAAACTTGACGCTACTGTTGCCTTCATTTCCAACCGAATCCTTTGCATATACTGCTACGGTGTGTTCTCCATCACTTAAAGTGCTCAGGTCAATACTAAATGCCGAACCCGTTGTTCCTGATATAGTTAACGGAATACCGTCAACAGTAACCTTTGATACGTAACTAGTGTTATCAGTATCTGTGAGTGTTCCTACCAGGCGCAATGTACCTATTTTGCTCTTATTTATGCTTAAATCTGGATTTGTAATGCTTACAACTGGAGCAACATCATCCTGTACAGGTAAATACGCTGAGAAGTTCCTTGTCTTTAATACCAAGTAGCCAGTATCAGTAATATAAATTGGCTTATCCTCTGCAAGATTTGATATGTTTGTCTCATCATCCATATCAAATTGTGAGCTAGTTGTTGTTTCAACTGCCAAATAGGTTATTGTGTCACCCTTGATATGTGCAAGTTTTACACCTGTTAATCCAGCTCCGATGTAATTTTTAATTACTAATGGTTGGCTTGGTGCTATTGCTGCTCCTGATGTGTCAGTAAATTCAAAGGACATCGGAGCACCTATTGCAGTGTACTCAACATCGCCTCTTACATTTAAAGTTTGAACCAACATACTAACTGCCCTATTGAAGGTTCCACTTGGTACATCAACAGTAGCATTTTCAGTTACTGGAATATTATCCTGAAAACTATTTGCTGCTATTGATATGCTGTTAAATGCACCATCACCAACATTGCCTACCAAATCTGTTGCTGATACCCTAAGGGTATTTGATCCAACATTTACATTACTTACTGTGATTTCATATGCTGATTCGGATTTCTTAACTATATTACTCTCATTAACATCAACATCATTAAACTTAGCAGTAATGCTCTTGACTGGCTCGTTAACCCCTACGCTGTATACGGTATCACTAGTCTTGCTAACTGATATAATTGGGCCATTGCTATCGAGTGTACACGTAAATGATGTTGCATCACTCTCATTGCCCGCTTTGTCAATTGCATAAAGGCTCAATGTATTTGTACCCTCTGAAAGCAAGATTGCGTTGAAAATAAACTTACCATTTGCATCTGTGCTAGTAGTAGCGATTATTTGATTGCCTTTTTTAATTACAACAGTTCCCGTTGATGTGATGCTTGTTTGACCACTCACATCTATATATTCAGTACTAATAGTTTTACCTGAGATGGCTAGTGTGTCACTATCTAGTACCGGCTTAGTAGGCTTTACGCTTGCTTTTTCAAAGGATAATACCTTAGCTTCAGATTTGTTACCAGCTAAATCTGTTGCATAGCAGATATAAGAATACGAGCCATCCTGTGCAGAAATGGTTATGCTTCCCGTAGCAGTCTTCTTAACTCCATTTTCATAATAGGTTAAGCTATCATTTACATCAGTGCTACCAATATATACTGACATATTTGAAGCCTTGTATACTCCATTTGCACCATCCGGTGTTGTTGGTGTTGTAATAATGCTTACTACCGGCTTGATATTATCAATGTTTATTGAGTAGCCATATGTTTTGCTTGCAATATTCCCCGAAGTGTCCTTCGCTGTTACAAGTAGGCTTGCTACGCAGTTCCCATTCTCTACAGTGTACTCTCCTTCATAAATATTGTCAGCTGTATTTTTCATACCTATGTTGCTTGCTACTCCTGATAATCCAAAGTAAACCCCACCAACTGCATTTGTATCAACAGCAGATGCTTTTACCTTTATCTTATCACCTGCCTTGACATATACCTTTCCAGTTGTCTGCTGACCATTTTTCCACACTTCAATACCTGATGTTACAGGAGCTGTCTTGTCAATCTTAAAATTGATAGTCTTTGTAAAGGTGCTACCTGCACTTACGTATTTTACGGTCAGTACGTGACTTCCCTCTACAGTATATCTACCACCAACAAAAGCAGTATTATCTATAGTTGCTGTTGTCCCATCCTGCTCTGTTTCACCCTCGTAGGTAGTAAAGTATATATCAGGATTATAATTTATTACCTGGCCTTCTCTTATTCCCATTACTACTATATTTA
The DNA here is from genome assembly GCA_023433945.1 of Bacillota bacterium. GTDB lineage: Bacteria > Bacillota > Clostridia > Acetivibrionales > DSM-1351 > Ruminiclostridium. The sequence continues at coordinate 9,815 of JAEYTP010000123.1, read as the reverse complement.
CAGCAAGCTTATCAACTGTAAACGAGACTATCCTGATTGTTTCATTCCCAGCTGTATCCTTCGCTTTCATGGTTACAGTGTAATCAACTGATTCTCCGTCTTTACCGTTGAAAGTGAACTGCTTGTTGGAATCTAGATTAACTACTCCATTAGGAATGCTAGCATCAGGTTTACTAGATGTTGCAGTAACTGCAAGTGTTGCACCCTCGTCACACTCGGCTTTTAAAGTAACTGCGCTATCTTTATATGTATAACCATCAAGTACTCCGCTATAAGTAATTATAGGCTTTGTAGTATCAATGGAGAAACTCTTTGATACCTTCTGACTAGCGTTGCCCGCCATATCTGTAGTAGTAACTTCTAATGTATAGTTACCATCCTGTGAAATGGTGTCCCCGATACTATAGTCAACGTCTTTTGATCCACTCTTTAATGTAATATTTGCAGCATTGATAAGTTGGAATTGTGACGCTATATTATCACTAAGTGTAATAACTGGTGTCACTGGAGTATTGAATATCGTACCATCTACTCCCTGTATACTTACCTCTGGTGCAGTCTTGTCAATTGTAAAGCTAATAGTTTTTGTACTAATTACGTCGGTATAGCTTGGGTTAGTAGCAGTAATCTGAAGTGTTAATGCACCCTCTGTAGTTATTGTAGGTACATTATCCTTATTAAAGTTAATAACATGACCATTTGTATCCCTTAGCTTAGCTTCAAATTTATAGTTTGTTGAATTGCTACCTCCAACGAGCGTGATGTTTGGCTTAACATTACCAGTGAATATTGCACCATTAGCCACATTATCAACAGTTATAAGTGGTACGGTCATATCCCAGGATATTGTAAAGGTCTTAGTTGCAGTAGCAGTATTGCCCGCTTCATCCTTTCCGGTGGCTGTAAGTGTATATGTTCCAGGTGCTTTTATTCCACTGCTATTGCAGTCAAAATTGCTACCATTTAGCTTGGTAACCCTAGATACCGCAGTAGTATCTCCCCATGAGATTACAGGTGTAATCCCATTAGCATTATTAGAAATATCACTACATCCACTTATTGAAATTGTAGGTGGAATAGTATCTATATTGCTTATTGTTACTTCCTTAGAAGTTGAGTTCCCTACACTGTCCTTAGCTGTAAAAGTAAATGAACCATTAGCGTCAAACCTATGAGAATCCTCTGATATAATGCCATTATCATTAATCTGAATTACAACAGTTACAGGCTTGTTAGTTGGGCTAGTGTTATATGGTTTTACAGTAATAGTTGGAGCAGTATTATCGATATTGTTTACTGCTACACTTGCACTAGACTTGTTTCCTGCTTCGTCCAATGCTATTGCTGTAATTGTAGTGTTGCTTGTTATAACTACTGGTGCAGTATAGGTCTGCTCTGAACCATTTCCTATCTTGTACTTCCTCACTGCACTATCCTGTGAGAAGTTGATGGTGACAGTTACCGCCCCATTTGTTAACGTATTTGGCATCATTTCAAAGGTTGGCACCTCAGGTGCAGAGGTATCAATGTTGATTATTGATATGCTGCTACTTGTGGTATTTCCAAGTGCATCCGAGGCAATAGCTGTAACAGTAGTATTTTCGGCTACATTAAATGGCGCTGTATAATCCCTCTCATTGCCGTTTTCTATCTTATATTTCTTGATTGCACTGTCGTTTGAATAGGTGATTGTTACCGTTACATTTCCATTTGTAATAGCACTTGGAGAAGTACTAATGATAGGTGCAACAGGAGCTATCTTATCTATTTCAAACGATAAAGTTATAGCACCCTTCCTATCAGATAATAACACCTGAATATTGTGTACCTTACTCTCTGTGAATGTATAAGAAACGTTTTCTGTACCCGTAGCTGCTACAGTATCTCCATCCTTAATATCAATTGCTGGCATAGTTGTAATAGCACTACCTGTACACTGGACAGTAACTGCAACGTCAGTGCTTACAGTCTTACCCTTGTCATTACAGCTTATAGTAGCTGTTCTCATACTCTGGTTTTCTACTGACTTATCACTAAAGGCTGCTAGCTTCATACCATCAAGTGCAGTGATTGTGCTTCCTGAATACGATACCTTTATATCCTTGTGGTCAGAATATATGTTGTAATCCTTAAGCTTGATAATAAGCTGCTGTCCTTTTTCATCAGTTTCTACAGCGCTTATGTCATATTCAAGACCTCCAACATTTACAACAAAATCTGAGGGCTGTATTCCTAAACTGACAATAGATTTGCTCAGTTTTAGTGTAATCGTCTCACCTGATTTATCAACAATTGCTGAAGATACTGACGGTGCCGACATCAACCCAATAGAAAGGTTCACTGTTTTATTTGCATTAATATTTATGATACTAGCCTGATATTTATCGTATACCGTGCCGTCTGGCCCTAAGTATCCATTTGGTTCGCAGCCATATACATCGATTTTGTAGGCAACATAATAGTTTCCTGTTGGAAGAGGGAATCTATAGTTGACACTCTTTGCCCCTGCTGCAATTTCTAACTTTGAACCAAATATTAAATCATCAGATTCATTCTCTGTATTTCTGTTATCAGTAGCGAATACATCAATAGTTATCGCCCCTGTAGAGGTAGCTCCCTCTGGCAACGTAATACTTCCTGATAGTACATTGCCTTTAATAGGAGTTATATTTTTATTTGTTAGATCTTCATCAAGCTTGAATTTAATTGCATCACTATCATCGAACACCATACCAGATTGCCCCAGTACCCCAGTTAAATAATTAGTATACTGTGAATCAAGCCATATACCTAAGACAGCATCATTAACATTTGGATCCCTAACTACATGTATAGTATAGTCAACGGAGTTCTGTCCTTCTGGGATATCTACATGGACCGTTTCATATTTGCTATCATTGTACTTACAAAATACTGTAAGTGGTAAACCGCCGACTGGAGCTTTTTCCCCTTGTGGAAGTACTATTTTACCAGATACTTTTATATATGATTCCATTTTCAAATCATGTGCTTTTGGCTGTGTAATGTTTGTGCATTTACCAGATTGATCAATAACTATGTCCTCACGGTAATTGTATCCATCACAATTTTCAACAAAAGCACTATAAGCATTAATTGTATATGTCCCCTCAGGAAGATTGTAAATAACATAGTTACCTTCCTTGTCGACATCAAAACCATATTCTTCATTGGTCTCAGTATTTACTACTTGTATCTTCATGTATGGATAGGCCATGTTGTTATTATAGTTGTCAACGACCTTACCCGATAGCTGAACTTCATCACTAGGAACAACATTTACTCCCGCCGTGTCAGATAACATAAAATTATCTTTGTACAAACGAACAGCATACCATCTATGTAGATTTGACGGCAACTCAAATGCTATAGTACTCCCTGATATATTGAAGCTATTAATATCTATTGCTTCTGAGTTTTCTCCCATATAATTATCAAGGCAAATTCTAGCACTATCTTTTGTGAGTTGTGGTGCTTGACCAGGACCAATATATTCGATTTGCACTGTACCACTAGAAGTACTATAATTAGCTACCTTGCTTTGATACAATGGCTGAACATAGAAGCTGCCTCTATATATCTCTGTCCCGTTATTCTTAACAAGTATGTCATAGTCACCCCAGGTCAGTAGGTTTCTATCAACTGTAAATCGTAGTGCTCCATCTGACCGCTCCTTTATTTCTGTGAGTGTCATAAATGCGGTATTGCTGTCCTTTTTATATATTTCAGCAGTAGCATTATCTGTATTAGTTAGGTTAAGTCCCTCAACTTGAACAAATCCAAGTTTTTCAGGAATATTGTTAACTTTAGTAATATGTGCACCATTAGTTCCTGGGATTAAGCTAAGATTTACTTGTTTTGCTGCTGTTACAGGGACTACATCCGCTTGACCATAGCACGGTTTCATACCTGAAGCGCTATAGAAACCCTCACTTTCATACTTTGTAAGGTTAGAAGGAATGCTATACTTAATCTTGTAATTTCCATTTGGTACAAACATAGAGTAGTCAACACTTGTTTCTCCAGCAGGTACAATACATTTAGGTCCAGTTATAATGTCATCCAAACCGTTTACAGTACCTTTGTCGTCAACTGCTGTCAAATAAATTTCAGTGTCGTTGCTTAGCGCACCATTTGGTAAAGAAATAGTTCCATAGATTTTCTTTCCCTTTTCAAGAGTAATATTAACGGTTTTGTCCTCTACATCCCCAAATGTATCAGCATAATACTCTGTTGGTTCAAAAGAACCATTTGTTTTAACATTACCATTTAAATAAGGAGTTTCTAGGGTACGATTGTTTATCCAAAGTGGCACAAAGTAGTCATTTACACCCTGACCCTTTGGTATTTTTATGCTATACTTTATGGAATTTTGTTCTTCAGATATTACTACATTTGTTATGCTATACAGTTCCTTATTGCCCTTTGAAACCAAGCCTAAAGATAAATTTAAGCCTCCCGCTGGTGCCTTCTCATTGTTTGGTAATGAAATAGTACCTGAAATGGTTACTGCTCTTTTAACTACTAAATCTAAGGATTGTTTGTCAGCCATTCCAGCACCATCAATTGTAAAAGCATTTTCCTTATAAAAGTCACAATACTTTCCATTTGAATCATTCCAATAGATACCTGCAGAATACCGACCTTCCTTAAAGTTAGATACAATTATTTCACCCTTGTCGTTGCTGTTAATATTAACTGTTCCCTCTGGATCATCCTTATTTTCAAATACAACTCCAACATTTGAAATTGCTGCTCCTGTATCATCCTTTATGGCTACTTTAAGTTGTTGTTTTTCAGAAGTTATAACAATTAGTTCTCCATACACAATCTCTTTGTCATTTACTATAACATTGATGTAATATTTACCTGTTTCAAGATCACCAGGGAGTATAGCAGATATTGCACTTTGCGAAACCGCTATGCTATTTCCCGATAGTACTATCCTCTTATCAATATCTTCATTATATAAAGAAATATACACACTATCAGATGTTTTCCATGGTGCAGCACCTGTTCCTTCATAACTATATACTAAAGGAGTATTCTCAGCATATGGTTTTACAAGAGTATATATATTTTGACTAATAGCAGGGTATATTTTGAAATCACCTGAGTAGTCCATTGCTCCTTTATAATTGAGCTTTAGAGAATAATCTCCTACACCAAACTTACTTCTGTCAATAACAAACCTCATATAGTTGTCATCGTAATCTATAGCGTTGACGTGCGTAATAGGAGTGTTGCTGCCCTTTCTATAAATGTCAACTGATGCTCCGTTATCTCCATAGAGTTTTAGATCATTACCCTGTAATTCTATGTAGTTAGCCCACTCACTAGTCCCCCAAATATTGGATACCTGAGGAACTGGTATATCATCTAAAAGGGTAAGGTCTATTGTTGTATCTGCTGTAACATTTACACTACTTGCCTCACCTTTATAGTAAGACATGCCATTCTGCTTGTAATAACCCTTTGGTTCATAGCTAGTAAGATCGTCAATAGCCTCGTATCTTACTAAATATGAGCCCTCTGGTACATACATCTTATAGTTTACACTTGTGTCACCACTTATAATGGTGATAGGTGTACTTTTAAACACATAGTCATCCGACTTATCTGATGTATTATTATCATTTATTGCTGCTACTACAATTTTCTTATCTGAACTGAAAGCTACCGGAAGCTTAATTGCTCCTGATATTTTCTTTCCTTTTACAAGCGTAACATCTCTAGTAAAGTCTTTAGAATCGTCAAATGTTGGTGTTCCTATATCCGTAAATACAAAGCTTCCATTGGTATTCATGTTCCCATCAATATATGGTGTATTCTGATCCCTATTGGAAATCCACATACCTAATATATAATCAGATATTCCCAACCCCTTTGGAACTTGCAATGAGTATGTAGTAGAGCTTTCACCTTCTGGAATGGTGAATTCATTACAAGTAAATAGTCTGCTGTTATGCGTTATCTGATCTATACAAGGATATACCTTTATACCACCTGCTGGTGCTTTGGCTCCATCGGGAAGTGAAATTGTACCAGACACAGTAATCATACCCTGGGCTTTAACTGTGAGGATAGGTACGTTACAACTTCCGTCTGGTCTTATGATAAAATCACCATTGTAATAACCTATATGTTCAAATTGTCTACTATCTACACTGACCTTATACTTACCTTCCCCCATACCAAATATGTATGCATCACCTTTGCCATCTGTTTTGAAAGAATGCCAGTCACTGTTTTCTTGCCCATCGTTATTCCTTTGTAAGTAAACATGAGCATATGGTATGCTTTGACCAGACCCATCAATTACATGAATTTTGGACTGAGTAGCACCCTTGATAATCAGTTCACCACTACTTACTCTCTCACCATTGTTATTTGACATATTAAAATAGTATTTACCCTGAGACATTTGAGGTAATGTAGTGGTAATAGAATCTGCACTAACCGATACACCTTCAGGTGCAATTTCGTATCGCTCATCTGAATTGTCTTTTTGTAGAGATACTCTTATTATGTCCCCAAACTGCCATATTGGAGTGATCCCTGAACCGCATGTGAATGTAACAGTAGTTCCTGAACAGCTAGATTCATCTATATACATTGGGTTTGGGTACACTTCAGGTAGCACCTTCATCTCCCAATTCCCAACTTCTATATCATTACAAATTAGCTTTACATTGTATACACCTGCATTCAAACACTTAATTGAAAATCCTAGTGGACACCAGTCTTCACTAAGCATAAAATAAGACCGTTGTACTTCATTACCATTTTTATCTGTAATTACTATATAAGAATCTGTATTTTTATAGAACTCAATGTAATCTCCTGAAAATAATACTACGTCCTCACTATCCATCATATCATTGATACCTGTAATTTTAGGTTCCCCACAGGTGAAGCAAGACTCACCTAATACAACGCCATCCTTGATTATAAGGATTGAGTAATATCCTTTTTCTACACCTTCTGTAGGAAGAGTAAGTGTAATATCACTATTACTATTTATAGTATTATTAATTGGTAAGTACTCATCGCCATTTCTTAGTACAACTTGAATAGCATCACCACTGTTTACTTGATCAAATGCCTTAAGTGTCAGCACTTTACCTCTTGACTCATCTGACTTTACTATATATGAGCTATTATCAAGCCAGCACCTACAACTCAGCACATCTGAATCAGGGTAGCAATTGTCTAACTGTATTCCATCATAATAAACCTTAAGCTTGTAAGTACCTGGTTTAATATTTAGCTCTTCACCAACTTGTACTTTATAACAAGCTTGGTCATAAAACTCTTGGTAGTCATTGCTTTGTGATATTCTATCCCCATCAAATGATTTAATAAGTGTGTCATCTAAATTATATACCTCAACCTTAAGCTTTGAAGCATCTTCAATAAGGCGTTTATTCATTATATTGAAGTTAAGCTCAGAATTACCTTGATAATATGTTATTCTGTTTCCTAACAAAGGCTGTATACCCGATATATTAAAGTTTATATTTGTACTAGTAGTACTTCCGTTTGCCACACTGATTTTTTGTAAAGGCGCCCATGCCATGCCAGGATTTCCATCAACTCTGACGTAAGCCTGTAGGTAATATTCTCCGTCTGGCAAAGCACCTATGTTGTAATTATTTCCACTGATTGTCGCATGCCCATAATATACACTATCTCTATATGTATTAATTTTCCAAATGTCCACTCCAGGACTGTTCTGATATCCTACCGGGACATTAATTGTACCTGTAATTAATGCCTTTGTAAGCTTAAGCTCTATATTTTTTTTATCAGCAGTTCCATCTCCATTTATAGTAATAATTTCTGGCAAGGAAGCTGCCTGATTGACGGTATTACTACCCTGCGGATAAAGTGTAAGTTGGTATTTACCTGGTTGCATACCTCCAAAAAATACTTTCTCATTATAGCCTCTTGAACTGAATACTTGTTGTCCACTTAAAGATCTCATATCATAGTAATAGTCGCCCCCATATATATATGCATCTTCAGAGTTTTTCACCGTTAGTATGATTTGAGCAGGACGTAGGTTTAAATCAATATTAGCTCCACTTGCTGTTAACACGCTATATTCTGAAGAAACATATGAAGAATCGTTAGACGGGTCGGCAAATATTTGATATGTTTTCCCGTCGCTAAAATCCAACCCACCTACACTATAGCTACCATCACTATGTACCTTTGTTATTAATTTCTGATTATAGTTTTGTGAGTCAACCACTTTTACGTATGCATCACTAAATGGCATATCACCCGCAAAAACCTTACCCCATATCTGTGGCTCAACCAACCTAATATCTTGAATTTCTGACGGCTCAGTGCTTCCATCCCAATTAAAGGTAACTGAACCTGCAGCTTGGTCGGTAATTTCCTCTGGTGGAATTGCTGTAATCTTATACATTTTTCCCTTATTAAGTCGATATTCTTTTATGCAGAATCTTCCGTTAGCGTCAGAGCTTTCTTCACTCCACCAACTGTACCCATTTTCGTCGTATTCAATAACCACAATGCTAGCTCCGCTAACAGCAGTTCCCTCCATGGTTTTTGCATAGCCAGAGATAAGTCTGTCTGGAACATGTAAATCCTGTTGAGTAGGAGTTACTCCATCTCCTACACTGAAGGTTATAGCTGGTAATGTTGTTTGTGGATATGCGTCTCCTGCATTGTTCATTTCGATAAAAACACTATAGTTACCATTAGATAAACTTTGCCCTGCTATACAGTACCATCCATCTATACAATTAATATATGGATAAACCGGATTCTTTAAAGAATCTGTTACCTTTAGCATGTAATTTTCAGCTGATACATTTCTCATATCTGTATAGTAATATACATTTCCATATGCCTGAGCATTTAGCATAGTTAAATTAATTACACTATTACTAGTTACTTTACCGTCTGTAACAGTAAATTCTTCAACTTTCCCCGTATATGGCACTTTTTCAATTGGTTGAGCATTAATTTTATACAGACCATCAGCTAGTCCCGAAATGGAATATGTACCATCTTCATTATTTTTTACATTTTGACTAAAGTCTGTATTAATATTATCTTGCCAAACATTAACACTAACCTTGCCTATATACTTAGTACTACCATCTGGCTGCATTATCTCACCAGACACCTGAATTTCAGTACTGCTAACATTTGCAGTAACATTTATATTTTTTTCTAGTACTGCGCTTCCATCTGCTAGCTGATATTCCACTTTAATCGCACCTGTGGCCACGTTTATCTTTTTTTCTGAAAGATTAGTATCGCCACTAGTTAGTGTAAAAGTGTCTTTAAATACGCCAGAATTCTCTCCATCTTCTGTAAGCTGTACACTAATACCTGCAACAGTTGCATTTACAACGTCAATTGCTGCTGCACTTGTATTTGCCGCATCATCCTTTACAGAAATCAAGGTAGCGGTATCAATTTTTGTTTCACTATCCGCCACTATTTCTGGTTGAGCAAATGTGGCCATTGGAAATATCATGCTCGTAGCTTGAATACAAAAACATAATACCAAGCATAATAATTTTCTTCGTCTTTCCACTTAGCAATTCCTCCTTATATTTCCATTTTTATATATTTATTCCATAAATAGTATATATAAGATATCATTTTATTTCAATTATTTTTAAATTCTTAAATGAAAAAGTAAATTCCAGTTGTGCAAGAGTAACGTCCAGTGTGCAAGACTAAATTCAGTATTCTTCTTAAAGTGGAATTTACTCGTGCACATTAATTGAATAGAAGATATAATAACTTTC
>JAEYTP010000118.1 GCA_023433945.1 Bacillota bacterium | reverse complement strand
GATTTTCTTCCCAAGGAGTCATCCGGTCTATTGCTGGATTTAATGATCAAAAGCTACGACATTTTATCACAGCACCCAGTTAATATAGCGAGGCAGCAGAAAGGCCTGCGCCCTGCTAACTCCATATGGCTCTGGGGAGAAGGCAAAAAACCAATGTTATCTTCCTTCAAGGAAAAGTACAGTATCTCGGGCAGTGTGATATCCGCAGTTGACCTGCTAAAGGGTATCGGAATATGCGCAGGCCTTACTTCCATTGATGTAGAAGGTGCTACGGGCAACATTCATACCAATTTTTCGGGCAAGGCTGCCGCAGCCCTAGAGGCACTTAAAACAGATGATTTTGTATATGTTCATATAGAGGCACCTGATGAATGCGGGCACCGATATGAAGTAGAAAATAAGCCTAGATCGATAGAGCTTATAGATGAAAAGGTTGTAGGTCCTATTTTAGAAGGTATTAAGGCCTTTGGTGATTATAGAATTCTGGTACTTCCCGACCATCCTACTCCATTGAGTCTTCGCACACATACCAGTGAACCGGTACCATTTATACTGTACGATAGCACAGATGAGAAGGTTTCAGGCGTAACTGGCTATGATGAGGAGCAGGCAAAAACCTCGGGAGTGTTCATAGAAGAGGGATACACTTTAATGGATTTATTTATAAAGGGAAGCTTATAATTAGGTAACACAAATAATAAACGGTCAATTAGAAGTTCGTACTTCTGTTTGACCGTTTTTTGGTTATCAAGTCCCTTCGTTTATAAACCACTCAGCTAATCAAGGCCGCTTAGTTAATCAAGCCTCTCTCCAGTTATCGTAATTGTACTCTATCACTATCATCCCATTTTGACAATCTGTACTGTCAGTCTTGATATTCCCATTTACTGAGTTGTCATTTGTGTCATAAACAACTATTTTATTAACCATCATCTCTATTATTTTTCTGTTTATACCTTGTTTTTTGATACGCTCAGCAAAATCTGCAATAGCATTTCTTCTATCAAGTATTCTTAGCTCATTCTGCTTCATTTCCTCGAGCTCTCCCCTGATAATAGTCATTCTAGTTTCGAGGCTTTTATTAATTCGTTCAAAAAGCTGTGCTGATATCTTCCCTTCTAAGCGGTCAAGATATAATATATCCTGCTGTTTTTGCTTTAACTGCAGCTGCTGTTCTAGCGCTATTGCCTTATTCACTCTATCGTCTATTGTATTATCATTCTGCTTATACTTTTCATTTACACTATCAATTATGTCTCTATTTGATAACATCTCTAGCAATTCATTTGTTATGGTATCAATTATATGCTGTTCCGGAACATAATGGCTCGAGCACTCCTTAACGCCATTTTTCCCATAGGTGCTGCATATATAACCAACAGGTCTATCCTTCCTCACCCTGACATACATAGCCCTACCGCATTTTCCGCAGTATAGAAGATTACTCAGAGCATGTGTGACGCTCCTGTTGTAGCCTTGATTGGATCTTTTCCTCGCTCTGATTCTCTGTACTTCTTCAAAAGTCTCCGGACTGATTATTGATTCGTGTGTATTTGTTGTAATTACCCATCTATCAAAGGGCAACCTACGAGTCTTTTTATTTTTGAAGCTAATCTTTTCACTGATACCCTGAACTGTATCCCCTATATATACCCTATTGCATAGAATCCTCTGTACAGCGACCTGATTCCATGGCGTGATAGGAACGCCCGAGTTCTTTGATGAAGGGGAAGGATACCCCTTTTTATTCAGTATGCCCGCTATTGCTGCATAACCATGTCCTTCCTTATACATCTCATAGATTTCTCTGACTACCGGTGCAGTTCTTGTATCTACTACCAGCTTGTTTTTTTCACTTGCTGATTTAACATAGCCATATGGAGCATTCCCTATATATTCACCCTGCTCAATTTTAAATCTTAAATTGGCTCTGATCTTCCTACTAATATCTCTAACATAGCTCTCATTAATCCACGATTGTAGCCCTACAGTTTCGTTGTCCTTTAGGCTATCATATCTCCCATCAGAGGTCAGTACACGACAACCATATTCCTCTAAAAAATCCAGGAATAATAGTGTTTTAGTGTTGTTTCTACCTAATCTTGATAAATCCTTTAGTACTACCAGATTGATATTACACGAAAGTACATCCTTCTTGAGTTCATTCAATCCATTTCTATCAAATGCAGTGCCAGACACGTTATCATCAACGTAAACCTTATAAACAATACCGAGATTGTTTCTTCTGACATATTCTATTAACAGCTTTTTTTGTGTTTCAATAGTTTCAATATTCTCTTCGTTTTCATCCCTACTCTGTCTGACATAAATGCCAATGTGATAGTTGATATCCGGTTTGCTGAACCCATGCATAACTACTCCCGCTCAGCCATTATCGCTGTCGCTGAATTCAAATATAATTACACCTAAATGATGTATATTCATGAAATAGCAATAATAAAATTTGTCCTATAATAATCTTTTAATTAAAGTGATAGAATTTTCAATAGAAGTGACGTAATATCAACCTTTTGTTTATAGATTGCTATTACAGGTTTAGGCTTGAGTTTTGGCATGCACTTCACTACCTTCTTTTTGTTGCCTAATAAAGTATATTCAGACGAGTAAAAAATTAAAATTTGTCCATTTAAAAGACAATTGTATTGTCTGTCACAACAACATCCACTTGCTTATCATGGGGTTCAACAGGAAGACTATCTGTCAGCTGAAAATCATAGCAAACACCTATTTTATAGCAGCTATCGCTTGTTTGTGCTAAATACGCATCATAATAGCCCCCACCATAGCCCAGTCTAAATCTATTCTTGTCAAAAGCCACTGCCGGTACAATTACAGTATCAATATCTCGAGGGCATATAATCTTCCCCTGTATACAGATAGGCTCAAGTATACCATAACAGCCTGGTACTAACTCATCTAGGCTTTCTATCGACACCGCATTCATAGTACATTTGCAAGAGGTGTCAACGCAGGGTACATAAACCTCCTTTTTTAAAGAAAGTAATTCATTAATAAAGCTGTGTGTATATACCTCATTTTCAAAGCTTACATAACAAAATATCTTTTGAGAGCTTATTATTTCTGGCATATTTCTTATAGCTTCAAAAATGCGAGAAGAGCTTTCCAGTACCTCATTGAAAGGCATGCTAGCTCTTCTCTCTTTAATTTCTTTTCGAATGGTTCTTTTAAAATCTATATTCATAGCGATACCAGCTTTATCTTCCCAATAATCTTTGGGATAGTACTTCAACCTCATGCTTTATTCTTTCCTCATCAATGGCAGTAAACACCCTGTTTTGCATAAGGATATTTCCATCAACTATCACTGTGTCCACATCTGAAGCCTGAGCAGAATAAACCAGCATAGAACAAAGGTTATTCTTTGGGTAGAAATGAGGTTTATCAATATCCACTAGAATTATATCAGCCTTCATGCCCTTTGCAATAACACCTGTTTCATCAAATCCAATTGCTTTAGCGCCGTTTACTGTACCCATTTTCAACACAGTCTGTGCGTTTACCAACTGAGGATTCATGGCAGTACCCTTATGAATGAGCGCTGCCAGCTGCATTTCTTCAAACATATTGAGGTTATTGTTGCTAGCTGCACCATCAGTACCAAGGCAGACATTAATGCCCATATCCAACATCTTTGGAATCCTGGCTATTCCGCTACCCAACTTAAGATTGCTAGTAGGATTATGAACAACACTTGCACCCATAGCCTTCATTATTTCTATATCATTATCACTCAGATGAACACAGTGTGCTGCCATGACAGGAACATCAAGTACTCCTGTCTCCTTACAAATCTCAACTGATGTCATTCCATAATCCCTTTTGCTGGATTCAACCTCAGTGGTAGTTTCCAAAAGGTGAATATGAATGCCTGTATTGAGCTGTTTAGCAAGTCTAGCCGCGTTTTCAAGAGTACCTTTATTAAACATATAGGTGGAGTGTATCTCAATAAAAACCTTAATTCTACCGTTTGCTGAATTGTGGTAGTTGTTATAATAATCAATAGCACCCTGACTTTTATCCAGCCTCTTGAGTTCGCCGCCTTCAAAGAACTGTACAGGGCTTTTACACAGGTTGGCTTTAATGCCCGTCTCAGTAACAGCCCTAGCAACATCATCCATAAACATGTACATATCAGCAAAAGCAGTGATACCAGACCTTAGCATTTCAGAAATACCAAGCATTGTACCCCAGTAAACATCTTCACTGCTCAGCTTAGCCTCTATCGGGAAAATGTTATTGAACAGCCATTCTTCAAGAGCTATATCATCCGCATAATTTCTCATGAGAGTCATTGCGCTATGTGTGTGTGCATTTACAAGTCCCGGCATAGCTATTTTGTGTCTTCCATCAATAGTTCTAGCTGAAATAATATCAGCAGGTATATCTTTGGAGACAAATTCAATAATGCCATTTTTAATACCAATATTGGCACTTTCAAGCATGGCATTATTACTATCTGCCGTTACAATATCCACATTTTTAATTAATAAATCTATATTCATTTTCTCTCCAAATATATCTTGATGTACAAGTAATCTATTCCTTATTCCGCCCAGCTGTTAAGATAGTTCTTTTGCTCCTTGGACAACTTGTCTATCTTTATACCCCAGGACTTAAGCTTCATATTTGCAACTGCATTATCAATCTCAACAGGCACATCTACAACTGAATTGCCCAGCTTATTATAGTTCTTGAGCATGTATTGTGCAGACTTAGCTTGAAGGGCAAAGCTCATATCCATAATCTCAGCAGGGTGTCCATCACCCGCAGCAAGATTAACCAGTCGTCCCTCAGCTAAAAGGTTTATCCATCTGCCATCAGGCATTTTGTAGCCCATTATATTATTTCTCTGTTGAGCCTTTTCTATAGCTATTTCTTCAAGTTCCTTAACAGAAACCTCCACATCGAAGTGACCGGCATTGCAAAGAATAGCCCCATCCTTCATATTCTTGAAGTGCTCCTGTGTAATAACATCACGACAGCCTGTTACGGTAATAAAGAAATCCCCAACCTTGGCAGCATCTGACATCTTCATTACCTTGAAACCATCCATTACAGCTTCAGCAGCTTTTATAGGGTCAATTTCAGTAACAATTACATTTGCTCCTAAGCCCTTTGCTCTCATTGCAATACCTTTACCGCACCAGCCATATCCTGCAACTACAACGTTTTTGCTGGCAACAATAAGGTTTGTAGTCCTGTTAATGCCGTCCCAAACAGATTGTCCGGTACCATATCTATTATCAAATAAGTACTTACACTGTGCATTATTAACTGCAATCATAGGGAAACGCAGAATGCCTTGTTTCTCCATTGCTTTAAGACGAAGAACACCTGTTGTAGTCTCTTCGCAGCCACCCATAATATGAGGAATCAGCTCTCTCCTTGAGGTATGCAGAAGGTTAACTAAATCCCCTCCATCATCAATAATAATATTTGGCTTATATCCTAATGCGAGGTTTAAATGTTCCTCATATTCTTCTTTGGTAGAGTTGTACCACGCATACACATCAAGGCCATCTGCAACAAGAGCTGCAGCTACATCGTCTTGTGTGGACAATGGATTACTTCCCGTAACTGAGACCTCTCCACCACCAATTGCAAATAGTTTAGCTAAATATGCTGTCTTTGCCTCTAGGTGCACTGACACCACAACTCTTACACCAGAAAAAGGAGTATTCTCTCTAAATTCATCCTCAAGGCTTCTTAAAAGGGGCATGTTCTTTCTTACCCATTCTATCTTTTGCCTTCCTTTATCCGCTAAAGAAATGTCACGAATTACGCTTTTCATTTTTTATCCCCCAAAATATTTTTGTTTTATAAAAGAATTATATATTATGTAAAAATTATTATATTAAATTATAGAATACATTTACTAACGTTTCAACTTAATTTTTGATTATCTCAGATATGCTTTTAATCTCATATCCCTTATCTTGTAGGCCTTTAATGGTCTGCTTTAAGTATGTGGTATCATATGCATTAAAATGCATGAGAATAATAGATCCCTTTTTTGCTACCTTGGGTATATATACAGAAACCTGCTTGGCTATTTCGTCTTTGGACTGTTTATTCTTTTCCATTTGCCTGATAATACCAGTATAGCTGTCAGTGTCCCACCCAATGACTTTGTAACCTAGGCTCTGTGCCAAGTACAAAATTCTCTTGTTATTGTTACCGTCTCCACCTGGTAGCCTTATAAATGGGAAGTCTCGCTTCATTCTAACCATATATTCTGCCCCAAGTATTTTTTCTGCTGCCTCTTCCCAATCTGTAAACTCCTTAATTATTTTTTCATCGCTCATTTTACCCAAGAGTTGGTGGTAGTAGGTATGATTACAAACCTCATGCCCTTCATTTACCGCTCTCTTCCAAAGCTCTGTATTTTGGTTAAGATTCTTTCCTATCACAAAAAAGGTTGCGCTTAATTTTTCTTCTTTTAGTACATCAAGGACCTTCTTTATAGCAGTACGGTCATAGCCATCATCAAAAGTAATAGAAACATGCATTTTTTTAGGCCCAGCAAATATTGCCTTACTAGCCTGTGAGTATTTTTCACTGTCTGCGTTAATACCAGCAGGTGTTGATGCAGATGTCTGAGTTGCTAAGGGTTTCTGGATTGCTGCCGGTGTTTGCGAGGTAGAAGTAATATCTGACGACGCAGCAGGTGCCTGTATAGCAGAGGACGTTTGTTGTGTAGCAGTATTTACTGATGACGATGTTACAGGTGTCTGTATGGCAGAAGGAGTCAATACATTAATAGAGCTAGGCGTCTGTATAGTATATTCAGTCGAATTATTAGCTTTCTGATTAGTTGAGGATATTGTACTTGACGTATTGTTTTGTTCAGAATTTTTATCTTTAAAAATAGAAGTTTCATTAATACACCAAACAAGGATTATTGTAATACCTATAAAAAGTAGGATTATCGTAGAATAAACAAGTTGTTTGTTGAAAAATTTCTTGAATTTAAACATGCATAATACCTATATTCCCCAAAGATATATAGGTATTATATCAAATAACTATAAGTAATGCGAGAACATTTTTATTATCAGGTACTAAACTTTTTAAAAAATCTGCATAATTTACCAATAATTGAATTTCTAATAAACAAATGGTAAAATTAATTTAATAAAAATTTATGGGAGCTTCGCTAAATGAATAATCCTAAATATACCAATTCAGTGCGATATAAATGTCTAGAATATCTAAAAAAACATTCTGTAGATTTATATTTAAGTTATTGTGGCATGGAAGTATGCGATCCTGGACACTTTTATGGCCCAATAAGTCGTTCAGAATATCTGATTCATTACATAATAGATGGCAAGGGCATATTTAAGGCGGATGGTAAAACATATTACTTGGCAAAGCACGATGCGTTTCTAATATACCCCGGTGAGACAACATATTATCAGGCAGATTTTGATGATCCATGGACATACATATGGATTGGATTTGGCGGAGTAAAGGCTGAGGCATGCTTAACTCATGCATGCTTTGGGCAAAAAAGCAGAATAGTGAAGTTTCATCATGAGGATAAGTTAATTGATTGTGTAAAAGAGATGTTAAATTCAAGTCAGCTAACCTATTCTAATGATTTAAAAAGGGAAGCATTCCTTTTTATGTTCCTTGCAAATCTCATTGATGAGAAAAACGAGACAAGTATTCAAAGTGGTGCACATGACTACCCTTATCAAGTTTATGTAGAACATGCACTTGAATTTATAGATCATAATTATCATAGAGATATTAAGGTTAATGATATCGCAAACTATATTGGCATTGACAGAAGCTATTTTACTAATATTTTTAAAAAATCTATGCACATTTCCCCTCAACAATATATTATTAATTATCGTATGGCTAAAGCTTGTTACCTATTAAAAACAACTTCTTTGCCCATTAATGCTATTTCACAAAATGTAGGCTATCCCGATCCGCTAACATTCTCTAAAGTTTTTAAAATATTACATCAGATCAGCCCCAAGGCTTTCCGAGAGCAAAATGAAGAGCTAGATCATTCCGATTTAAAGGGCAAATAACATATATCCAGAAAACGTTCTTGCCTCCAGGGATGTCATCATAATTACAAAGAGTTACAATTATATAGCCTTTATATAATATATGACAGACGAAAAATCATTTGCATTAAAACAAAGGTCCTTTTGTTCAATAACTATGCCAATGTTCATTAGTTCATTCCCATAAAAAGAGTTTGAACTGTCATTATTTAAAATATAAAGTTTGTCATCCTCCAGGCCTGCTAGTTTAAACCTCTTCCAACCTTCATTAGAACCATTTAATATTTTATAGTAGCCCGCTATTGCCTCCGACTTATCTTCTGAAACTACCACCCATGAAACAATATTTCCTTCAAAAGGGCTAGAAATACGATAGAAATTTCCATATAACAACAAGTGCCTATGAGCTTTATAAAAGCTAATTTGATCCTTTACCTTTTGTTTTTCTTCCACAGATAGCAATGTTATGTCCAATTCATACCCTAACACTCCAAAAAAAGCAACATTTGCGCGAGTTTCAATAGGTGTAGTTCTCCCAACCTGCAAATTAGGACACGCAGATACATGCGCACCCATACTACTAATCGGATACACCATGGATGTCCCATACTGTATTTTTAAACGTTCAATTGCATCTGTGTCATCACTAGTCCATGTTTGTGGTGCATAGTGCAAAATGCCTGGATCAAATCTTGCTCCCCCGCTAGAACATGACTCAAATAAAATATGAGGGAATCTCATAGTTAATCGCTGATATAGGCTATACACCCCAAGAATATATTGATGAAAAACTTTCCCCTGATCACTAGAATCCTTATCTGCTGAATAACACTCTGTAATGTACCTATTCATATCCCATTTCACATACGATATTTTAGCAGTACTCAAGACTCTTTCCATTAAAGAGTATATGTAATCAACTACTTCTTTCCTAGAAAAATCCAGTACATACTGATTTCTACATACCGATACTCTTCTGTTTGGGGTAGATATAATCCATTCTGGATGTGCTCTATATAGATCACTATCCTTATTTACCATCTCAGGTTCAAACCACAAACCAAAACTCATACCCAGTGATTCAATTTTATCTGCTAGTCCGGCAATCCCACTGGGAAGCTTATTAAAATTAGATACGTACCAATCTCCTAAACCTGCTCTGTCATTATCTCTTTTGCCAAACCAGCCATCATCAAGTACAAAAAGCTCTATACCAAGTTCTTTACTTGCTCTTGCAATACTTAAAATTTTATCCTCTGTAAAATTCATCTCTGTGGCTTCCCAATTGTTTATTAGTATTGGCCTTACTTTATCCCTCCACTGCCCAGTCACTAATCTCGTTCTAAATAGTTTATGAAAAGTCTGACTCATTTTGTTAAGACCAGCGTTAGAGTATACAAGTATAGCCTCTGGGGTTTGAAAACTCTCTCCACAATTAAGCTGCCACTCAAATGTATCAGGATGTATTCCAATAGTAATACGGGTCATATCGTGGGTATCCAATTCTACCTGTTCTAAATGGTTCCCACTATAAATCAAGCTAAAACCGTACACTTCTCCATTAAATTCATCTGTATTAGGTCTTTTTAGTGCAATAAAAGGGTTGTGTTCAGCGCTACTGGTACCTCTCATACTATATATTGCCTGGATTCCAACCTCGATTCTTTTTTCTTTTATATGCCTTTCTCTTGACCAAGCGCCTGCCAGATGAATCAAGTTAAACTTGCTATCTGGTAAGTCTACACAGGTACTCATGGCACGTTCCAATATCACAGCTTGGTTGCCCTTTTGAATAAACTTCGTACTACGTGCTATTACAGGGTAATCGTTAAAAATAGTATAGAATAATATAATCTCAGTTTCTATCACCTTGTCATATAGTATTATCTCAAGTGTTTGCGCCTCACTATCTTCTTCAACATAAGTTGAAGGCAGGTCTATCAATTTGTTCTTACCTGAGTAAATACTATACGATTGATATTCAAAGCATGTAATTCTACTACCGTTATTTTGTTTAATCTCAAATGCAGGATAATGAAAATCTGTTACACCATAAGCAGGATACTCCTGTGCAGTATGCTGTAAAGAAAAAGTATTACTATCCTCAAATACATTAGCCGCTAATGAACGATGCGCCTCTTGAAATAAGT
Source organism: Bacillota bacterium (assembly GCA_023433945.1). Classification (GTDB taxonomy): domain Bacteria; phylum Bacillota; class Clostridia; order Acetivibrionales; family DSM-1351; genus Ruminiclostridium. Next base: position 10,440 of record JAEYTP010000118.1, on the reverse strand, counting down.
ACTTGAAAGATTGCTTATCGTTAACTCTCTTACCATAATATAAATTACCAATTTGGTTATTTGGTAGTATATATAATATATAACTTATATCATTATTGTAAATATGAAATTCCTTACTTTGACTGTGGAATTCTATTGGCATCTAATCCTCCTTTGGCTTAAATAGTTAAGCCAGATGTCGTCACACTCTGTATAAACTGCTTTTGGAAAAATAAATATAACAGAATCATTGGCCATATTGCTAGTACAGATGCAGCCATCAGCACTGGGTAGTTTACGGAATACGCGCTTTGGATTTTAGCTAAAGCAGAAGCAAGAGTAGCCGCATCATTACTGGAATTTACTATTAATGGCCACATTAAATTCTTGAAAGCGAATAAGGCTGTAAAGATGCTTAATGCTACTAAACCAGACTTAACTTGAGGGAGCATAATTCTTAAAAAAGTTTGGCCAATATTGCATCCATCAATTTGTGCCGATTGTTCTAATTCATCTGGTATTCCCTTGAAAAACTGTCTTAGCAAAAATGTTCCAAAGGCACTAACCAAGCCAGGAAATACAAGTGCAAATATGGTATTTCTTGCACCGAGCTTATCTACCATCATATACTGCGGTATGATAAAAATCTGCGTAGGTATCATCATTTGAAATAAAACTAAACCGAAGCAGAAATTTTTGCCCGGAAACTTCAGTCTCGCAAAAGCATAAGCAGCCATTGAGCTAAAGACCAACGCACATCCAACATTGATTAGTATCATGGAAAAGGTGTTAAAATAAAGCCTTAAAAAATTGTTCTGATTAATAGCAGAAATGTAATTGTCAAATCTCCATTCTATAGGTAAAACTACAAACGGATTCATTGATGTCGCCTCTGAAATAGTTTTAAACGATGTTAAGACCATCCATACAAATGGGAGGATCATAACAAGTGAACCTAATATAAGTAAAATATGAATTAAGCTAGTTATAAAATCACGTTTCTTAGTCATACAATTCCTCCTAATTATAATTAACCCATTTATTTTGGAGTTTTACTTGAATAAGAGTTATAAAGGCTATGATTATGAGAAGTAGCATTACGATAGCTGATCCATACCCCTTATCTAAGTACTTAAACGAATTATTATAGAATAAGTACACTAATGATACTGTCTTATCATACGATGGATTTGCAACCCCCACCATCATATAGATAACATCAAATACCTGCATACATTGAATAATAGAAGTAATTATTACAAAAAAAAGTGTTGAAGATATCATAGGAATTGTGATTTTGAAGAACTTTGCAAACGCACTTGCTCCGTCAATTTCCGACGCTTCATAATAGACTACCGGTATCTCTTGTAAGCCTGAAAGAATTAATATCATATTGTATCCAACAGTGCTCCAAATACCTATAATAGCAATAGATAAAAGGGCTATACTTGGGTTATCAATCCATTTAACCGATTCAAACCCTATCTTGTTAAACACGACATTTATTAAACCAAAGTTATAATTATATAACCATCTCCATAGCATAGTTACCGCCGCAGGGGTTGCTACTACAGGTATGTAATAGATAGCACGATATGTACCTTGTGCATATATCTTTTTATTAAGCATGACTGCTAATATTGCAGATATAAAAACTCCTATAGGAACAACATATAATGTATATAATAATGTATTTCCAACTGCATGCCAGACCTGAGGGTCTAAAAACATTTTTTTATAGTTTGAAATACCTACAAAGATGTTACCCCTTCCAAAATCTCCGCTCTTAAAAAAACTTAAATATAAGGTTTGTACTGCTGGAATAATATTAAGAATAACAAGTCCAATAACAGTAGGTGCAATTAAGCACCAAGCCCATAACCACTCGGAATACTTATGCTTTTTAAGTTGTCCACCCATATGATTTTATCCTCCTGATAGGCCTAATTGTAATGCATATAGCGCCCTAATCGCTACTATATGCATTACACCCTGGCCATTATGGCTTATTTCTCCTGTGCAAGGCTATCATTCATTGACTTTGCAGCGTCCTTACAAGCCTGCTCAACTGTCTTTTCTCCAGTAAAGGCTCCTTTTAAAGCTTCGTATGCCTTATCTTCCCATACTGAAGTTGTGTTTGAGTAAGGTCTTATTTGAGCATATTGGACCATATCAATAAAACACTTAATATTAAATGTCTTGTTAGAATTTACCCATGCATCTGCAGTACCATTGAATGCGGATATTGCTATACCTAGCTCAGCCTGTTTTAATTGGCCTTCCTTTGAACCGCAATATTCTATCCATTTCCATGCAGCATCAGGATTCTTTGTATTCGGTGCAATTGCTAGACCTAGACCATTAAATATAGATGCTTTGCCACCATTTGGAGCCTTAGGAAGTACCGTAACATCAACATTATTTTTCATATATTCATTTGTGCTAAAGCCAGATAGGTTCCAAGAGCCAAATAGTCCCATTGCACACAAACCATTCTCCATATCCTGTGCACGTTGAGCATCATCAAACACCTGTGGTGATAACCCATCCTTAACAAACTTTATATAAAATTCCATAGCTTCTATAGTTTTTGGATCATCATAGCCAGATTTTTTGTCATCAGTAATAATAGTACCCCCATTTTGATAAACGAAGTTATAATACCCCTCCTGGCTATGTAATGCTGCCAAGAAGCCATATTGAGATTTATCTGCCTTAGTTAATTTCTTAGCTGCATCATATAGTTCATTCCATGTCCATGTATCATCTGGATATTTTACCCCAGCCTTATCAAACATTGTCTTGTTATACCATAATCCTATAGTGTCGTAATCCTTTGGTACTGCAAATTGTTTCCCGTTGAAATTATAAATCTGCACAAGACCCTTAGGGAAATTTTCCATTTTTACTTTTTCACTGGAGGCAATTTTATCTGTCAAATCCAATAACATATTATTTGACGCATACTTATAAATATTATTTGAATGCATCCAGAATGTATCAGGTAAAGTGCCTGCTGAAGCAGCTGCTTCAAGTGCGGTCCAGTAATCACTCCATCCATTTACCTGTAATTCTATTTTTATCCCAGGATTTGCTGCGGTGAACTCATCTGCCATCTTCTTGATGCCCACTGCCTGGTTAGTATCCCAAAGCCCATATGTAATTGTAACAGGCTCTTTACTCGTAGTATCTTCTGATGATACTGCCGCTTGTGACTGTGGAGCTGATGAGACACTTTGTTCGGCTGTGGTATTGTTTCCACACCCTGATAGCATAGTAATTAAAAGTGATAAGCATAACAGACCAACAATTAGTACTTTTTTCATACAACTTCCTCCTTAAAAATCGGTTTTTACTATTTACAACCATATAATATAATTTTTGGTTTATAATTTGAATGGAATCATGTGTTAACTACATAGAATAATGTGAAGAATAATCTAGAACTTTCATTTTGCATGATTGATTTTTCGTTTATTTATTTAGAAAGCAAAAACCTTCAAATTAATGTATTTAACATCAATTTGAAGGTTTTGATTGAACTAAGATAACTTTTTACTTAAACTTTAAACTGCACTATCCGCTATTACCGCCTCAGAAATGTTGCAACAGTGGTCAGCTATTCTTTCAACGTTGTGCACCAGTTCGATTAACATTATGGTAGCCTCAGGATTGGAGAGACCGTCATTAAGCTTAGCTATATTGCTATATCTCATATTGTCTTCAAGGTCATCAATATCATCCTCATACTCTTCTACCTTTTTTGCTAAGCTAATATCGTTAGCCTCTAGTGCTGCGATTGTGGTCTCAACCATCGCAGTCAATTTCACAAATGCTCCCTCTATATCCTTAAAGGATTCCTCCGAAAACTCAATATTTTTTTCAATCTTTGTAGTTGCCAGTTCGCTTATATTTTGACAGTGGTCACCTATTCTTTCAATATCACTGGCGACATGCATTAACCCTGCTAGTCGTATTGACTGCCTATCTGTCAATGATTCGACTGAGAGCATTGCAGATAGATATCTTGTAATTTCTGCTTGCAGCATATCAACAATGTCTTCAATCTCATCTACCTTTGCGGCTGCCTCCTTACTATTGTCAATAAATGCTGCTCGGGCTGAAATCATCATTTCCTTTGACATTTCCGCCATTCTTGATAATTCCTTTGTTGCTAAGTTCATAGCCAATGCAGCATTGGATAGTATTTTGTTATCAAGATATACAACCCTATTCTCATATGGTGTATCATCCGAGCCTCTGATTATCCAAGTTACAACTTTAGCGAGCACACCAATCATTGGGAGCCATATAATTGTATTTGTAATATTGAATAGAGTGTGCGCATTTGCTATTTGTCTTGAAATAACCTCAACTTCAGGGCCCTTAGGTGATATGAACTCAACTACTTTTGCAAAGGTTGGAACAAACCAAATAAATATCATTGTTCCTGAAATATTGAATAATGAATGTACCAATGCTGCTCTCTTTGCATTCTTCTTAGCACCAATACAAGCCAAAATAGAAGTTATAGTTGTACCAATATTGTCACCGAAGAGAATTGGTATGGCTGTCGTAAGACCCAATATAGAAGATACTCCATCGGCACCTGGTTGAGAAGCAATATTCTGCAAAACCGCAATTGTCGCACTACTGCTTTGAACAACAACTGTCATAGCCGTACCTATTAATACCCCTAAAACAGGAAGTTCACTGAGTTGTAAAATCAGATTTTCAAAAATTGGACTTTGAGCCAGTGGCTTCATAAGTTCTGACATGGTATTTAGTCCCACAAAAAGAAGTCCAAACCCAAAAATAGTTTGCCCGATGAATTTTACAATCTGCTTGTTAATAAAGAAATAGAGTATAAAACCAATTGCAACAAACAAGTAGGCATAATCTCCAACATTAAATGCTATAAGCTGTGCAGTCATAGTAGTACCGATATTTGCACCCATTATAACGCCTATCGACTGTCTTAAGGTCATTAATCCAGCACTTACAAAGCCTACTATCATAACAGTTGTAGCACTACTGCTTTGTAATACCGCAGTAACTAGTGCTCCCATAAGTACCGCAATCAGTGGATTTCGTGTAAGTACTGCCAAAATCCTCCTCATTTTTTCTCCAGCTACCTTCTTGAGACCATCGCTCATAAAAGTCATACCAAAGATAAATATTCCGACTCCGCCTAACAGTCCAAATATTATTTTAATATTTTCTCCCATTATTTTCTCCTGATTCCGACGAAAATTTACATAATTTATTATCGTTTTGCAATCTTATGATAGTATAATATTTAACAAAAAAGAAGACCAAAACATGGTATGGCCTTCTTTTTGTTAAAGTTTCACAGATTATTATCTAATTATTTATCTACTTTTTTTGAAGTTTTCCTAGAACAACCAGTTTTTTTAGTAGCTTTTTCCTTTGTTGCTTCTTCACTGGATGCCTTCTTTGTAGCGGGCTTTGAAGCTCGCTTCTTTGATATTTTAAAAGTGTAATTTTGACCAGAATTATTATCCCAGTTTTCAGCATTATCCTTAAAGCAAATATTCATCACAGGATATTCTAAAATTTCAACTTCAGCAGTGAATATTCCTTCTTCCGCCTGCATTAACACATAAGTGCTTTCGTCCCAGTTATCTCCATAACCGACGTGCATAATTATTTGTTCTGCTCCGCATTTTGCTAGCAACCCGAAGTATTCAACCTTTATTTTGTCATTTGAATAAATCGTCTTTTTGGATAATACTACTCCGTTCTGTTCAAAAGAATTATTTACAGCCATTTTGCCCTCCCTCGTGTCTGAAAAAATCAATATACTGTAATATGTTGCCCTAAAATTATACCATACAACTATTATTAGTCAAGACTTGTGCCTTGAAGTATGTTTATATTGCGGTTTAAAATGCATTTATAATGAAGATAGAATTAGTCTCTCTAGGGTAGGATTAATATTTAAAAGGGCCTTTATTTTTTTATACTCTTCTATCATTGTTCTATTGACTCCTCCTACCTTTTGAGCCCTAATCATTAGATTTTTAGGGGTTTCTAGCGGGGATACATATTCTACTATAGATGCCTTATATCCCATGCATTCAAGCAGCAATAAACGAATGCCATCTGTCAGTACATCTGCCATTCTAGCTTTAAGAACACCATGTTTAGTAATTTCTGACATTTCCCTGAAGGAGTACTGTGAAAGCAGCTCCTTTTGACAGCATGGGACCATTACAAGTGCCTTGGCATTATTGTTGATAGCGAAGGCTATAGCTTCATCAGTAGCAGTATCACATGCATGAAGGCTAATAACCAGATGGGTATCACCTTCAGGTCTATAATTTCTTATATCAGTAACCTTAAATTGCATGTTTTTGTAGTTCAATTTTTCTGCAATAGCATTTGATGCATCAATAACAGTCTTTGAAATATCAAGCCCGGTAAAATGGCAGTTCTTCTTGAGGACCTCTTTAATATAGTAATTTAAAACAAAGGAAAGATATGATTTGCCACAACCGCAATCAACGATATTCAAGCTACTATTTTTATCTGCTAAGCTTCTAAGCAATTCATCAATCAGCTCAATAAAATGGTCTATCTGATTATATTTCCTAATCATATCATTCTTGACTTTTCCGTTTTCAGCTAGTATTCCAATAGCTTTAAGTACATCATCAGCAGGTCCAACCTTGATATAATAATCCCTGTTTAAAATCTGAGAAGTTTCATTATGTCCCTGGCAATTCTCCGCAATGCTGCTCTCTTTTGTCTTCATCTTGACATTTTTATCGTCAGCATTAATAATAATCGTAGTTCCTCTTTCCTCATATACCAGTTCAAGTGCTTCATACCCTTCTGCTATCTTTGCTACTCTTGCAGAAAGCCATGATATTTCCATCTTGTCTTTTCTGCCATTATAGCTAATAATAATTTTATCATCCGAGAGGGATATATTGGCACCATAATTCTTTGTACCAGACTTAAAAGAAATATTAATCACTTTGAAAAAATCCTTGTTATCAATAATTCTCTGTTCAATACCAGTTAAAAATAAGGATAATTTCTGAATAGACTGCTTGTTCATATGTTTATGTTCCTTCCATTCAAATATACTTTAGATAATTATTTACTCCAACTCAAAATACGCATTTATTCATAATACACAATTACTTCTAACAACTAATTATTCTTCTGTACAGAGCTTTTTAGCAGCTCTAACTCCTCATTTGTAAGCTCTCTACACTCTCCTAGCTTAAGTCCACTGTCAAGCACCAATTTTCCCATCGATAACCGCTTTAAGTAAATTACCTTTTTACCTACAGATTCAAACATTCTCTTTACCTGATGAAACTTTCCTTCTGTAATCTTTAGCTCAATCTCCGAAATATCATCCGACTTTAATATCTTGAGCTTTGCAGGTAAGGTTTTATACCCATCGTCAAGCACTACTCCATCTTTAAATGCTTCGATATCCGTTTGATCAACAATCCCCGCAACGTGGGCATAATACGTCTTTTCAACATGTTTTCTTGGTGATAATATTTCATGTGCAAGTTGTCCGTCATTTGTCATAAGCACAAGACCTTCGGTGTCAATGTCCAACCTTCCTGCAGGAAACAGGTCAAAGCATTTGTACTGCTCAGGCATAATATCAAAAACCGTTTTCTGCTTTGTATCAACTGTAGCAGATATAACTCCCTGTGGCTTATTCATCATTATATAGATATATTCACGATAGTTCAGCTTTTGACCACCCATTTCTATGACTGATACCTCTGGGTCTACATGCATTCCACTATCAGTTACAATAGTCCCATCTACTTTGACAAGACCGCCTTTTACGGCTTTTTTTATGTCAGTTCTTGAGCCAAATCCAAAATTTGATAATACTTTATCCAAACGCTGTTTCATAAGGTTTCTCCTCTGACTCTATATGCTAATTACTAATACATCTTTCTCCAGCCTTTTGGGTATAGGTTCTTTAGCATATCACCTGTTTGCTTTGCCCACCCAAGTACATATCCATCTACGCAGATTGCAGTATAACCCTTTGGTCCCGACTCTATTATAGTCTCTCCCTTGAGATAACTGTTTAAATGAGTATCGGTACTGGTAAAATTAATACAATTATTGATTTCCTGCATCTTAAGAGAAATTCCAAAGGAATGTGAAGGAATAAAGCCCTTTGTCCCAAGCTCTCCAAGATACCATCCGAATTTCGCAACCTTTAACCTATCAAGGTTTGGCAGGTTGCTAGGAAGATTATATATATTGTTTCCCTTTATAAAAGTATTCCCTTCAATAGAAATGTTTAGGTTGTCTGCAATGAACTGCTTTAGCGGAGGGAACTCATCAGGTGACGCCAACTTGCCGCTAAAGTCTTGGTTCTTCAAGGCCCCTTCTTTCCCATCAAGGTCTTTTTTTCTCAGCTTAATGGCAAAATGCCCTTCACCATTGAGCTTATGTGGCCATAGCCTAGCAGCCTTTACAAAATCATATTTTCCATTCGACCAATCTGTTCTACCACCTTCAACTCCGCCTACTTTTGGAATTTCCAGTATTTCATAGTCAGGATGACTGTCTAGGAATTTTTCAATCATCAGTTCATCCTCTTCGGGTGAAAATGTACATGTGGAATATAATATTACCCCTCCCGGCTTTAGCATTGTGTCTACCTGTGTTAAAATGTCCCACTGCATTGTGCAGCACTTTTCACATTTATAGTTTTCCCAGCTTTTTATTGCGTCCTCATCCTTACGGAACATGCCCTCTCCCGAGCAAGGAGCATCTACCATTATTCTGTCAAAGTACCCTTCAAAGTTTTTTGCAAGCCTATCAGGAGACTCATTTAGTACTATAGCATTCTTTATTCCACTGAGTTCTATATTTTTGACTAAAGCTTTAACTCTATCAGAATTTATATCGTTAGCAACAATTAGTCCCTGGTTGTTCATCTGAGCTGCCATTTGGACAGTTTTACCTCCCGGAGCTGCACACAAATCAAGTACCTTTTCACCGGGCTGAACGCCTATAACAGCACCTGGAAGCATAGCACTTGGCTCTTGTATATAATAGAGTCCGGCATAATAGTATGGGTGTTTTCCCGGTGACTCGCCTTCTTCATAGTAAAAGCCATCCTTTGTCCACGGTACTGGAGTTAGTTTAAATGGCGAAATTTTTAGAAAATCCTCAACTGAAATTTTAAGAGTGTTTACCCTAAGTCCATAAAATCGTGGTTTTTTATATGATTGGAGATAAAGCTCAAATTCTTGCTCACCCATTAACTTTTGCATCTTTGTTACGAATTCTATTGGTAGTTTCATAAAAATAGCTCCTAAAAAAATATTCAGGAGTTATTATATCACAAATGATAAAAAATTAAGAAAAAGTTATAGCTAAATAAAAAAAACGCATATTTCAATAAGAAATACACGTCTCTTTTGTGGTGACCCATAGGGGATTCGAACCCCTGTTGCCGCCGTGAGAGGGCGGAGTCTTAGGCCACTTGACCAATGGGCCGTTCTTGATTAACAAAAAGATTATAGCATGTGCTGTGGAATATTTCAAGAAAAAATTTTATATATATTTACCGTATTTAGTCTGTAAGGTTCTCCTTACAAAAGCTCATAAACCTCATTAAAGAGAACATTACTATAATAGATAGCACGAACAAGAAAATTATGTACCCTAGTCCTAAACCCGGAATGAAAACAACAATAAACATTAATATTACAGCAATCTGATAAAACAAATAATGCCTCCATTGCTGTTCAGATTTCTCTACGATGTCATGTCTACCTCTTATTAAGGCCATTTCGCTTATTCCCTTTAGCAGATAGTATACCGTAAGGATTCCTAAAGCAGCTATAGCAATAGCTAGCGGTATGGTCCAGAGGCCATATGCTCCAAAATTTATGCCTCCGGCTTGTGCCGTGATTGGCTGCTGATAGATATTGAAGATGGATAAGAAAATCATTGGTATGTTACATATATTGGCCTTTCTAAAATACGAGCTGTATCCTTTGAGTCCATTAAAGGCCAAAAAGAATAGAATGTACCCTACCACATCTGGGAAGATATCAAAGCCTTGAAATCTAAAGCTCAACATAATAAAGAAAAAACCCCAATAAAGATACCCGAAATATTTTTTATTCATTCTCCAAGTCACTTTCTATAAAAATCTATAAAATCTATAAATCTATAAGATCTATAAAACATATAAAATCTATAAAACATATATTTGCTTACGTTGTATGATTATAGCATAATTTCCATTTATTATCTATATTAGAACTAAATAAAGCTAAATGCATTCTGGAAGTACTCATTTGTCTTAAATGAAAAAGTAAATTCCAGTTGTGCAAGAGTAACGTCCAGTGTGCAAGACTAAATTCAGTATTCTTCTTAAAGTGGAATTTACTCGTGCACATTAATTGAATAGAAGATATAATAACTTTC
>JAEYTP010000089.1 GCA_023433945.1 Bacillota bacterium | reverse complement strand
CTATATAATAAATCCATTATAAATACAAATGTATATTCCGAAAGAGAGTGTATTTTATGGAGCTAAAAGAGAAACTTAGACACGTAATGGATTTTCCAAAGGAAGGAATTGACTTTATTGATATAACTACTGTTCTTCAGGATGCAGAAGCCTTTAGAGAATGCATGGACAGCTTTGTAGCACTAGCTTCAAAGTATGGAGAGTTTGATGTGATTGTTGGTTCTGAATCTAGAGGGTTTATTTTTGGGGCACCATTGGCATATAGGATGGGAAAAGGCTTTGTACCAGTTAGGAAGAAGGGCAAATTACCCTATAAAACTATTCAGGCAGAATATGCTCTAGAATATGGGACTGATGTACTTGAAATGCACCAGGATGCGATAAAGCCGGGACAGAGAGTATTGATTGTGGACGATCTTTTAGCAACGGGTGGTACAACAGATGCAAATATCAAGCTTATAGAAAAGCTTGGTGGTGAGATTGCAGGGATTATCTATTTTATTGAGTTATCCTTTTTGAACGGTAGAGACAAGTTAAAAGGATACAATGTTGACTCTATAGTAAAGTTTTAGTTAGAATAAGTAAGTATTTTGTTTTGAGATATCTGTATATACTGCTTATGACTTATAGACTTATATTGATATTGATTTAGAAAATAGTTAAGCACATACGCATTAGAGTATGTGCTTTCAAACAATTTTTTGTAGGGATTTTATTTTAGCCTTTTTTGGCGGATGGAGGATGTTTTGATTGACAATTTTACTGTTTTAGTTGAAAAAGTAAAAAAATATGATCTAAACTGCAACTTTGCCCTGCTTGAAAAGGCTTACTCCGTATCAAAAGCTGCTCATGAAGGGCAACAGAGAATCTCTGGTGAACCATATATTATTCATCCTGTCGAAGTTGCCGTAATTTTGGCTGACATGGAGCTTGACTGTACTGCTATTATTGCTGGTTTGTTACATGATACCATTGAGGATACGACATGTACATACGAATGTCTAAAGACAGACTTCGGTGTGGAGATTGCTGATCTGGTGGATGGAGTTACAAAATTAGGAAAAATTCCATTTACAACAAAGCAGGAACAGCAGGTTGAAAACCTCAGAAAAATGTTTATGGCAATGGCCAAGGACATAAGAGTAATACTTATAAAACTTGCTGACAGACTGCATAATATGAGAACCTTAAGGTATATGAGCTCTGATAAGCAGATCGAAAAGGCCACTGAAACCTTAGAAATATATGCTCCACTTGCTCACAGGCTTGGTATGTCAAAAATCAAATGGGAGCTTGAGGATATTTGCCTTAGATACCTAGATCCAAAAGGCTATTATGATCTGGTTGAGAAGATTGCTACAAAGAGAAAGCAAAGAGAGGCATATATTGAAAACATCGTAAACACACTTAAAGAAAAAATAAGTGATCTAGGTATTGAAAATTCACAGATTGATGGTAGACCTAAACATTTCTACAGCATTTATAGCAAAATGGTAAATCAGAATAAAACCTTAGAACAGATATACGACCTGTTTGCCTTTAGAATTATAGTTAATTCCGTTAAAGACTGCTATGCCGTTTTGGGACTTGTTCATGAACTCTATAAGCCAATGCCTGGGCGATTCAAAGATTATATAGCTATGCCTAAACCAAATATGTATCAGTCACTCCATACAACGCTCATTGGCCCCGAGGGACAACCCTTTGAGGTTCAAATAAGAACCTGGGATATGCACAGAGTTGCAGAGGTGGGTATAGCTGCACATTGGAAATATAAAGAGGGCGGTGCAAGTAAGGAAGACACTGAAAATAAATTTGCTTGGTTAAGGCAGCTTCTTGAATGGCAGAAGGATACCAAAGACGAAAACGAGTTTATGGAAACTTTAAAGGTAGACCTTTTTACCGATGAGGTTTTTGTATTTACACCAAAAGGCGATGTAATGAGCTTACCGCAAGACTCTACTCCTGTAGATTTTGCATATGCCATCCATAGTGCTATAGGTAACAAGATGATTGGAGCAAGAGTTAATGGGAAAATGGTGCCTATTGACTATAGATTGAAAAATGGCGATATTGTCGATATTTTAACTTCTACTACTATACATGGCCCTAGCCGTGATTGGCTGAAAATAGTAAAGAGTAGTCAGGCTAGAAATAAGATAAACCAGTGGTTCAAGAAGGAAAAGAGAGACGAAAATATTGTAAGAGGCAAGGAAAATATTGACAGGGAACTCAAGAAGCAGGGCGTGACATATAATCAATTATTCAAGAATGAATGGGTTGATTTAGTTATAAGAAAGTATAATTTCGGCTCTCTGGATGATTTATTTGCGGCAGTTGGGTACGGAGCAATCACATCAACAAAGATTGTGACCAGATTAAAGGAAGAGTACAAGAAAACTCTAAAGCCCGAAGAGCTTGAGGAAATGCTGCAGGATATAGCTCAAAACCGTGGTGAGAAGAAGAAAAAGAACATACCTGAGAGCGGGGTTGTAGTAAAGGGTATTGATAATTGTCTTGTAAGACTGTCAAGGTGCTGTAATCCTGTACCGGGTGATGAGATAATTGGATATATTACTAGGGGTAGGGGTGTGTCAGTACACAGAAGTGACTGTACGAATGTGTCTGCGGGCTTAGGAGATGATGGCAGACTTATTGATGTAAAATGGTATACTACGGGTGATGTCGCATACAAGGCAGATATAACGCTTATGGCAAATGACAGAACCTCTTTGTTGCTAGAAATAACAAATTGTATAGCTGAAGCAAAGATTCCAATCAAAGCAATTAATGCTAGAACGACAAAAGAGCAGATTACAATTATTAACTTAACACTTGAAATAACAAATACAGAACAGCTTGAAAAGATTATTAAAAGACTGAAAAAGGTTGACAGCGTGTTTGAAGTAACGAGAAACAAAGGCTAGTAGGTGGCAAGAAAATATTCGGTAAAAAGAAGGTTTTTTATGAGGGCTGTTGTTCAAAGAGTTAAAGGTTCGAAGGTTACGGTAGATAACGTGGTTACTGGTGAAATAGAGCAGGGACTGATGGTACTACTGGGTGTCGGACAAAATGATGATGAAAATGATGTTAATTATCTAGTAGAAAAGATAATTAATCTAAGAATATTTGAAGATGACCAAGGCAAGATGAACTATTCTCTATTAGACATAGGCGGACAAATACTTGTGGTTTCACAGTTTACACTTTTCGGTGACTGTCGTAAGGGAAGAAGGCCCAGCTATGACAAGGCTGCACGGCCAGAGGATGCAAAAATGCTATATGATAAGTTTTTAGACAAATGCAAACAATATAATATCCATACGCAAGCAGGGGTATTTCAAGCCAATATGTTAGTAGACATAATCAATGATGGCCCAGTAACACTTCTAGTGGATAGTAAAAGAGAATTCTGATGTATCCGAGTTCGTATTTTAAATAGTTTGGGGATGATCACTTATGAATTTTAAACGTATTCAAAGAGGGATGTTTGATTCCTTATGTTACTTAATCTATGAGGGTAAAGAAGCAGTTCTGATAGATGCGGGAGTGAATTGTGAAAAGGTACTATCCGTTGCTCAGGAATTTGGAGTGGATATCAAAAGTATAATACTCACTCATGGGCACATTGACCATATTGCTGAGGCGGATAGAATCATTGAAAAAACAGGTGCAAAGCTATTTATACATGCCGATGATGCACAATGTCTGGTTGACCCGAGGGCAAATGCTTCTGCCTATACAGGCAAGCCATTTAGCATAACATCGAAATATAGTACCTTGAGTGATAAATCAGTCATTACCATAGGAGAGAGAAAACTCAATATTATTCATACTCCTGGACATACTCCAGGGTCTGTATGCATACTGTGCGATGATATTCTTTTCTCAGGAGATACCCTATTTGCAATGGGATATGGCAGAGTAGACCTTCCTTATGGAAGCTTTGAGGATATATACTCTTCACTTGTTGATACTCTTTTTAAGCTGGAGCCAGATATTAAGGTATTCCCTGGGCATGGTGCAAGTACAACCCTTGGTGAGGAGGCAAGAAGCAACCCCATTTTGTATACTACAAAATGGTAGGTTAGTTAGAGGATAAATATGATTTATTTAAATAACGAGTGCAGTGAGTATAGCTATGAGATAGAAGACGTTATAAAGCTTTTTTTTAGACAGCAACAAATAATTAAGATAAATGAGCCTTTGAACAATTCTTCAGAGGCATTAATTTTATGTACTGATTTTATGGATGATACGGGTAATAAGTATATAAAAGTTAACATAAAGAAAGAGTCCAAATCCAGAGAAGTATGTGTATGTGCTCAGCAGAAGGAAGGCATAGAACCCCATGAAGCTAGAAGTCAGGTAAGGAAACTGTTAAAAAGGGAGCTTTATAAGCTAATATCGGACTTTTTTGACAAAAAACTGCCATGGGGAGTGCTAACAGGTATTAGACCGGCTAAATTAGTCAATGAAATGTTGGATAATAATTTTACACATCAACAGGTTTTATCTGAACTAAAAGATAACTATTTTGTCTCAAATACAAAGGCACAATTACTATATGAGGTGGCCCAAAACCAGAGACACCTTTTTGCTAATACACCCGCTAACGCCATTTCATTATATATAGGGATACCTTTTTGTCCTACCCGATGTTTATATTGCTCATTTTCGTCTAGCACACTGGGACAATATAAAAAAATGGTAGATTTATATGTAGATACCCTAATACGTGAATTGAGCTTTACAGCATCACTTCTAAACCAGTATGACCTTATTATCGAGAGCATTTATATTGGTGGAGGAACTCCCACCTCACTTAACGTAATGCAATTGAATAGATTGCTTTCCTCTATAGAGCAGCTTTTTGATATGACTCATTTAAGAGAATATACCCTTGAAGCTGGAAGGCCTGACACTATTGATGCAGATAAGCTGAAATTAATAGCTGCTTCTAAGGTTGATAGAATAAGTATCAACCCACAAACCATGAATGATGACACATTGAGAGTTATTGGTAGGCAGCATACCGCGCATGACATAATAAGCGCCTTTCAACTTGCTAGAAAAGAAGGCTTTAATAATATAAATATGGACATTATAAGTGGATTGCCTGGTGAGAATGTGGACATGTTTATGCACACTCTCAAAGAGATAGAGAAGCTTAAGCCTGACAGTCTTACTGTGCACACAATGTCTGTTAAAAGAGCATCAAGGCTTATGGAAGAGCAGAAACTAAACATGCTAGATGAGCAGTATGACAATGTTGAAATGATGGTGGAATTAGCAAGGCAGTATGCTTCATATATGGAGTTGATGCCTTATTACCTATACCGACAAAGAAACATATTAGGAAATCAGGAGAATACCGGTTACTGCCGAACTGGCTGTGAGAGCTTATATAATATTCAGATAATGGAGGAGAGGCAATCTATTATTGCTTGTGGAGCAGGTGGGGTATCAAAGGTAGTATTTGCAGATAATAGAATAGAGAGATGCTTTAACGTAAAAAGTGTAGAGGAATATATTGGCCGTATAGAAGAAATGCTGGCTCGTAAGAGCCAGCTTATTCAATCGAGATATATTTGTCTACAATAATATCTATTCTTCTATTTTTACGTCTGCCTTCTTCTGTGG
Organism: Bacillota bacterium; assembly: GCA_023433945.1. Taxonomy (GTDB): domain Bacteria; phylum Bacillota; class Clostridia; order Acetivibrionales; family DSM-1351; genus Ruminiclostridium. Next base: position 1,817 of record JAEYTP010000089.1, on the reverse strand, counting down.
CATTGTCGGCAATAGGTTGAAATTCACCGCGCCCTTGGGGAATAAGATTTTTTTCACTCATATCGCAATAGTCAATAAAATATTTAACAATGTTAACCGCTCTTTTTGTAGATAGCTCCCAGTTACTAGGGAAGGCATATGTATTGATGGGGACATTATCTGTGTGTCCCTCGACTATTATTTCTGTACCTAATGTATCAAGCATTATTCCTATTTTATTCATAATTTCAATATGATTTTTGTTGATATCCGCTTTTCCTGTATCAAATAGCAAAACCTCATTAAGTCTAAGAACAATCTTGTTTTGCTCATCTATCAGATGTATTTGATCTTCAAGCGAATGTTGGGCAATAGCATTTTCAACTTCCTCCTTGAAGTTTGTGAGTTTCTTCTGGTATTCATAATTGTATTCTTCTTCGTCCATATCTTCCGCATTATTATTTTCATCATCAATAAGGTTTGGCATATTAATATAATTGTTACCTATATTTTCATGAAACATTGCTCCAGTGTTATTTCCAAAGGCAAACCTCAACGACTCAGAAACAGCATCAAACTTCTGTTTGTCGACAGATGCCATGGAAAAAAGCATAATGAAAAAAGTTAATAATAATGTTACAAGATCACTATAAGTGGTCAGCCACTCTGGTGCTCCCTCACTAGAGGAGTCATCGGTGTATTTTTTTTTCCTTCTCATAGTTTATTATATCCTTCTTTAATATTGTGATAGCGTTTCAGCTGTTACATCTTCTTGCTGGACAGCAAGCGCCATGTATCTCTGTTTTTCCTTTTCTGATAGGAAGTTTAATAGTCTTTGTTCTAGGATTCGAGGATTCTCACCGGCCTGTATCGAGAGAATTCCCTCAATAATCATTTCTTTTTGTGTAAGTTCTTCTTTGGAATTCTTTGCTAGCTTATTGGCGGCAGGTATACAAAACAGATTTGCCAAAACACTTCCATATAAGGTGGTAACCAGAGCTATAGCCATAGAGGCTCCAATAGTACTTGGATCATCCAGCTCTGCTAAAAGAGCTATCAAACCAATCAGAGTACCTATCATACCCCAAGCCGGAAACAATGAGCCCATTGTTTTAAACAATGCTTGACCACGTTGGTGACGTTCAACCATATTTTGAATATCCATATCCAAAAGGCTGGTTACCACATCTGGCTCAAGACCATCCACTATGAATTGAATTGACTTGCTGACAAACTTATCCTCTGTATTTACTATTTTGTTTTCAAGTGCCAAAAGCCCATCGCGTCGTGCACATTTAGAATAATCAAGCAGAAGTAATATAGTCTCAGCAGTATCCTTTTTTCTTTCAGTAAAGGTATTTTTCAATACCCTAAATATTGTAATGACTTCACTTAGCCTAAAGCTAATTAATGTAGATGCGAGCCCTCCCCCCACAACTATTATTACTGACATACTATCTGCAAAAAATGTAGGTGCCGGTCCAGTAATTATTGGAATAACTATACACGCAATGCCACTAAGTATTCCGATTATAGTAGCTATATCCATGTTTTCTCTCCTTAATATTTTTTATTTATATTAAATCTAACAATAAAATAAATTGAATTATGTATAGATATTTAAGATAATTATATGTATATTTTATTCTAAAAATATACATATTCGTATATAATCTAACATAATTCCATATAAATGTCCACAGATACCATGTATTATAGACCTTTTGTACTATAGATAGCATAGACTATGTCTCCTAAAAAGTATGAGACTAAAACAGTTTTTATTATTTAGACTACAACTGTTTGTTATCAATACAATATAATACTTTAACATAATG
>JAEYTP010000085.1 GCA_023433945.1 Bacillota bacterium | reverse complement strand
GCTCTTCTTGCAACACCTTTTCTAACCACATCAATATGGTCAATTCTTGGTGAGTTAACAGGGAATATTCTCTCAACACCAACACCGTATGATACTCTTCTTACAGTGAAAGTTTCCTTTAAGCCAGCGCCCTTAAGTGCTATAACAGTACCTTCAAACACCTGGATTCTTTCTCTGTTACCTTCTTTGATCTTTGCATGAACTTTAATATAATCACCAATTTCCAATTTAGGAAGGTCAGTTCTAATCTGTTCATTTTCAATTGACTTTAGTATATCCATTTTTAATTTTCCTCCTCCCTCTCTAGATGTTCGTGCGAAATATTTTATAGTGTTCGCAGAGGACCATCCGTATTGCACACGCATGATATTATAGCATGTATTCTAAGGGTTGTAAAGCTATTTTAAGAAAAATTTGTCTTATAAAATGTCATTGTTTTTGCCTTTAGTTAGCCTATTTATTTATCTTTACAAAATCGGAAATGTGCTTGGCCGTCTGGCTGATTTGTTCTTCATTTGTTATGGTCGAAGTACCATCACCCGCTTGTGCACCATACATTCCAAAACCTGCATGATTGCCACCTTTTATAATGACCTCTTTAAAATTACTCGGCAAATTTCCTTTGTATTGCTCATATTTTTGGTGGTTTAAAACCTGGTCCTCACTTCCATACATTGAAAGAACAGAAAGTCCTGTATCTTTTAGATCAGCAGTAGAATATGCCCCAAGTAAAACCAAGCCATCAAAGCTATCAGTTTGATCTGCTACATATGAAGCCGCCATAGAGCCTCCTAGTGAATGACCACCTATATACCAAGAGGTGATTTCAGGATACTTCTGCTGCAATCCATCAGCTGCATCCATATCTAAAACAGCCAGATTAGCCGGCATTTCTACTAGAATACATAGAATACCTTGATTAGAACAGGCTTCCATAAGTGGTGCATAAGAATTGTATTCTACCTTCCCACCTGGATAGAATATTAGTCCTGTGGTTGCATCCTTTGGAGCATAAACCTTATAGCCATTATCTAATGTTTCCTTTGAGATATTTGTAACGTTGGCTGAAAAGGCCTCAATTGCTTCATTATCTGCATGATAATAGTCCTGAATATAAATGAAGCCTATAACGACCAATAATAAAATCAGGCTAAGAATACCTATTGCTATGTTACGCAAGGTATGTTTCTTCTTATTCAATTTCATTCTCCTTTTTACTTAGAATTACATTTTATACACATATATTCTAATCATATGAGTTGATGGTAATAAGCATGTTGTAGCCATCAACTATAAATATTTGAAACATATATGTTCAAATACTATTATTTACCGTTATTAATATATTACCGTTAACGAATAATCTGTTCAAGTGTATTCAAAAAAGTATGGGTATTTCCGTTGTAATATATGACATGAATGCCCATTTCCCTAGCACGGAGTAAAAAAGCATCGTTTGTGGTTCTATCGGACAGAACCATTATCTTTATGGAGTTTTTGCCACCAAGTTTTTCAGCATACAACTCAATTTCATTAAGCATGTAGGTGCTCAGATTTTGAGTATCCTTGCATGAGATATAAACCAATCTCGAATCAATTGACGCCATTACATCTATTTCATTTTTAATATTTATGAAGTCGGCATTCCACATAAATACAACTCCACTTTCAACATCATCAACCTTACGGATTTTTTTAACGCAGTTATAAGTTATTGCTTCAAGCCAGCTGCCAAATATCATAATAAGCTTACGGAAATTTTCGTCCTTGAAGCTCATCTGAACCTGATTATTGTTAAAGTCATAATCAATGAAACTCTTGGCTTTTAAAGCATCAGCAATATGTAAAAAGTCTTTTACATCCTGTGTCTTAAGGTAGTTGAGACTAATAGTTGCAAAATAACTATCAGGAAAGTTTGAATGTATTCTATTAGGCGTTTTAATAATGCTTAAAAAGGTCCTAAAACTAGCGTAGTGCTGTTCAATAATTGATATAAAATCAGTTACATCTTGAGAAAGATAGTATTCCGAGGAACTGCTTACTATACTGGTCCCTGCTCCTGCCATTATATCATCGACGCTGATTTCCGCAAACCCACTGTGTTTAGCTATTTTACGGCCTCTTACAATATAATAATTCTGTCTGTCAATATCAACATATATCATTGGAATAGCGGAGTCTTCAACGAAGTCCTTTATCATTAAAAGCTGTAAGGTTGGTGCGTTTGTTGTATCTAACGCCACACAGTGAATCTTCTTTATTTGTGTTAATGCAGATATTAGGCTGGCCTGTTCGCAGACATACTTGTGATGACGTACTTTAATAGATGGCATATTTTGATGAATATAGTTAAAAAGGCCCTCAAAGTTCTGCTCAGCGTCGCTACCCTGCTCTATAAGGAATGTGATGCTATCTATTTTAAGTAATTTTGCTACAGCCAACGAGTAATGATTTGTGTCGGTCAGAAAGCATATTAATGTTTTTTCCATAGTATACCTCCTTTATTATTGTAACCCATAAAAACTTTTTAAAACTACTATGAGGGCACTATTTATATACTGTTAGCAGATATTCACCGCTTTTTATCTCTTCTAGTTCAGTAGTATTCTTCATATTATTATTTATGTAGACCTTTTGCATTGAAGTTATCTTTTTAAATAAATATTTATCCGTTTCGATAACCTTGTCCTTATCTAGCTTTGTATAGAATTCCTCCAGGCACAGCTTATTATTATATAAATAGGTTGCAAGAGGAACTCCTACATACCGTATATGCCAAGGCTCGTAGATTATCTTGGTAATATTGGTCTTGCCGTCAGGATATCTAACGATATATCCAAATTTGTAGCAGTTCTTCTCCAACCATTTCTGATCGTTTGTACCAAAAAAGGTTTCCGCCGATGGACCCTTTGTGCTGTATACATCCAGAGCAAGTCCGGCTTGATGTTCGGACTTACCCGGATAAGCAACCATTTGCTGGGTTTTTTCAAAAGCTTCTTCATATGTCTTTTCAGTCTTTTTAAACTTTTCAAGGCGCCTTTGAAAGAGTGTATTTTGAAAACTCTCACTTCTATAGGCTTGGTGCACAAATAGACCCTTTGCATTATCCTTTTTGGCTGCGGCATTTAATTGATACAATGCTTCAAGCGGTACTGGCAACAGTTTAAGATCGTTGCTAGCAACACTCATTTTAGACTTGTTTATTGTAGCCATATTTTTGGGAACATAACCCTTTGGGAGAGCATTCTCACGATTAATAAGCAGCTTAGTGCTTTGAGTAGCCTTCTTTACCTCTTTATAACTGCTAGTCGGCAATATAAGTTCATCTGTGGATATATATATATTTGATGAGTTTTCAGCTATTTTTATACCTGAAGGAGAGGTATTAGCTAATGCTATACCTGATGAAGAGCTATTAGCTGACGCTATACCTGAAGGAGAGATATTAGCTGACGCTATACCTGAAGGAGAGATATTAGCTGACTCTATACCTGAAGAAGAGCTTTTAGCTGACTCTATACCTGAAGTAGAACTCTTAGCTGACGCTACGCCTGAAGAAGAGCTATTAGCTGATGCTATACTTGAAGAAGAGCTTTCAGCTAATTTAATACCTGACTCAGGCTGGTTAACACTAGAGGTATTTGTCGTTCCTATAATGATTATGCTGAGTAAAATCGCACAGCTTAGAAGTAGCAGCAAAAGCTTTTTCATAGATATCCCCCATCATAACTTATCATTTCAACAAGATTATACGTTAATCTTGGTAACAGTTTCTTAAACTAATGATTCATGCGTTTATACCTTTGTCTTGGTACAGTTTCTTAAACTAATGATTCATGCGTTTCTAAGTTTATCTCGGTAACAGCTTTATAAACTAATGATTCATAAGTTTATACATTTATTTTAACATCTGCGTTCTCTTTATCTAGCTTTTTGAACTGGAATCTTTCTAACCACAGCTTTTTAGACTTCATTGAAGTAAAGCCGATCAAAGATATAGCAAATGCTCCTATAGCATCTACTATCAAATCCTTCATGGTATCGTTAAGTGCAGCTCTGCCAATGAGTGGTGCTCCATTTTCCATAGCGAACTTTTGCATGTTAAGACCAAGAATTGCATCAAAGGCAAACTCATAGACCTCCCATAGAACTCCTAAAGACATTGCAAAGTTAAAAGCAAATATAGCTACAAATAATGGGCTCAACTGAATCTTAACCTTTTCTGCATTATTAAGAAGAGTTACAAGAGAAAAGCCTAATGCTCCTAGCATTACCCCACTAAAGGTATGCAAAACAGTATCCCAATGAGGCACATGGTAATAAAAGCTTTTTATCTCCCCAAGGTAGATTGCTGCATATAGGAAAATAACAAAGATTATGTTCATGTATGAGGGAATATCTATTCTCCATTTCTTTTCAATCATTGAAGGTAAAAGCATAATAAATATTCCAAGTATGCATTGTATCAGCATCAACAAATAGTCACTCTTCACCTTTTCATATCTCTCAATGTGCAGAGGTGAAGTAGGAGCTAATATAACATTTACTAAAGAATAAATAGCTGATCCTATAAGTGTTATAAATACAACCATAAAGATAATCTTTTCCCAGTTAAGATTTTTTAGTTTTTCGACCATCCAATCACACCCTTTACAAATAAAAATAAAAGGGGCATGTCTGCCCTAAATTTTTAAAAGTTTTGTTTAGTTTACTATTTATTGTTACTATATTTCTCATACAAATCCGGTCTTTTTATGCGTGTCCGCTCAATTGACTGCTCATGTCGCCACTTTTCTATATTGGCATGATGTCCTGACAACAAGACATCAGGAACAAGCTTACCTTCATAGTCTGCAGGCCTAGTATACTGAGGGTATTCGAGCAAACCATTAAAGTGGGACTCATCGCTAAATGACCCTTCACTAGATAAAACACCTGGAATTAGTCTGCTAACACAATCAATGAGTACCATTGCAGGCAGTTCACCACCAGTCAGCACATAATCTCCAATAGAGATTTCCTCATCAACTATTTCTTCAATAATTCTCTCATCAATGCCTTCGTAATGCCCACACAAAAGTACTAAATGCTGCTCTTGTGACAATTCCTTTGCAAGCTCTTGGGTCAGTACCTTTCCCTGGGGGCTCATATATATAACTCTGGGTTTATATTGCAAATCCTTTGTAACAGCTGCAAACGCATCAAAAACGGGTTGGCATGCCATAACCATACCATTGCCCCCTCCAAAAGGATAATCATCAACCTTTTTGTGCTTATTAGCAGAATAATCTCTGATATTGTGAGCCTTAACTTCAATCAAATTGTTTTGCTGTGCCCTTCCAATAATGCTTTCGTTCATAACAAGCTCAAAGGTTTCAGGAAACAGCGTCAAAACATCAAATTTCATCAGTCCAATAACCCTTCCGGAAGCACAACTGAAACTCTACCCTTCTCAAGAGAAATCTCTTTTACAACACTCTTGAGGGCAGGTATCAAAATCTCCTTGTTAGTTGCATCCTTTACAATATAAACATCATTACTGCCAGTTTGAATAACATCACGTATACTTCCAAGCAGCTCATTATTTTCATCATAAACATTAAGTCCTATCAAATCTGTGATAAAATAGGAGTCCTTTGGTAGTTTAATAGCATTTGCCCTATCTACCTTCATATAAAGCCCTTTTAGACTTTCTGCCTTTTCCATGCTATCAACACCTTCAAACTTTAGTATTGCAAACTGTTTGAAGAACTTGACACCAGTTATATTAGTCCTTTCCAATCGTCCATTATAATCAATAAATACCCATTTGAGCTTATTAAAACGAGCAGGGTCATCTGTGAGACAGGTTGCCTTGACCTCCCCCTTAACACCGTGGGTATTTACAATTTGCCCAACTATCAGGTATTCCAGCATATATACACCTCATTTTTTATGAATTGCTTCTTGTTCAGCATTACTTCTTAATATGCATTGTTTATGAGTTTTGTTGTAATTTTATTAGTTGTAATAGTTTTATATTTTAGTTTGTTCTTATAGTTTTTCTTATAGTTTGTATTATAGTTTGTTGTTATAGTTTGCTCTTATATTTTGCATTCCACTATATGCTATACATAACAATTCTAAAATTCACTAACTGCTCATATTTGCAGAAAAACTCAAGGGCATTACTGACCTTGAGTTTTGTGTTCTATTGTATAATATCAACTACAACACGTCTGCTGTCTTTAACTGCTGCAGCTTTTACAACAGTACGGATTGCTTTGGCAATTCTGCCCTGCTTTCCGATTACTTTGCCCATGTCATCTTTTGAAACCTTAAGCTCCAAAATAATGGACTTTTCGTTCTGAATTTCATTTACAAAAACCTCATCTGGATAGTCCACGAGAG
>JAEYTP010000052.1 GCA_023433945.1 Bacillota bacterium | reverse complement strand
TATGTCATGCTGCATATATTCCAAACAGGTATGACATTTTTTATTTTCTTAGGAGGTATTTATTATGAAAAAAATGTCTACCAAAATGTTGGTGGAGGCAGGGCTAATGATTGCCCTAGCACAGATTTTAAGTTATGTCGTTATCTTTCAAAGTTATAATGGGGGTTCGATTACCCTCGGGAGCATGGTTCCTATCATAGTCTTTTCTTTAAGGTGGAGCGGTAAAAATGGACTAATTGTTGGTTTGACCTATGGTATTTTACAGTTCCTTCTAGGGCCAAAGTATTCACTTCATCCCCTCAGTATCTTGCTCGACTACCTATTACCTTTTGCTAGTCTCGGGTTAGCGGGTTTCTTCAAAAAAAACTTATTTGTAAACCTTATTGGAGTCACTGTTGCAACCGGAACACGTTTTGTTTTCCATTTTCTCTCAGGTGTAATACTATGGGCATCATATGCCCCTGAAGGTATGAATGCCTGGCTGTATTCTCTAGTTTACAACGGAGCTTTTATGTTGCCTGAATTTATAATTACTGCGGTAATTGTAGGCTTGATATGCGTTCCACTAAAGAGGTTTATCTCTCCAACAACCATCAATAATTAATACAAAAGGAATTAAAACAGAAAATCTTTATGCTAAATGCTAGCTAGGCTTATCTATATAAAGTCAAGAGGCTAACCGCCTGAACACCCATAGCAAACAGTTCTATCTATCTGCCGTTTGCAGTATTCTACGGTTAGCCTTAAATTAACTTTTTATGAATAGCCTATTCGATTAAGCTATATAGTTATCATACGATTTCTTTTATCCTATATCAAATATTATCTAAAATAATAATAAATATTTAGAGTATAATGCAGATGAGTCCACCACTGCCTTCGTTAATAATCTTTTGTAATGTTTCCTGAAGCTTAAGCTGAGCATCCTCTGGCATTCTGAACAGCTTGTTTTGCAATCCTTCATTTACTAATTCATGCAGTGACTTACCAAATATATTAGACTCCCAAAGCTTCGTAGTGTCACTTTCAAACTCTCTTAACAGATATGTAACCAATTCTTCTGATTGTTTCTCAGTACCAACTAATGGCGCGATCTCTGTTTCAATATCTGCCCTAATCATATGGATTGACGGTGCAGATGCCCTCAGCCTAACCCCAAATCTATTTCCCTGTTTAATAATTTCAGGTTCTTCGAGAGTCATTTCTTCCAATTGAGGAGATACCATACCATAGCCTTTAATCTTGACCTCATGAAGTGCATATTCTACTCTCTCGTATTCCTTCTTGATTCTAGCAAGATTCTTGATAAGACCAACAAGCTTGTGCTCTCCTTCAATGTCCATACCTGATTCTTCACTCAGAATTTTGTATAGAAGACCATCAGCAGTTGAAATGTCGACAGATATAATTCCTTCACCAAGACTGATTCTATCTATACTTGCCTTCTTTATAAAATCATAGTTTTCAAAGCCGCTCATCACCGTTCTTACTTCCTTTAGTCTGCTTACAGAGCGGAAGTTGTCCTTAACACATGATAACATATCGTTCTTTAGCCAATGGGTATCTTCTAATGCTTCCACCCACTTTGGAATATTAATACCAATCTCAGATATAGGGAACTCGTATAATAGTTTCTCGACAACAGTATCAATATCTTCTGCCCGCATTTGCAAACAATCAAGCACAATTGCTGATACACCGTACTTTGCCTCTAATTCATCCTTAAGCTTTAATGTTTCGGAGTCTCTTGGTTTTGTTGAGTTAATAACTATGACAAACGGCTTGTTAATAGCCTTTAATTCACTTATGACTCTCTTTTCGGCATCGGCATAATCCTCTCTGGGTATATCGGTTATGCTTCCATCAGTAGTAATTACTATTCCTATCGTAGAATGCTCATTGATTACCTTTCTTGTACCAATTTCTGCTGCATCCTCAAATGGAATTTGATAGTCATACCATGGTGTCGAAACCATTCTTGGAGCATTGTTTTCCATATGTCCCATAGCTCCTTTTACCATATAGCCAACACAGTCAATCATCCTAACCTTTAGTTGTACATTTTCATCAATTACAACCTCTACAGCCTCATTAGGAATAAACTTAGGTTCTGTAGTCATTATTGTCTTTCCTGACGCACTCTGTGGCAATTCATCTCTTGCCCGTTCCTTCTGATATGAGTTTTCAATGTTTGGTATTACCAAAAGGTCCATAAATCTTTTTATAAATGTAGATTTCCCAGTCCTCACAGGCCCTACAATGCCAATGTAAATGTCCCCTTGAGTTCTTTCCGCTATTTGCTGGTATATGTTGAATTTATCCACCTGCAAGCCCTCCTCTTTATTATGCTAATGTGAATTAAGATAAAACTAAATAAGTCTGTCTTTTTCACTATAAATATATGTCCGAAAAAAGTTATTATTACAAAAAGAGCAAAAAAATAGCTGGCACAGAAAACCTCTGCCAGCTATTATATAAAGTACATTATATAAACTTATACGTGTTGTCTATTCACTTTTTAGAATAGATTTTATAGAGTATCCCCTGTCTAAAAGTGACTTTTCAATCTGCTCAACATTTAAAGTATTTACTCTTATGATTAATTCATTCCTGTAAAGTACCAAGTGTGTTATATTAATATCACTTTGAGCAATAATACCTGCTACTTCGGCTACAACACCCGGTTTATCCTCTACTATATCTATTGAAATCCTGGTGCCCATATCTCTAAGCCCCATTATATCAATAAAGGAATCAAAAATATCCGATTCGCAAATAATACCTACTAGCTTGTTATTGTCTAAAACAGGTAAGCAACTCACATTGTGGTTTCTCATCAAAAGGGAAGCCTGCTCAAGCAAATCGTTCGAAGATATGGTAACTACATCCTTTGTCATGATTGTCTCAATCTTTGTCTTTGATAGCAAATAACTTACTTCAAATACACTAAGGGTAGTAGCAGGTGATGGAGTAATCTCCGCAAGCTGTTTTTCGGTAACTACTCCTACCAGCTTTCCATTTTTGACTACAGGAAGACTTTTTACTCTTTTTTGACGCATAAGCATCATAGTATCACTAACAGTATCCTCTGGTGAAACAATATAAGGATTTGAGGTCATACGATTTTTAACATACATAAAAGTCCCTCCTAATTATATACAATATTTTTAATATTCAATGCAATGAGATTAGTTCCTGCTCCTCAGATTAATTAATTATCCCCCTAAATATGCTTTTCTTACATCTTCACTTTTTGCCAATTCTGCTGCGCTTCCTGATAGAGTGATTCTACCAGTTTCAATTACATACGCCCTATTAGCAATAGAAAGTGCCATATTTGCATTCTGCTCAACAAGCAACACAGTTGTTCCAGATTTATTAATATCTTTTATTATAGCAAATATTTCCTTTACAAATAAAGGTGCTAAACCCATTGAAGGTTCGTCCATAAGCAGTAGTTTGGGTCTAGCCATAAGGGCTCTACCCATGGCCAGCATCTGCTGCTCACCACCACTTAACGTACCTGCTACCTGTCTGATTCTCTCCTTTAGTCGTGGGAATCGTGAGAATACAACTTCATAATCATCTCTAACGTTTGCTTTGTCTTTTCTCGTATAAGCACCCATTTCAAGGTTTTCTTTTACAGTAAGGTTAGCGAAAATTCTTCTTCCTTCTGGTACTTGGCTGATACCAACTTTAACAATGCTGTTCGCACTCATCTTGGAGATATTTTCATTACCAAATGAGATTGTGCCTGATTTAGGCTGCATAATACCTGAAACAGTTTTCAAAATAGTAGTTTTACCTGCCCCATTTGCTCCAATTAGTGTAACAATTTCTCCTTCATTAACGGAGAAGCTTACGTCATGAAGAGCGTGAATATTGCCATAGTACACATTTATTCCATCAACTTTAAGCATCCAAGCTCCCCCCTTCACCAAGATAAGCCTTGATTACTGTCTCATTCTTACTGATCTGTTCAGGTGTTCCAACTGCAATAGTCTGACCGTAATCAAGTACAACGATCCTCTCACAAATACCCATGACAAGACTCATGTCATGTTCAATAAGTAGTATAGTGAGATTAAATTTATCCTTTATGAACTTTATAAGGTTCATAAGGTCGTGAGTTTCCTGAGGGTTCATTCCAGCAGCCGGTTCGTCCAACAGCAGGACAGAAGGGTTTGTAGCAAGAGCTCTTACTATCTCAAGCTTTCTTTGTTCACCATAGGGCAAGTTTTTTGCCAGCTCATTTGCCTTTGTATTAAGGCCAAAAATTGCAAGCAGCTCATTTGCCCTCTCTAGCATTTTTTCTTCTTGTTTGAAGTATTTATTAGTTCTCAATATTCCCTGAAAAGCATTATAGCCGCTATTAAAATGAAGTGCTATTCTAACATTGTCTATAACAGTAAGCTCCTTAAAAAGCCTAATATTCTGGAATGTTCTTGCAATACCCATCTGAGTTATTTTAAAAGGCTTCATTTTATTGATACTCTTATTTTTTAGATGAATTTCTCCAGTGGTTGGTAAATAAACACCAGTAAGCAGATTGAATACTGTTGTTTTTCCTGCACCATTAGGCCCAATAAGACCTACCAGTTCTCCCTCCTGCAAAGATAGATCAAAATTTGAAACTGCTTTTAATCCGCCAAAAACAATTGATAGTCCCTTTGCTTCCAATACTGACATTTAACTCACCATCCCTTCATCATTAGTTTTGTCGGTCTTGTCGGTTTTGTCTGATTTCTTTTTGAAAAGCTCGCCATGAAGCAGCTTCCACACGAAGTCAGTAATTGAGAACTCTTTGTTGCCCATAATGCCTCGTGGCCAGAATATCATAATGATTATAAGCAATAATGGGAAAATAACCAGTCTGTAGTCTCCCACTATCTGTAGTGCATCCTGTAAATATGTAAGGAAGAAGGTTGATATAACAGTACCAGTAATACTTCCCAGTCCACCAAAAACTACATATATTACAAAGTATACCGAACTCATAAATCCTGCGTTTGTTGGAGTAAGATACCCGTTAAATATTGCGTATAGACCACCGCCTATACCTGCAATGAACGATGCAAATACAAATGAAAACATCTTGTAATACGCAACATTTATTCCCATTGAGTTAGAAGCAATTTCGTCTTCCTTGATAGAAATAATTGCTCTTCCTGTAGAAGATTTCTTTAAATTACTGATAGCAATAACTATGATAAATAAGAAAGCAAATGACCACACAAAGCCAAGGAATTCATTCATCAAGTAATCATTGTTATCGAAGCCAGGGATATCCTTAAGCCCGGATGCTCCCCCAGTCAACCCTTCAAAGTAATTGATAACCACTCTGAGTATTTCACCGAATCCCAAAGTAGTAATAGCTAAGTAATCTCCTCTTAATCTTAGGGTTGGAAATCCTATAATAAATCCGAAAACTGCAGTTACTAGTCCACCCATAATAATTGCAATAAATAAAGGAACATTAAGTCTCATAATGAATATTGCAGTTGAATATGCACCTACCATCATGAAGCCCGCCTGTCCTAGTGCCAGCTGTCCAGTAAATCCAGTAATTATGTTCAAGCTTAATGCAACAATAGTATTAATGGCCCCGAGTGCCAAGATATGACCCAGTGACTCAGAAATTATGCCAGTCCAAGAAAGGCCTACCAATAATCCAAAAGAAATCACGGAGAAAACTGATATTGTTGCAAAATTAAATAATCGTTTATTTTTCATTCTGCTACACCTACACTTTCTCCTTAATATTTTTACCCAGCAAACCAGCTGGTCGTATTACAAGTATATCGATAAGTATACCAAATACAATTGCGTCTGCTAACTGGGTATTTATATAGCCCTTTGTCAGAGTCTCTGCCAAGCCAATTAATACGCCTCCCAGCATGGCCCCGGGTATACTTCCTATACCACCAAGTACTGCGGCAACAAAGGCCTTAAGCCCTGGCATTATACCCATATATGGGTCAACCTGAGGATACAGGCTGGCGAACATTATTCCAGCAGCTGCTGCTAAAGCAGCACCTAAAGCAAATGTAAACGAAATAATCCTGTTTATATCTATTCCCATTAACAGGGAGGCATCTAGATCATGAGAAACTGCTCTCATGGCCTTCCCCATTTTTGTCATGTTAACAATGTATGTAAGCACAAGCATAAGA
>JAEYTP010000027.1 GCA_023433945.1 Bacillota bacterium | reverse complement strand
TGAAGAACTTTTCAGCTATCTGTGGGAAAAGAATATATGAAAGAACATCCTCATCACTCTTTGCTATACCCTTTAATTTTGCTTTAACTTCATTAAACTCTGGTTTTAGCGTATCGGCAAATCTCTTGGTAATTGGTTTTTCATCCCCAAGCACCTTCTTTTGTAATTGCTCATCTATTACACCAGGAGCCTGACCATATTCACCTCTTAAGTAAGCCTTTATTTCCTTTGAAACGCTCTTGTAACGTTCTCCAAGAAGAACATTAGTTGCAGCCTGCACACCTACCATCTGGCTCATCGGAGTAACTAGAGGAGGATAACCTAAATCCTTTCTAACTCTTGGAGTTTCCTGTAACACTTCGTCCAGCTTATCTATAGAATTCTGGGATTTTAGCTGCGCGATAAGGTTTGAAAGCATGCCCCCTGGAACTTGGTATACAAGTGCATCTGTATCAGTACCCATTACAAATGGATCCATAAGTCCAGATTTAACATACTTTTCCTTGAGAGGTTTATAGAAATCATTAATTTCCTTTAAATAGCTTTCATTGAGTCCTGTTTCATATCCCATTTGCTTAAGAGCATAGTTTAAGGTTTCTGTTGATGGCTGAGATGTTCCGCCTGAGAAAGATGATATTGCCGTATCTATACCATTGCAGCCAGCTTCTACTGCTTTCATATATGTAATAGGTCCTAATCCTGTTGTTGAGTGAGTATGTAGGAATACTGGTATCTTTACCGATTCCTTCAAGGCCTTGATAAGGTCATATGCTTCCTGCGGACCCATAATACCAGCCATATCCTTTACGCATATTGAGTGAACACCCATATTTTCAAGTTCTTTACCCATTTTTGCATATTTTTCTAGAGTATGTATAGGACTCGTTGTGTAGCTGATGGTTCCTTGGGCATGTGCGCCCCTCTTAATGGTTTCATCTACTGCTACCTGTATGTTTCTATAATCGTTTAAAGCATCAAATATTCTGAAAATGTCCATTCCATTATCCACGGAATGCGCTACGAACTTTCTTACAACATCATCGGGATAGTGCTTATAACCAAGGATGTTCTGACCTCTTAATAGCATCTGCAGCTTAGAGTTTTTCAGTTTATCCTTTAGCATTCTTAGTCTCTTCCATGGATCCTCATTCAAGTATCTAAGACAAGAGTCAAATGTAGCTCCTCCCCAGCATTCTACAGAATAATAGCCTGCTTTGTTAATGGTTTCAAGAATGTCCTCAAAATCTGAGAATGGCATTCTTGTTGCAATAAGAGATTGGTTAGCGTCTCTTAACACTGTTTCAGTGATATTAATCTTCACATAGCTCACTTCCTTCTTTATGTATTTTTTGTTTCTTATAAAAATTGGGAATAATAACTTTGAATAATACTTTAAAATAACACTTATGGTAATTATAGTACTATTTTCAACATTTTTCGGCAATTTTCACCAATTATATTGTATAACAGCATTTTAGCCATTTCAAACCCGTAAAAGACGATTACATCAAAATACGCCTATTTATCTAAGTTTAACTCGAGTTTTGTCTCATATACTCGCAATTTAAAGTTTTTATACCCACCTATTTTCTACTTGTATAAATCATTTTTAGATAAAAAAAGTAGAAAACTCACCTAGCGAGCTTCCCACCCTAGAAGCTGAAAATCCTTGAAAACGATATAATCGTTCAACCGAAATTTGATAAAATCTATAATTATTAGAAAATATTACTCAGCTATTATTATAATAATGCTAATAATGTAAGTCAATTAAATATAAATATAAAATCGTTTATACTTAATATATAAATTAAAATGTCACTATATATAATGTATATAAAAAATAAAGTGTCACTATATAAATAAAAAACAAAAAAGTCGCTGCAAAGTAAAATTACTTGCAACGACTTAAAATATTTTATGTTTAGCTAATAGAGGTCCACATGAATAAATAGCTCTATTTAAATGGCTCTATTGTTGTATATGACTCCATTAAAAATCACAAGATCCTGTAGTTCTTGGGAATGGAATTACGTCTCTGATATTGCTGATACCTGTCAGGTACATTATTGCTCTTTCGAACCCTAGACCAAAGCCTGCATGCTTTGTTCCCCCGTACTTTCTGAGCTCTAGATACCACCAATAGTCCTCTTTGTTAAGACCCATTTCAGCCATTCTAGCTTCAAGTATGTCAATTCTCTCTTCTCTCTGGCTTCCACCTATAATCTCTCCAACACCAGGAACAAGTAAATCCATTGCTGAAACAGTCTTGTTGTCGTCATTTACCCTCATATAGAAGGCTTTTATTTCTTTTGGATAATCAGTAACAAAAACCGGCTTCTTGTAAATCTGTTCAGTCAAGAAGCGTTCATGTTCTGTCTGCAAGTCACAGCCCCACTCAACAGGATACTCAAATTTGTCCTTATTCTTTTGAAGAATTTCGATAGCTTCGGTATATGTTACATGTCCGAAGTCTGAGTTAACAATATTGTTAAGTCTTTCCAATAAGGTCTTGTCAACAAAGCTATTGAAAAACTCCATTTCTTCGGGAGCATTCTCCAAAACATAATTAATAACATACTTAAGCATATCTTCTGCAAGCATCATATCGTCCTTGAGGTCAGCAAATGCTATCTCGGGTTCAATCATCCAGAATTCAGCTGCATGCCTAGCAGTATTAGAGTTCTCAGCTCTAAAGGTTGGACCAAAGGTATATATGTTCTTGAATGCAAGAGCGTAAGCTTCTCCTGTCAGCTGTCCACTAACAGTAAGGCTGGTTTCCTTCCCAAAGAAATCCTGCTCATAGTCAATCGCTCCGTCCTTTGTTTTAGGTGGATTAATGGCATCCAAAGTAGAAACCTTAAACATCTGTCCTGCACCCTCGCAATCACTTCCTGTGATGATAGGAGTGTGAACATAAACAAACCCTCTCTCCTGAAAGAATTTGTGAATAGCAAAGGCTGCTAGTGACCTAATTCTGAATACGGCCGAAAAGGTATTTGTTCTAGGTCTCAAGTGTGCTATAGTTCTCAAAAACTCAAAAGAGTGTCTCTTTTTTTGTAACTGATAGTCAGGCGGACACAAGTTCTCTATTGTAACGCTTTTTGCTTTTACCTCAAACGGCTGTTTTGCATTTGGTGTTTCAACTAATTCCCCTTCAACAAGGATTGAAGAACCAACAGAAAGCTTTGACACTTCTTTGAAATTTTCAAGTGTATCATCAAATACTACTTGCAAGTTCTTGAAAAAGCTTCCATCATTAAGCTCGATAAAACCAAATGTTTTTGAATCTCTAACTGTTCTAACCCATCCTGGTACTGTAACAATAGTACCAATATAGGTCTTTGGATCTCTGTATAACTTCTTGATATCATGATAACTCATATTGCGCGTGCTCCTTTTAACGTTTCTTGGCAATAACAGGTAATATTCTAAGCCTTACCTAGCTATATGGCTATTATACAACTCTTTCGTACAAATACAACTAAAACAGGTCTATGTAATTATTTCCTGTTTTAAAGCAGCTGTATATTATTTTCAGTACATTCTTCAATCATATCATCTGGCCAAATAGAAGCCTGAACCTCACCTATATGAGCCTTTCCAAGAAGGAACATACAAATTCTTGATTGGCCAATTCCACCACCTATTGTATATGGAAGCTCTTTATTGATAAGATCCTTGTGGAACTTGTAGTTCTTGCGATCTTCACATCCAGCCTTTTTGAGCTGTGCAACCAATGAATCCTCGTCCACTCTTATACCCATTGAGGATACCTCAAAGGCCTGATCCAGAACAGGATAATAGAA
This sequence comes from Bacillota bacterium, assembly GCA_023433945.1. Lineage (GTDB taxonomy): Bacteria > Bacillota > Clostridia > Acetivibrionales > DSM-1351 > Ruminiclostridium. The sequence continues at coordinate 47,234 of JAEYTP010000027.1, read as the reverse complement.
AACAATGTCTCCGTTGAGACCCCAATCATCATAGTCGGGTGCTCTTCCGTCATGTTTTTGCCCTGACTTAAGTATGTCACCAATCTGCATAACAAAATATGCCTTTTTCTCTCTGGCAAGCGCAGTTTCTCTCTCTTTTGGCGTCTTATCGGGATACATATCCTCAAGCTCTTGAGTTGTAATAAAGAAAATTTCTTCTGGAAGGAACTTTTGCAATTTAGGATAGAGAGATGCAAGATAGTCTTCAGTCTTCTTGAAAACTCCATATATCTTTTTTACTATATCCTTAAGAGTTTCTAAGTTTCTTTCATCTTTAGAAATAATTCTTTCCCAGTCCCACTGGTCGACATAGACAGAATGAAGATTATCCAAATCCTCATCTCTTCTGATAGCATTCATATCAGTATATAGACCTTCGCCTAAGCTGAAGCCATATCTCTTTAGGGCCATTCTCTTCCACTTTGCAAGAGAATGAACAACTTCCACAGTATCCCCGCCAATACCTTTTACATCAAAGGATACCGGTCTCTCAACACCATTTAAATTATCATTGAGACCCGTATCTGGCTTAACGAAAAGCGGTGCAGATACTCTGGTCAAATTTAGCGCCTTTGCTAACTCATTTTCAAAAAAATCCTTTGTCTTTTTGATAGCTACTTCAGTCTCTCTAATATCCAAAAAAGACTTATAGCCAGCAGGTTTATATAATGTATTCATTTAAAGACCCCCTTGTCTTTTTTCTAACCCTTTTAGTATATAACAGTAAATAGGATACTACAATATTTTAATGAAGATAATGTAAAGGCTGTTTTAACAACATAATAGTTGCTAAAACAGCCATATGACTTATAATCTCTATATCATAGTATCAAGTGTGTTCTTAACCTCTACAAGGAATTGCTCTGTGTTTACAACCTTGATGTTATCCATTTCAGCAAGCAGTGCAAGGTCCTTTGTCATTATACCATTTTCAATAGTCTTGATTGATGCCTTTTCTAGCTTATCAGCAAACTCAACAAGTTCATTTATTTCGTCAAGCTCTCCTCTTTTTCTAAGAGCTCCTGTCCAGGCAAACAAAGTAGCCATTGAGTTTGTGGAGGTTTCCTGTCCCTTAAGATGCTGGTAATAATGTCTTTGAACAGTTCCATGTGCTGCTTCATATTCATAGAAGCCCTCTGGAGATACCAGCACTGATGTCATCATTGCAAGGCTTCCGAATGCAGTTGCTACCATATCGGACATTACATCACCATCGTAGTTCTTACATGCCCAGATAAATCCGCCCTCTGATCTAACAACACGTGCAACAGCATCATCAATAAGAGTGTAGAAATACTCAATGCCAGCCTCCTTGAACTTTGCATCATACTCCTTGTCATAAATTTCTTGGAATATATCCTTGAACGTATGGTCATATTTCTTTGAAATAGTATCCTTTGTAGCAAACCAGAGGTCCTGCTTTTGATCAAGTGCAAAGTTAAAGCATGCTCTTGCAAAGCTTTCTATTGATTTGTCAATGTTGTGCATGCCGAGTATTACGCCTGCACCCTCGAAATCATGGATAGTCTGGCGCATCTCTTCCCCATTTTCTCCCGTAAATACTATCTCAGCCTTTCCTGCTCCAGGCACACGATATTCTACATCTTTGTAAACGTCGCCGTATGCATGTCTTGCTATAGTAATAGGCTTGTTCCAAGTCTTTACAAAAGGCTTAATACTATCAACTAATATAGGTGCACGGAATACTGTGCCGTCAAGAATAGCTCTGATTGTACCATTTGGACTCTTCCACATCTGCTTGAGGTTGTATTCCTTTACTCTTTCGGCATTTGGTGTAATTGTTGCACACTTAACCGCAACACCGTATTTTTTTGTTGCAATAGCTGAATCAGTTGTTACCTGATCATCTGTCTGGTCTCTGTATTCTAGACCAAGGTCATAGTACTCAGTCTTTAGATCAATATAAGGAGTGAGTAATATATCCTTAATCATTTTCCAGATTACTCTGGTCATTTCATCTCCATCCATTTCGACAAGTGGAGTTTTCATTATTATTTTTGCCATATCAATACCCCTTTGTAAAATAATTTTATGTTAAGTAATAGAATGCTGAATTTGTTATTGTTTTCACATACTTTAATATAGCATAATCAATACTCAGATGTAAACGTGATTTTTTGCATAAATTTTCAAAATTTTTACCTGTTTTTATAATAGAAAACTGCCAATTGTGTTCTGTCCCTAAGAGATAATTTTTCCAATAAAATACTTATATAGTTTCTCACTGTTCCTTCGCTAAGAAAAAGCTGTTCGGATATTTCTTTATTATTAAGGCCATCAGCTATCAGTGTGAGCAACTCTACTTCCTTTTCAGACAGGTTAAAATGTGAAAAATTGGGTCGTTTCTGGTCATCATCAAGTAAATGAGGTAGCTTTACTATAATCTCATCTCCAAATACTCTTTGTCCGGCTAGGACCGCCTTTATTGCTGGTACAATACATTCAAAGTTCTGTTTAAGAATGTATCCCTTTGCACCAATTCTAAGTGCCTTAGCTATATATTCATCATCTAAAAAAGTTGTGAGAAAAAGAATTTTTGCAAAAGAAAACTCTGTCAATATTTTTTCAGCCGCTTCAAGCCCTGTCATTTTATCCATTCGGATGTCCATAAGAAGAACATCGGGAGTGTACTTCCTATATAGGTCGATTGCCATATTCCCATCGTTTCCTGTCTCAGGTACATGTATTTCTCCATCCGCTTCGAGTATAGTCTTGAGAGAAGTACACACCAGCTTGTCATCATCCACCACTAAAACCTTCATTCTGCCCCTCCTATATGTATAAATGAGTATATTCTATTTGCTTTGTGTAGCATAACTCAACTTATTCTATCGATTAATTGCTTATGCAAAAAATTAATATAAATTTTTTTCTATAAAAATGCGCTTAAAAATAAGCGTATCTACAGTATATCTATTCTTGCTTGGGAATAGTAATAAACAATCTGAAACCCTCATTGGCTGAAACTGTAATATTGCCCCTTAGTTTGTTTACTCTATCCTGTATATTTTTTAAGCCTATGCCATTGTCAGGGTCAAAAGTTTTTACTCTTCCATCATCATCAATAACAAGTTGATAAAAAGCTGGGTGTTCTCTGACAAATACAGTTACATTTTTAGCGTTTGAATGCTTTACGACATTGGATAGAGCCTCTTTAACAATAGCTATAAAAGAGTACTTTATATTGCCCGATAAGTTAGTACCCATATCATACTCCAAACTAATATTGCAAAAGGTGAATTCCTGAACTATTGATTCAATCTGCTGCCTCAAGTCAATGGATTCTTCATGGATATTATGAACACTGCTTCTAATGCTATCCATCGCTTGCGACAAGGTATCCTTGATTTGGCCCAGTGCTTCCTTTTGTGTGTTATCCTTGTTTATTGCCATCATTGCGCCTATTTGAAGCAAGCAGCGGGACAAAAGATGCCCTACATTATCATGAATATCACGGGCTATTCTATTTCTCTCATTTAAAGTTGCAAGCCGCACCTCATAGTCCTGCTTTTCTATTAGTTCGTTATTCTTTTTCTCTAGTAACAGTGAATTCTCAGTATTGATATCTACATATTTATTGTGTTTATTTATAAGAGCATTGTTTTGTATAGTCTTATAATTTAAAAGTAACGAAATTATTGCCAGAATTATTATATAAAGAGCAAAAGGAACTGTTACTATATCATTATGTGAAATAATTGGAACTATAGCTACTGCTGTCAGCCACATACTTTTTTGGAAGAATAGGTCATATGCTATAAGAGGTAGGTAACTCAATAATTCTGGCATATACATACAGCCTAATAAATATGCCACAAAAATATAGCTATGAATGCTTCGATTATCTATATAACTCATTGCAGCACTAGCTATAATAGCTATTATTACTGTAACAGCATTTATACTAAGTACTAAATCATTCGCCAATACAGCTGTACATATCGCAAAGATTATCACTTTATCTAGAAGCTCTGTCATTTTGATACCTCTATCTAAAAATAGAATATGGTTTTACCTATAATTTTAACAGTTTATATGACATTTGTCATATAAAATACTGATTGTGCTCACTTAACTCAAATGGGGTAATCTCGTAAAATATAAATATAGATAATTAGTATTTAGTCATCTATCAATTAAAAACCAAGTCAAAATTATATAGGAAGGGAATTGAAAAGATATGTTAGTATCGGTAAAAAATTTAGTAAAGAGGTATGATAGTCTTGTTGCACTGGACCATCTTGAGTTTGAGGTAAAAGAAGGAGAAGTATTTGGGTTGCTTGGACCAAACGGCTCTGGCAAGTCAACAGCAATCAATTGCATATTGTCACTGCTAAAATATGATAAGGGAGAAATAAAGCTCTTTGGAAAACCTATGCATCCTGAGGCTTACGATATCAAGAGGGACATCGGGATAATAATGCAGGATGTTGCTGTTTTTGAAGAGTTGACAGTATACGAAAACATTGATTACTTCTGTGGATTATATATAGAAGACAAAGCAACCAGAAAGCAGCTAGTAGAGGAAGCCATTAATTTTGTGGCACTAAACGATTTCCGTAAGTTCTATCCCAAAAAGCTCAGCGGAGGTTTATTGAGAAGATTAAATATCGCATGTGGAATTGCTCACAAGCCAAAGCTTATAATTCTTGATGAGCCTACTGTAGCAGTTGACCCACAGAGTAGAAATAACATACTTGATGGTATCAAAAAGTTAAACCAAGAGGGTGCTACTATAATCTATACATCTCATTATATGGAAGAGGTAGAACAACTGTGTGACAGAATAGCTATTATGGATAAAGGAAGAGTAATCGCTTCGGGTACACAGGAAGAACTCCGGTCTATGATTAGTATGGGAGAAAAAATAACTGCTGAAATCGGTTCTCTATCTGATAAACACATCAGCAATATTAAGGAACTTTCGAACGTCAGCAGTGTCAGCTATAAGAATAAATTGCTGGTTGTAAAGTATAACAAGGGTAAAAATAATCTCACCAATCTACTCGAGTACTTAAACAATAATGAAATTGTAATAACCAGAATATTTTCCGAGCTTCCTTCTCTTAATGATGTATTCTTGGAGATTACCGGAAAAGAATTGAGAGATTAGGAGGGATATCAATGTTCAAGCATATTTATTTAGCAAGATTAAAATGCCACACAAGAGATAAGACTGTCCTTATTTGGACTCTCATATTTCCTATCATTCTGGCAACTTTTTTTGGAATTGCTTTCTCTAATCTATACTCAGGAGAAATATTTAACAAGATTGATGTAGCGGTAGTGGATAATGAGGCATATATAAATAACCAAGCTCTCAGGAATGCGATGGAATCCGCAAGCAATGGCGATTCTCCAATGTTTAACATTACTGTCGCCCAAAACGAAGATGCATTAAAATTACTCGATGATAGTAAGGTTTCAGCTGTAATAGATGCTTCTGATGACATTAAGCTTATAGTAAAGAGTGAGGGCATGGATCAAACCATTATTAAGTCCTTTTTAGATCAGTTCAAGCAAACCTCTAGCGCAGTTACAGATATTGTCTCAAATAACCCCACAGTAATGAATAGTGGTTTTATAGATAAAGTAGGTGATAGACAAGAATTTCTCAATAATGTACCAATCGCAGGAAACAAGAAACCCGATGAAACCTTAAACTTTTTCTATGCACTAATTGCAATGACTTGCTTATATTGCTCCTTTCTAGGATTAAAGGAAGTTAATGATATTCAAGCAAATCTATCAAAACAGGCTGCCAGAATTAATCTGGCTCCCGTTAATAAAGTAAAGCAGTTTTTGGCGGGATTTGCTGCCGCCTTAACAGTTTGTTTTGCGGAGCTTCTAGTGTTGCTGGCATACCTGACATTAGTTATTAAAGTGGATTTTGGTACTCAAATACCTTATGTTCTACTTACTTGCTTTGTGGGTGCTTTCGTTGGTATATGCTTTGGAGGTATGGTCGGTGCAATGGCAAAAAAGAGCATTGGTATAAATATAGCCATACTCATAGGTATATCCATGATACTTTCATTTCTATCGGGACTTATGGCTACAGGAATAAGCTATCTAGTAAAAAAGAATGCTCCAATACTAGCCTATATCAATCCGGCAGCATTAATAACAGACTCCTTCTACTCACTATATTATTACGACACTCACACCAGATTTTTCATAAACATATCCATTTTGAGTCTAATAGGATTGATATTCTTCGCAATAATGATTCTATTGTTAAGGAGGCACAAGTATGAAAGTATTTAGTCTTTACTTTAAAATAATCAAAAAACATATGGGGCAGATTTCTATATATTTAGTTGTGTTTTTGGCGCTGTCCATTTTCTTATCAAGCAACTCACAGGTTAAGGAGATAAGCACCTTTGCTCAGGAGAAAAGCAGGGTTGCATTTATTAACCAAGATGGGGATACTGCTATCATTAATGGTCTCAAAGAGTACCTTGGAAAGTTCTGCGAGTTTATAGATATACCTGCAGAACAGGAAAAATTACAGGACGCATTATTCTATCGAGATGTAGAAAACATCATAAGAATACCTGCCAACTTTTCAAATGACTATATGGATAATAAGTCTGTAAAGATAGATAGAACTACCGTCCCTGACTCCTCAAAATCAATCTATACAGACATGATGATTAACAGCTATTTAAATACTGCGAAACTATATATCGAGGCTAATCCAGAAATATCACAGGAAGACTTAGTTGCTATGGTGAAAAAGGATATGGATATAGAAACCAAGGTAGAAATTCAATCATTTGGTGTAGCACAAAAGGAAAATAGCAGTTTAAATAACTATTTTAACTTTCTATCTTACTTTTTCTTAAGTTCACTTGTACTTGCAGTAAGTACTATAATGCTTATATTTAACAAAAAAAATGTAAAGAGAAGAAATCTATGTTCCCCCATTAAACAGTCTCATATAAATATTCAATTGCTATTTGGAAATATTGTTTTTACACTTTTTTGTTGGCTATTGATGTTAGTTTTTAGCTTCGTTCTGTATGGTAGTCAATTGTTCACCACAATCGCATTATTATTTATGATAAATTCATTGGTATTTGCATTTACAGCGCTGAGCATAAGCTTCCTTGCAAGCATATGTATCAAAAATGATAATATGCAATCTGCCGTTTCAAATGTGCTTTCTCTGGGCTTATGTTTCTTAAGCGGAGTATTTGTACCCCAAAGCCTGCTTAGCGATAAAGTTCTCATGGTAGCAAGCTTTAATCCAACCTACTGGTATGTTAAGGCAAACGACTCAATAGGTATGCTTTCAAACTTTAGTTGGGAGAATATCTCACCTGTTGTTAATGCTATGCTAATCCAGCTTGGTTTTGCTATTGCAATACTAGCCATTGCTTTAGTTATAGGTAAAAGAAGACCTCGTGAGAACTAGAATCCCTTTAGTTAATAAACATTAATATAATAAATAGATTATACAAAAAAACCCTTGATGTCCAAATAATTGGCTCAAGGGTTTTTTTGTATTTTCTATATTCTTTGTATTGTTTTTATTGGTCTAGTGGCACAAAGCCAAAGTAGTTTAGTATACCTCTATAAATGGCATATGCGAATCCATATTGGTCATCTCTCAGCTTTTCTGCATCCTGCGCGTTAGTGATATATGCTAGCTCCACTAAAAGAGATGGCATAGTAGTATTTCGCAGAACATAGAGCGAACTATTTACACGCATACCATTATCCTTAGTACCCACTCTGTTTACAATAGAAGCCAGTATCTTCTCTCCCATAAAATACCCCTGTGTATACTGACTAAAGGTGTATACCTCAGTACCGTTAATCGCGGGGTTTACATTTGCATTACAATGAATACTTATAAAATAGTCTGCAGGCCAACTATTTGCCATCATTACTCTTTCCCGCAAACTAGAAGCATTGTTATAACCCAAAATTTCATCGGGTGAATTTCTTGATGTTCTTGCTTCAAATCTCGGGTCTTCATTCAAGAGATCTGCAAGGTAGGCTCCTACATTATAGTTCACATCCTGCTCTCTTAATCCAAAGCCTTCTGCACCGGCATTGACCCTCTCAGGGTTATGCCCCTGGTCAATAAATATTTTAATAGCCATAAATTACTCCAGTAAAATAGTATTATATAATATAATATTTATCTGAAATAATTATGGTTACAAAATATCGAATAAATTTAAATTATGATAAAAAGAAGAGGCAGCCAATTAGCTGCCTTTTTCTAATATTCTCTTAGCTCTCTCTACTTCATCACTAGTAGGAGAAGGAACTCCCTCTAGAGGGTATTCCTGATTTAACTTCTCCCATTTAGCCTTGCCCATAGAGTGATAGGGCAATACCTCAATTTTCTTAATATTCTTGAATTGCTTCAAAAACTGATGTGCGCTGAGTAAATCTTCTTGACTGTCGGTATAACCAGGCACTAATACATACCTTATCCAGACAGGCTTGTTTATCTCAGCAAGATATCGGTAAAACCTTTTTATTTTATTGCTTTTGACGCCGGTAAGCTCTTCATGTTTTTTATCATCAGCCTGCTTAAAGTCAAGCAGAACAAGGTCTGTAAGCTCGATAACCTCCTTGACATCATCGTATTCCACATACCCTGAGGTATCAACAGCGGTATGAATGCCATTGTGTTTGCACAGAGCAAAAAGCTGCTTGACAAACTCAGGTTGAATTAAAGGCTCACCACCACTTACAGTAACGCCACCATTAGAGGTAGTTAGAAATACTTTATATTTCATAATCTCGTTCATTACCTCTGAAGCAGTATACAGTTTCGCACCTTCAGAGCACCATGTATCCCTATTGTGACAATACTTACACCTTAATGGGCATCCCTTTAGAAAAACTACAAATCTTATTCCTGGTCCATCCACTGTTCCAAAGGTTTCAAATGAATGAACTCTTCCCTGTACTTCCATAATAGAACCTTCTTTTCTAATTATTACTCTCCATTGCTGTCTTGCATCATAAAAACCTGTTTAAAGTGACCATGCTACAATCCATTATGCAAATAATATTAAGCATCGCCTAATACTATTATACACTTTCATGAATTGTTCTGTTAATAACATCAATCTGTTGTTCTCTTGTCAGCTTAATGAAGTTAACTGCATAGCCTGATACTCTTATAGTCAGCTGTGGATACTTCTCAGGGTGTTCCATAGCATCTAATAAAGTCTCTCTTTCAAAAACATTGATATTAATGTGGTGACCGCCTTCTTTGAAATAAGAATCAAGCATAGCTGTAAGGTTATTTATTCTATCCTCTTCACTCTTACCAATGGCTTTTGGAACAATGGAGAAGGTATATGAAATACCGTCCTGGGCGAACTGGTAAGGTAGCTTTGCAATAGATTTTAATACTGCTAAAGCACCGTTTGTATCTCTTCCATGCATTGGGTTTGCACCTGGTCCAAATGGTTCACCGGCTTTTCTTCCATCAGGTGTATTTCCTGTTTTAGCACCATATACAACGTTTGAAGTTATTGTAAGAATGGAAAGCGTTGGAACTGCATTTCTATAAGTTCTCTGCTTTTCAAGCTTTTCCATAAATCTCTTCACTAGCATTACGGCAATGTTATCAACTCTATCGTCGTTGTTTCCAAACTTTGGATAATCGCCTTCGATATCATAGTCAACTGCAAGGCCTTCTTCGTTTCTTATAACCTTAACCTTTGCATATTTAATTGCACTTAATGCATCAGCTACTACAGAAAGTCCAGCTATACCGCATGCCATAGTCCTGAGTATATCCTTATCATGCAGCGCCATCTGAATTCTCTCATAAGCATACTTATCATGCATATAGTGGATAATGTTCAATGTGTTCATATAAAGCTTTGCTACCCAATCAAGCACTACATTGAACTTCTTCATTACATCGTCATAGTTAAGATATTCAGTAACAACAGGTGAGAACAACGGACCTACCTGAACACATGATTTCTCATCTTTTCCACCATTAATAGCGTATAGAAGAGCCTTTGCCATATTACAACGGGCACCGAAGAACTGCATCTGCTTACCTATCCTCATGGCAGATACACAGCAGGCAATACCGTAGTCATCTCCCCAGTAATAACGCATAATATCATCGCTCTCATACTGTATAGAGCTTGTTTTAATTGATGCATATGAGCAGAATTTCTTAAATCCTTCTGGTAAATGAACTGACCACAATACTGTCATGTTTGGTTCTGGTGCAGGACCTAAATTGAACAGTGTATAAAGCATTCTAAAAGAAGACTTTGTTACAAGAGTTCTTCCGTCTAAGCCCATACCTCCAATACTTTCAGTCACCCATGTTGGGTCACCTGAGAACAACTTCTCATATTCTGGAGTTCTCAAGAACCTAACTAACCTAAGCTTCATTACAAAATGGTCGATTATCTCTTGAGCCTGTTCTTCTGTTAACGTGCCTTCTTTAAAATCACGTTCTATATAGATGTCAATAAAGGTTGATACTCTTCCTAAACTCATAGCTGCACCGTTCTGTTCCTTTACAGCCCCTAGGTAAGCAAAATACAGCCATTGAACAGCTTCCTGTGCATTTTCAGCAGGTCTGCTAATATCAAACCCATACTTTTGTGCCATCTTCTTTAGCAGCTCAAGTGATTTAATCTGTTCCCTGGTTTCTTCTCTTTCCCTAATTGTATCACCATCGATGTAGTCAACCTCTAAACTCTTAAGCTGGCGTTGCTTGTCCTCAATCAATCTGTCTACGCCATATAGTGCTACTCTTCTATAGTCACCTATAATTCTTCCTCTACCATAGGCATCGGGCAGACCTGTTATTATTCCTGCCTTTTTTGCTCTCATCATTTCAGGAGTGTAGGCATCGTAGACACCATCATTATGTGTCTTTCTATATTTTGTAAAGGTCTCTACAACGTTGTCATCAATTTCCTTACCATATGCCTCACAGCCCTTCATGACCATTCTAATTCCGCCAAAAGGCATTATTGCTCTTTTTAGCGGTTCATCAGTCTGTAAGCCTACAATTTTTTCAAGTGATTTATCGATATAACCACTTTGATGAGCGTCTATAGTAGATATTGTATGGGTATCTATGTCAAGTACTCCACCATTTTCTCTTTCCTTCTTGAGTAAATCACTTGCCTTTTCCCAAAGCTTCTTTGTATCCTCAGTAGGGCCTTTAAGGAATTTGTCATCTCCCTCATAAGGTGTGTAGTTGTTAATTATGAATTCTCTAACATCTATCTCATCACACCAGTCGCCCTTATTAAAGCCTCTCCATGCATCCATCTACATCAGTCCTCCCGTTGAGAAAATAAAATTGAGTTAAAGTTACTACTCACATTTTATATCTACCCATAATGACGTGGATGTACCAAAAAGTATATTTGTAAAATCATCCAATAGAAACTGGTCAACTTATCTCCAAATAGTGTAAAATCAATGTTTAGACACGCTAAAAGGAACCCCTTTCACTAGACAGCTTTTGTCTAACAAAGGAGTTCCCTTCACTCTTTATGCTATAGCTTTGTTTTAATAGTTATGCCTCATTATTACGTCTACTGGCCAGCGGGATTTAGCTTATCAATAATGAATTTCTGTGCAAAATCTTTGCTGAAGGGTACCTTAACCCTGTCCTTTGCACCACTTCCAAATACAACCATTGTTACTTCGTCACCATTTTCATCCTTTTCTACTGCAATTTTTACTTCTTTTGAGCTGAATTGGTGCTGTTCACCATTAATGGTCAGATACGCTGTACCATTATCCACCTTAAAGCTTGGAAGGTTTGCATATACTGTAACTCCAATAGCGATAATTGCAACTAAAATTGTCAACTTCAGTAAACTTTTTGCTAGCTTTGCTACTAAAAGAATAACAACTGCAGCAATTATTATAGGTATCCAAAAGGACTTATCCATAAATCCGATTCCACTTAATATCTCCATATTTTCCCCCTTGTTTAGCATTAGTTAATACGTTAGAGACATAATAACTACTTATTATTCTCCTTTGCTACTTAATTTTCCTTCAAAAACTTTTTATATTTTAATGGCTTTCCTTCTTCCCATGGCATATATGTGTTAGCAAATTCGACTCTTTCCTTAAATTCAGGGTGGTCATAGTTCCATAACTTATACACAAGCCCCACCTCAGGCAGTGCATAGCTTTGTTGGTGAAGCTTTACTGTAGCAGTAGCAGTTGCAAAATTATTCTTGGTAAGCTCCAGCTCAAACCTATCTGCCTCTAACTCCATATTTCTGGAATACGCATTTGAAATAGGGGTTACTAAAAACATTACCAGATTAAGCATTAACAAAATAAGAGGAAGCGCTGCAACATCAGCTAGATTACAAAAGCCCATTCTGCTTTGAGCTCTTCTTATATACCATCTGCATAGTCTATGAACAGTATACAGAATTAGTATACTTCCAAGGCCGCCCACAACAATGGATTTCCATATATGTCCCATCATGTAGTGCCCCATCTCATGTGCAACAACCCCCATAATTTCATCCTGATTCAGATTGTTAATGGTAGTGTCCCACAATACAATGCGTTTTGTACTGAATACACCTGTCATATAAGCATTCATCTGATTTGTTTCCTTGCTTTTATCAACCTGAAATATGTCCGTTTTTCCTATATTTGTTTTATCAAGCAGGTCACCTATTTTAGAGGATAGTGCAGCATTCTCAACAGGCTTATATTCATTGAAAATCGGGTCAATTACTATTGGTTGAAGTAGAGACATTATTAAGAGGTAGGGAGTCATTAGTAGTCCTAGATATAGCCACCATCTATTTGGTGATTTTTTTATTATAAAAAAGGGTACCCATACAATTAAACAGCCCATTAGGGAGTTTACAACAAAGCTTTTTACAAGCTCAGTAAACCACTCTACAAAGGTTTGGTTTGAAAGACCATACTCATGCATTCGAAAAAAACCGGTATAAATGTCAAGAGGCAGATAGATAATTGCCTCTATTAGAGAATAAGCCAAGAAGTAGATCAAAATAATGGTTAGCCATCTTTGTGTTCTCTTGTGTGCCCAATTTCTTAGTCCCAAAGATAACCTTGAAAACAGAAAAAAAGCAGGTACCGCAAAGCTTAAAAAAAGTCTAATAAGCCAAGTTGTAACCTTACTCTTCTGGAAGTCAAAGGCCTCATTAGAAGGCTTATACACCTCAACAATACCAGGAGTAGCAGCCGAGCCTTTTTCAGGATAAGTTTTCATTATATGCTGAGCATTAATAACCTCTGTTATAAGTACTGCAGCAGCAAAAACTATAAAAATACATAAAAAAACGATAATTGATTTTTTAAAATCTTTACTCAAATTACTCAACCCCCACAATAATAGATCGGACTACAAAAATCATTGGCTAATATCTTATCTACTAAGCATTAGCAACTGATCTTTAACGATGGCTTAAAAATATGTTATTCCCATCTTTATCTAATTTCAATGATATTGTCCAATTTTATTATATGAGGAGGAATAAATAAATCATGCCTCAAATTTCTTGCCCATAGCATATACTTCACAAATGTTGAGCTGCTTGTCACATAATACCAAGTCTGCATGCTTTCCCACTTCGATTGTACCCTTTGTATGGTCTATCTTTAGCACTGTCGCAGCATTCTTGGTAATTATAGAAATCGCATCCTCAATAGCGACATTATTCTTTTGTATCGCAAATCTCAGTTCTTCAAATAGAATCTTACTACTAACGGTATCGGAAGATATAACGTTTCCATTTTCATCAAATACAGGCACACTTCCGTTTGCATCTGAGCTCATGGTTACATGGGCCAAGTCCAAGCCCTTGTCTATTATCATCTTTATTGCATCGTATGTGGGTATACATTCTGTGTCATTTTTATCAGGTATAAATCCAGCAGTCAAGTCAATATATCCACCTATTTGAAGATATTCTAACGCATGCTCAAATAGTCTTTTAGTTCTGTTTACATGAGTAGGTAAAAACTGCTTTTTGGGAATCTCAGTTTTTTGTACCAACTCAAATAGTTTATCCAGCCTTCTATCGCCAGCTCCAAGATGAAAATGCACCAGACCAGCCTTTCCGGATATTAATGCACCATTTCTAACCTGAGCAGAGAGTCTGCTCAACTCATCAAATGTCGGTTCAAAGGATCTGTTATCCTCTATGCATATTTCGCCGACGCCTACTACCTTGTCAACAAAAATCATATCGGTCTGAACATTACCCGTTATAGTTGGCACTGGCACCTGATATGCACCTGTAAAAATGTACGATGACATGCCTTCTTGTTCAAGCTGCTTCGCCTTTGCAAAAAGGTTTGCCATACTCCTTGTTACACCATCAGCACCTAATACACCTACAACAGTAGTAACGCCATAAGCTAGAAGGTCATCCGCGACAACCTCCTTTGTTCTGGTAGTATAGCTACCTTCTCCACCGCCACCAGTTATGTGTACATGTAGATCAATAAACCCCGGAAAAAGATATTTATCTTTGCAATCAATAACGTCAATTTTTTGGTCCATTGTGAAATTAATGTTATCTTCAATTGCTATGATCTTATCATAACACGTTAAAACATCCTTTTTTCCTAAGTAAGATGGTGCATACACCTCAGCATTTCTGAAAAGTGTGAACATGATTCTTCCCTTTCTACATGCACATGATTTCTGTAATAAAAATGATGACCGATTTGTACATTTCTCTAGTTTTATACATCACACTAGTTTTATACATCACACTAGTTTTATACATAATAAACTAGCTTATATTGATTAAAGCACTTTACTCAAAAATTCCTTGGTTCTAACATTTCGAGGGTTTGTAAATAACTGTTCAGGGTTGTTTTCTTCAACTATTTTGCCATCATCCATAAAAACAACTCTTGTCCCTACTTCTTTTGCAAAGCCCATCTCATGTGTAACTACCGCCATTGTCATACCTTCTTTTGCAAGCTTTTTCATCAAATCTAGCACTTCTCCTACCATTTCCGGGTCAAGAGCGGAGGTTGGTTCATCAAAGAGCATTACATCAGGTTCCATTGCCAAAGCTCTTACAATTGCAACCCTTTGCTTTTGTCCACCTGAGAGCTGTGCAGGATAGTTATTAGCCTTATCCTCCAGACCAATTCTTCTCAGAAGACTCAGAGCTCTTTCTTTTGCATCCTCTTGGGATAAATTTTTTAACTTGATAGGTCCCAAGGTTATATTTTCAAGGATGGACAGGTGTGGAAAAAGATTGAAATTTTGAAAAACCATCCCCATCTTTTGTCTCTGTTTGTTGATATCATTTCTCTTATCCGTGATATTTATGTTTTCAAAAATAATTTCACCGTCAGTTGGTTCCTCTAAAAGGTTGAGGCAACGCAGAAAGGTACTTTTCCCAGAACCACTTGGCCCTATAACTACCAATACTTCACCTTTTTTTATATGAATATCTATTCCCTTTAAAACATGTAACTTTCCAAACTTCTTGTGAAGATTCTTAACCTCTATCATCCTTATTCATCCTCCTTTCAGCAACTCCCAACACTCTTGTAAGTGTAAATGTAAGCGCAAAGTAAATCACAGCTACTACCAGTAATGGTTCAAACGGTCTATAAATTGCACCTCTAATAATATTTGCGGACATCATAAGCTCTGCAATTCCTATAATTGAAACAATGGACGATTCTTTTATTACTACTACAAACTCATTACCTAGAGCTGGTAGTATATTCTTAACAGCCTGCGGTAAAACAACATATTTCATGGCTTGTCCTTTAGTGAAGCCCAATGAGCGTGATGCCTCCATCTGTCCTTTATCCACTGCTTGAATACCCGCTCTGATTATTTCCGCAACATAAGCCGCACTGTTAATTGACAGGGCTATAACACCGGGTATAAATCTTGCCATTTCCAATCCAAACAGCGTAAAATCAGGAAACGATATCATATAAAAAATGATATATATTTGTACCAACAACGGAGTTCCTCTGATAAATTCAATGTATGCTGATGCAATAGCTCGTAATATCTTGCTATTTGATATCTTCAACAATGCCAAAACTGTTCCCAGAATAACTCCAAAAAGAACAGTTAATATGGCGATTATAATAGTATTTATTGTTCCGCTTATAAAGTACGGATAATACTCTGATAGAAAACTAAAATCCACAAAAAACCCTCCAATTCCTCAAGCCTACTACTTTATCCCTCTTAAAATTTAATTTAGTACTAAATTAATGCTCAACTTACTTTTGATTTTATGCTTGACTTAACACTTAAATTTATGCTTTATTTAGCACTTGATTTTTATGCTTATTTTAATACTTGAATTTTTTCTAAATAAAAAACTTATTAACTTATCTATAGACTTTCCTAAAGAGCTTCAAAACAATCATTTTAGCTAATACATAGAAAGAGGCCGCTCTTTCTAGAGCTGCCTCTTATCATAAATAACAGTATTTTCTAAAAAGTATCTAAATTATTCTACTTCATTCATTTCATTTGCTTCTTTTACGTATTTATCAATTGTTCCGTCGTTCTTGATTCTTTCAAGTGTCTTGTTTATTTCATCAACAAGCTTCTGATTATTCTTCTTTATAGCGATTGCAGAACCACCTGTATCATCCTCAACGTGGATTTCTGATAGTGCGAGGTCGTTATTGTTTGCCACATATCCATTTGCAACAGGCAATTCAACAATAAGAGCATCTACCTTTTTGTTCTTTAATTCCATCATTAGATCAGGAATTTTTCCAAGAGTGACAAGTGTAGCATCCTTCACCTGTGTCTTTCCAATCTTCTCTTGAACAGTTCCCAACTGAACTCCTACTTTTTTGCCCTTCAAGTCATCAATAGTTTTTATACTGTCCTTGTCCTCTGCTCTAACAAGAACACCCTGTTGTGCTTCATAATATATCATTGAAAAGTCTACTGCTTTTTTTCTATCCTCATCAGGTGTCATACCAGCTATTACAATATCAACCTTGTCTGTATTGAGAGCCTGAAGCAAACCGTCAAAACCCATGTCTACAATTTCAAGCTGAACACCCAAGTCCTTTGATATCTCTTCTACTATCTTTATATCAAAACCAACAATAGTGTCTTTTCCATCTATCATCTTGTGATATTCGTAAGGAGCATAGTCAGCACTTGTTCCCACAACCAGCTTTCCTGTCTTTTCAATTCTGTCCATTGTGTCACTTCCGCCACAAGCTGCTATAGAAACACCCATAGCTGCTATAACAGTCAAACACGCTAATTTCTTAAAAAGTTTCTTCATTAAATAAATCCCCCTTGTAATGTTGCGTAAATTATGGTCATATTTTATCGTATTATGTATAAAAATGCAATACTTTATAGAAGTTTTGTATATTTATTAGTAACTTTCATTTTATCCCATCATTTCCCACCCGATAAATCGCTTGAGATACTAGTGGCACTAGCATTTTAAAGCAAACTGTCATATACTACACTATACATCGGTATTATTATACTATCTATAATACAAAAAGGTGGTTTTAACAATGTATAAAAAAGTAATAAGCTTATGTACTATTATACTGTTGCTTTTGCAGACAACTACATATGCCGCTGCCTCGGATATAGGCGTTTCATCTACGATAGATGAAAATATTTTAACTGAAACCTTGCTTTATCAAGATGATTTGCAAAAAGCCCTGGACAATGCGAGTAAAGACACCGCTAACAGTAAACCTCAGAATAATGGCAACACTCAAAATAACACAAATAACGGCAACACCCAAAACACCGGAAAACCAGATACACTGGCTACGCCAACTACTCCGGGTGGTATAGTGGCAACTCCAGGTGCTATAGAGGCAAAAAGAGCTCAATTACAAAAGGATATTACAGCTAATACATATCTAAATTACATAAAAGATTTGGGCTATTACAAAAAAACCAGTAAAACAGATGAAAAACTTAATATAAGAAACGCTATTCTATTATTCCAAAGCAATCATAACATGAGTGTGACAGGTAGCTTTGACGAAAAGACAAAGCAAATGCTTATATCAAGACTGCTATCCTCGAAGTTCTCATTTAACGACAAGGTCAATAAGGCTCCTACCGACAGCACATGGATAGTTGTAAATAAAACCACAAGGGTATTAACCCTATATAAAGGCACTACCCCTATAAAAAAATACGCCGTTGCAGTGGGCAATCCATCATCACTAACAAAATCAGGTAAATACAACATTGTAAGCAAGCTTATAAACCCTGATTGGGGCGGTGGAGGCTTTGCAAAGCCTGTTAAGGGTGGAATTCCCGAGAACCCGCTTGGCTCAAGATGGATAGGCATCAACAGAACAGATGGCTCATATGGAATTCATGGCACAAATTCCTTCTATTCTATAGGAAAGTACATATCACATGGTTGTATAAGAATGCAGAACTACTGTGTTGAAGAGCTTTTTTCATTGGTATCGGTAAAATCCTTTGTATGGGTAGGAACTGCTGATGAATTGAAGAAGTGGGGTATTGTCCAAAACCAATTTACTTTATCCAATTAAAGCCTTTAAACCGTCATTAAACTGCCATTAAACTTATAGCAATATATAGCAATTTTATTATTGTATTTTTTTAGTTCTTATGCTACAATACACAATACAAACACATTTGTCGATGGATGGTGGACATATTGAGAATTTATAACGAATTAACAATATTTTTAATCATCAAATATTCAAATGCTGCTACAATTCACATATAATAAAAAAATATAGTATAAAGTTTAGGGGGCATAACCATGGCAAAGTTAAAGGTTGGTATTATTGGCGGAACAGGAATGGTTGGGCAGAGATTTATTTCTCTACTTGATAATCACCCTTGGTTCGAGGTTGTTACTATAGCTGCAAGTGAGAAATCTGCTGGAAAAACATATATTGAAGCTGTCGGCAATAGGTGGAAGCTGTCTTCCCCAATGCCAGAAGCAGTTAAAGGCATAATTATTAAAAATGCAACTGAACAGGTCAAGGAAATCTGTGACGAAGTAGATTTCGTGTTCTGTGCAGTTGATATGAAAAAAGATGAAATAAAGAAGCTTGAAGAAGTTTATGCTAAGCATGAAACTCCTGTAGTTTCTAACAATTCTGCTCACAGGTGGACCCCAGACGTTCCTATGCTCATTCCTGAAATAAATGGAGAGCATGTGGCTGTTATAGAAAATCAGAAGAAAAGGCTTGGTACAGAGAATGGCTTTATTACTGTTAAGCCAAACTGTTCTATTCAGAGCTATGTACCTGCCCTCACCCCACTAAGAAAGTTTGGAATAAAACATGTAGTTGCATGCACATATCAGGCAATTTCAGGCGCTGGTAAGAATTTCGCTGATTGGCCTGAAATGATAGATAATGTTATCCCTTACATTGGTGGAGAAGAAGAAAAGAGTGAACAAGAACCATTAAAGATATGGGGTAGCATAGAAAATGGTGAGATTGTCAAGGCTCAGGACACACTTATAACTACTCAGTGTATCAGAGTTCCTGTAACAGATGGGCATCTTGCTGCAGTTTTTGTTTCCTTTGAGAATAAGCCTTCAAAGGAAGAAATACTTGAGTTGTGGCAAAATTATAAGGGTTTGGACCTTCCAAGTGCTCCAAAACAGTTTATTAAGTATTTTGAAGAAGATAACAGACCACAGACTAAGCTGGACAGAGATGCTGAGAATGGTATGGGTATTACTGTCGGTAGACTACGTGAAGACCTCTTATATGATTATAAGTTTGTATGTCTTTCACATAATACCGTAAGAGGTGCAGCAGGTGGTGCTGTGCTGATGGCTGAATATCTGATGGCTCAAGGCTATATAAAAGCAAAATAATAAAATAGTGTTAATGTTGTGTACTTTATTTACCGATAAATTAATATTAGATACTAAATTTAACTTAAAGCCTTTTTTAAACAAAAAAGGCTTTTAAGTATTTGTTTTTACTTTTTTTTGCTATCGTTCATATTCTTATACCAACAAGGAGCATGGTTATGAGTATAAAGCCAAATACCTCGGGACAGTACACTGCCAAGGCAAATGAGATTATCTATACCCAGGACAGTCTTACTACCACAATACTTTTGCTTTTAAAAGGAAAAGTTAACATACTTCTTAGTCCGGACAACACAGAACTCAGAGATTTCGACGCACGCCTTTTTAGTCTAGATGGAAATACATTTCTAGGAATAAATGACGTTTTTACAGAAGGAAAAACCACCGTAACCCTCAAGGCAGAGGAGCCATCAATCTTTTATTGCTTTCCTGCCAGTTGTGTCGATGATGCAAAGAAGCTACTAGCCTCACAAAAGGACTACTCTGCTTATATGATGTCATCATTAGCTACCCTGATTGATTACTCATATACTGCATATCAAAAGCTTTATACCATTTATTCTGATTTAAAATATCTGTCTGACACAATGCTCATCTACTATTTAGCTCTCAAGGATAAGTATTATTTTAAATACTCAATCCTTCACCCTTCTATGAATGATATTACCAACAGATATGAAATTATGAAAAAAAAGGGACAAACCTTTTTTCCTGTTGATACTGATGTGCTAATAAAACCGCTTTATTCAGATGAAAATGCATCATTACCTGAAGCAGATTTGCCTGACATTGAATATTTCATACATCTGCTCAATATATCTGTAGACTCAAGAAAAGCATTTTTTTCCTCTGATAATTATGTATGTGAGTACCACCTGAAAAAAGGTTCAGAAAAGCTATGTTCTATCTTGTCTGCAACTAGGTATATCTTGAAGTCCATACAATCAGATATATCACTTCTATATCAGCAGTCGGAGAATCTTTTTTCAGCTTATTCAATGATTTCATTGGAGCTGGTTAATGATAAGGAGGCAGCCCGTTCTGCCATTGGGATACTTGAGAACGGTATTAAGGTCTTTACTAAGAATATTACGAGACTTCAAAATGAATTTGATTGCTTGTACAGTATTAAAACTGATAATCTACCAGATATGTTGCAGAACATAATAAACTCTGCTGGTTTGAGCCAGACTACTTCAGAGGATTCGGACGAGCTCCCTTCAGAGCTTAATAACAGTCTAGAGAATATTCTAGCCTACTGCAGT
Organism: Bacillota bacterium; assembly: GCA_023433945.1. Taxonomy (GTDB): domain Bacteria; phylum Bacillota; class Clostridia; order Acetivibrionales; family DSM-1351; genus Ruminiclostridium. Next base: position 26,071 of record JAEYTP010000027.1, on the reverse strand, counting down.
TTCCCTGAAGATAAGACCAAAATATTCTTGAAAAACATGGGAATGTTCCGCTCTCTCAAGGATAAATCCTCTTCAGCACCTGAGATACGTGAACTCAGAGCTGCAATTACAGCCGACTTTTTTGATTTATACTCCATTGCATTACACAAAGCATTACAAAGCAGTAGTATTCCTAAATACATAAGAATGTTCCTGAACTATGGTTTCATGGATGAAAAGCTTTTGACAAACGAACAAGTTTTTACACTCTATAGAATGTGTGAAAAGAAGTATGATAGTGGACGGTTTGATGTCTCTACTTGTACTCAGTGGTTTGACAAGGTGTATAAGATGGACAAGGATCCGAGCATAAATGAATTTGGGTTGGATTATTTTGATAATTTCCGTGAGATGAAAAAGCGCAAGCAGGTTTCAGATCAGGACAAGCCCGACTACGATAATGATACCTTGGGTAGATTACAATTTGAAATAAACAGTATGCTAAAACCAAATCAGAAAATATGTCACGGGCATATAAGTAGCTACTTCCCTATTCTGCATAAGGATATGATTACTAGAGATTTGGAGAAGTGTGCAGTCACCCCTGATAGAATATCGGCGGCTCTTGAACGGCTACTCAATATCGATTACTCTGCTTTTTATCGTGAGGTATGGTTCAGAGTAGGTCAGCCACAAATTAGTATGGATAGAACACCAATTATGAAGGAAGTTCTTCCAGATATAATAATTGTCCCCACCTTTGGAGCCAGAGGTTCAATGTGGCAAGAACTCTCAGGCAAGGCCAGAAACACTCCTGGGCGATTTATATTACCAGCCTTCTGCGATGAAGACCTTTATGATATCATACTGAAGCTTGTGGGCAACTTTAGATGGGAATTGTGCAGGACTATGATGGGAGCAGCTTGGAATGATGTCACAGAAAAATCCCTTACATCTGAGTATAGTGATTATATTCAGTTTATAAAAACCAATAAAGATCTCTCTGAAGACGTAAAAGAAAAGATTAAGGTACAGTGTGCTAAGTTTAGGAATGTAGTTAGGGATATATTTACAAATGACTATGAGTCTTATATTAATAGTGAATCCACAGGAATACTTCGGTTAAATAAGGTGGCTAGAAGTATAGTATTTAGATACTGTCCTTTTTCACGCCCTATACGTGAAAATCTTGCAAAGCAGCCCGCTTATAGTGAATTGGTGCTCCAAATGACCAATCAGAGGACAAAGTACGGAAAGCTATTGGAATCTAAATATAACAAAGCATTTAATCCCGATAACAGAGATATAGAGATGGAAGATACTATTACGTTTTATAAGGACTTATAAAAACTGATACAATAGGGGCTTCACCTTAACATTATATTTACATAATATGTATAAGAAGTGAAACCCCTAAATTGCTAAAAAATATCAAAATAGATGGAATTCTTTGAGCGTTATAATAAAATTATGATAAAAAAACAATGATTCTAAAATTATTCTATTATCGCTACACACTCAATTTCTACTAGAACATCCTTTGGTAGACGAGCTACCTCTACGCATGATCTTGCAGGAAAATTCTCAGTAAAGTATTTCTTATAAACCTCATTAATAGCAGCAAAATGATTCATATCCTTAATAAAAACGGTAGTCTTTATAACATCAGAAAGCTTAGCTCCTGATGCTGAAAGCACCTCGGATAAGTTTTTGAGTGCCTGTTCAGCCTGCTCAGCTGCACCACCTGGTACTACGTCCCCTGTAGCCGGATCAGTAGGAATTGCCCCCGATGTATAAATCATATTTCCGAATTTTACCGCCTGAGAATAAGGACCAATTGCTGCAGGCGCCTTTGCTGTTGATACTATTTCAAATTTCATAAAGCCTTTCTCCTTTCACCCTCTACTTTATTTTTTGTACAAAAACTTTTATATTGTTGTAAACTTATTATACATTGTAAATTTTAGTCTTAGTTAAAGCCTTCTTAAGTTGAAAGCCTTTTTCTATAAAATTGTTATATATCCTGTACTCTTTTGTTTATTGCCTTGTGAGAGAAGCTTTTCTTATTTGTTGCATAATCCTCAACAACATGACCCTCTCCCGCAATCATATATTTGTAGCTAACAAGCCCTTCTAAACCAACAGGTCCACGCGCATGAAGCTTGCTGGTGCTGATGCCAACTTCAGCTCCAAAGCCATACTTAAATCCATCGCTGAAACGAGTGGATGCATTCCAAAATACATTACCTGAGTCTACTAAGTTCATAAACCTAACCGCAGTACTTTTGTCAGACGTAACTATGGTGTCGGTATGCCCCGAACCGTAAGTATTAATATGTGAAATAGCCTCATCACAATCATCTACAACCTTGATAGATATAATATAATCTAGGTATTCCGTTTTCCAATCCTCTTGTGTAGCTGGCTCAACAGCAATAATATCTAATGTCTTTTCACAACCAAGCATCTTTACATTCTTGCTTTCATATAAACTTTTTATTACCGGTAGAAAATCCTTGGCTATATCCTTGTGTACAAGTAATGTCTCGGTTGCATTGCATACAGCAACTGATTGAGTCTTTGAGTCAACTGCTATCTTTAGCGCCATATCCATAACAGCTGATTTGTCTATATATACATGACATATTCCATCTGCATGCCCCATTACTGGTATTGTTGAGTTATTCATTATATACCTGACAAATTCGTTTGAACCGCGTGGTATCAATAAATCTATGTACTCATCCATTTTTAGCATTTCATTGACGTCATCCCTGCTTTCCAGAAGAGATATCCAACCCTTTGGCAAGCCAGCCTTTTGTGAAGCCTCGGCTATAATTTCTGCTAGAATTCTGTTTGTATTAATGGCCTCTCTTCCACCCTTTAGCAATACACTATTGCCACTCTTGAGGCATAGTGTTGAAATCTGAACCAACGCATCGGGCCTCGATTCAAATATTATTCCAATGACTCCAATTGGACAAGTAACCTTAAATAGCTCCAGGCCATTGTCCATTTCAGTTGAAAGGAGCGTTTTTCCTATAGGGTCCTCCAGCAAAATCAAGCTCTTTATTCCCTCAACAACATCATTAAGCTTCTTTTCATCAAATTTTAGCCTTTTTAGAAGTGGCGCTGCAAGACTTTCCTGCTCACTTCTTTCTAAGTCCTCCAAGTTTGCCTTTATTATTGCTTGCCTATGTTGCAAAAGACTATCAGCAATAGCAAGCAGCGCATTGTTTTTTTGTTCTGTAGTGGCAGCTGCCATTTGTATTGAAGCATTGCTTGCATCTATACATAACTTTACTATATCCATTGTTAAACCTCCAATTTATTCATATTCCCATTTAAATTATACGTCCTGTACCCATTATTTAAATTATTTATATTCTCCAATGTAATTTATACGTTATATACTTGTTATAAATATTAATATAAAAATACCTCAAATACAATAATTAAAGCTATACCTCCCACTTAAGAGAGCGCTCAACAGCTTTTTTCCATCTATTATACAAGGTATCAAAATGCTGTGTGTTTAAGTTGGGGTAATACTTTTTGCCCAGCCTCCAACTGTTAGCTATCTCATTCTTCGAGCTCCAAATTCCAACACCTAATCCAGCCAAATATGCAGCACCTAATGCTGTAGTTTCATTTATTACTGGTCTCTCAACAGAAATATTTAGAATATCCGCCTGAAACTGCATAAGAAAGTTACTTACACTAGCTCCGCCATCAACCTTTAATTCATTCAGCTTCATATGGGAGTCCCTTTTCATGGCCTCTAACACATCACGGCTCTGATATGCAATCGCTTCAAGAGTAGCCCTGATTATATGTTGCCGCGTGGTGCCTCTGGTGATACCGATAATTATACCTCTTGCGTACATATCCCAATATGGTGCCCCCAATCCCGTAAAGGCCGGAACCACATATACACCTCCGGTATCAGTAACCTTTTCTGCTTCTAAATCACTCTGCGGAGCACTTTCAACAATATCAAGTCCGTCTCTGAGCCACTGGATGGCGGAACCCGCATTAAAGACACTACCTTCTAAGGCATAGTTGATTTCGTTTCCAATACCCCACGCAATGGTGGTCAACAATTGATTCTTAGATTGTACGGGAGTTTTGCCTGTGTTCATCAGGATAAAACAGCCCGTTCCATAGGTGTTTTTTGCATCCCCCGATTTAAAGCAAGCCTGACCAAATAAAGCAGCATGCTGGTCCCCTGCCATACCTGCTATAGGTAGCTTAACACCAAAAATATCCTCTTGAGTATAAGCACATACGCCTGAGGAGGGGACTACTTGTGGCAACATATTTTTAGGGATATCCATTGCAGCCAGTAACTCATCATCCCAGCGTAGTTCCTTGATGTTAAAGAGCATTGTTCTGCTGGCATTAGAGTAATCTGTAACGTGGGATTCTCCACCTGAGAGATTCCAAGCAAGCCAGCAATCTATGGTCCCTGCAAGCAGTTCTCCTTTCTCAGCCCGTTGTCTGGCTCCCGGAACATTGTCCAGAATCCATTTGATTTTTGTGCCTGAAAAGTATGCATCTATTACTAGCCCTGTTTTTTCTCTGATACTTTGAGCTAGTCCCTCAATTTTGAGATTATCGCAAATTGCAGAGGTTCTTCTGCATTGCCAGACAATAGCATTATAAATGGGTTTTCCCGTTTTTTTATCCCATACTACTACCGTTTCGCGCTGATTGGTAATGCCAATTGCAGCAATCTTATAAGCGCTTATACCGGTCTGATGAAGTACCTGTCTTGCAGCTGAAAGCTGATTGTCATATATAGTTCTGGCATTGTGTTCTACCCAACCCGGACGAGGGTAATGTTGTTCTAGCGGTATGCTACTCATACCAACTATAGTACCCGTATAAGCATCAAAAATTACCGCTCTTGAACTAGTGGTACCCTGGTCTAACGACAAAATAAACCTTTTGTTCATACTTATCCCTACCTTATATGATAATAGTATTTAAAAATATGCCAAAACAGCTTTCATATTGAACTAATCCATTTAATCATTTTATTGTACTAATCCACTAATCTTTTATATTGCACTAATCCACTAATCTTTATAATATCACATAATACACTTATAAATAATGAGCAAATTGCTCAAAAAAATAATAATGCAGTGCAAGTATTATTCCTACCTAACAATGCTATTCTGATAACTCTGACCATATTTTGCTGCAAGCAATATCGCTTCTGTCATGCTAATGTCACTCGCTTGTCCTGTCCCTGCAATATCAAATGCAGTTCCATGGTCTACAGAGGTTCTTAAAAATGGCAACCCAAGAGTTAATGCAATTGTTCTTTCAAAATCCAGAGTTTTAGTCGCAATATGTCCCTGGTCATGATAAAGAGAAAGAACTGAATTATACTTTCCCATCAAAGCCTGATGAAATACTGAATCAGGACCTATAGGACCTTCCACACTATAGCCAAGCAATTTTGCCTGCTCAACAGCAGGGGTAATGTGTAGCTGTTCCTCATCTCCAAACAGTCCATTATCTGAGCTGTGCGGATTAAGCCCCGCTATGGCCATTGTTCCATTTTGTACCCCAAGACTATTCAAGGCTTTGGTACAGCGGTCAATGTAATCCAGTATTCTGTCCTTTGTAATCAAATCGCAAGCCCTTCTAAGAGAAACATGACGTGTAAGGAAGAACACTCTCATTCCCCTTACCTCAAACATTGTTAACGGGTCGACCGTATTCGTCAAACCTGCCAACATCTCAGTATGTCCTATAAAATCTATGCCTGCCGCTCTGAGTGAAGGCTTATTTATCGGAGTGGTAGCTACTGCACACACCTCTTTAATACTTGCCATTTCAACGCACTTTTCAATATACTCAAATGCGGCACGCCCTGCCTGTGCTTGTACTTTACCATAAATCAGTCTCGCCATATCAATGTTATCAATATCTATTACATCTACTGTCCCAACTTTATACAAACCATCGCTAACCTTGGCTATAGAATTAAATAAGATATCTAATCCACATATAGCTGCTGCAGCCTTTAGCACCTTAGTACTTCCTACTGCTACTGGTCGGCATACATCATATATTTCAGCTCTTGAAAGTGCCTTTACTACTATCTCAGGTCCTATTCCCTCTACGTCGCCAATAGGAATTGCTATAACTGGTCGTTTAGCAGGCTCTATACTAGGTTCATTACTATGTTCTTTACCATGTTCTTCACTAGGCTCTATACCATGTTCTTTACCATGTTCTTCACTAGGCTCTATATCATGTTGTTCTTTACTAGGTTCTTTACTGGACTTCGCCATGCATTAATCAGCTCCCAACTATATGATACTTGAATTAATTAGAAAATAAACTGCTAAAACAAATGCCACTAAACTTATTTAGTGGCATTAACACATTTAATATCAAACGATGCTACTAACTAATCCATCATACCAACTAATTGCTTATACTATCAATAAGTTTTTGAAGATTAGCAGAAACATTTTCATAATAAATCGCAAATTCATATTGTCTACCGTTTTGGGTCGCAAATTGAACACCTATATTGTTCGAATTGAGCTTATCATAGTTATTTTCCATACTCAGCTCAATTAGTTCCTCTACAATCTGCTTATCAGAAACCTCAACTGTCCTAGGCTCATAAATAGTTTCTTTAGCCTCTGCACTCTGTTCATAATTATAGTTAATTAATTGAGTAGAAGCTATTTCATCGGTAGTTAACATTATTTTTTCAAGAAGACCATTCTTTTGAAGGAATTCTTTAGTATTATGATAAGAACTCCCGTACTTATACTCAATTACTTTGTTGTCTTTATCCTTAATAGCAATAGTAATTGTTCTGTCATAAGGATTACTGATAATATCACTATATTTTAGGTTTAGAACGTCTTTTGATATTGATGACTGAAGTTGAGCGAGCATATCCTTGTCTGACACAATTGTACTCTTTCCGTCAACCCTCTCATTTCTTATCTCAATATACTTTATGTCCTCTGCGGTCTGTTTCAAAATAGGGTACCTGTTTTGTAGATATTCCTCACTTTTATATACTGGTGATAACAGTTCTTCAAACTCGGCCTTATCATAATCATAATACCTTCTGATTTCAGACCCGTTTTTTAGCTTATAAATCAGATAATTTCCGTTATATTTGTTGTCCTTTGGTCGCTGTTGTACAATTGCCTTATGAAAAGTCGTAATACCCTTTATATTCTCTTGAGTTGTAAATATGTTCTGATTTTCATCATTACTTTTGTATTCTGGATTGTTCCTATTCTCCCAGTAATAGATGTTATTCCCAAAGTATACTTCTACAACGCTTTCCGGAGCTGGTACTTTATTTTGATATCCAAATATATCAACCTTGACACCCAATAGTAAAATAACCATTACCAACGCAAATCCTAAGTAACCTTTGTAGGTGTTCAGTACCTTAAATGTCTTATTTGTAATCATCTGTACAATTATATATGCCAATAATGATCCCAAGAATAATCCAAAGATAGTGAATTCCATAGGCATTGTATTAAACACACTTGCAAAATATGCACCACCTAGTAGCGCAACGCAGGTTGTTACACCAAATATAAATATTGGTCTCACCCACCGAAAAGCAATAACTTCTCCAGCCATTTCAGGTTTTCTTTTCTTGAAAGCCCACAATCCGCCCGCAAATAGAGCAATTGTTAAAATGATAAATAATACTATTACACTAGCTGATAAGTTTCTCTTAGTTAAAAACAGCATACTCATTGGCAGTTTATCCATAAAAGAATCATTAGAGTATGATCTAAAACCATATAGTAGGCTTTGAAGGTTACCCCCTACAAATTCTACAAGATAATACGGCAGAAAGTTGAGTATATATACAAATGCTACCTGAGCAACAGAGTTTCCTGTGAAAATCCCTGTAAATATTGTCATTGAGAGGAATAGCAAACCAAAAAGCAGTTGCAGTCCAACCCATCTGAATATCATTGAAGCAGAATAAATATCTGATAAGTCTGTGAAGCCATTGAGCAAAAACATTACCCCTGCATTAAACAAAATAGGTATAACTAGTAATATTGCTGCAGAAATGCAACTATTAAAATAGAGGACCGCCCTAGATAAAGGTAAACTGTGAAACATTGAAGCCGCCTTTGATTTTTGCATATACATAAACAACAATGTTCCTATTATTACAGGTGCTAATATCAAAAATATAGCACTACTGCCCTCCAAATATCTCAGTTCATCCTGTATGTTTAACTTTATAAACTCCATGTCAGTAACAGATGTAGTGAACAGCCTCATAAAATGTATCATAGGTGTGGCTAGAAAGAGTGCCAAAGCATATAGTGCACTTACCCACCAAAAGCGTTTTAGGTCGCTAATGATTATGCCCTTTTTAAATAATGATGTTATTGATTTCATAGCCTTTATCCCCCAGTTCATAAATAAATATTTCTTCCAAAGTAAGAGGCAGTATGTCTAGTATTACAGGGTTAGTACCTCTGACCTTATTAATTATGGTGTTCCTATCACCCCTGACAATATATTGAATAACACTTCCACTTTGTGTTTGATGCAGTATACTTTCCGAATCCAAGATTTTCTCCGGTATATCCCCCGCATATGCCAGCTGAAGCTTGTGTATATCCGACTTCATATTATCTAACTCACGCTCTATCATCATCTTTCCATTAAACATTATTCCTACATGGTCGCATATATCTTCAAGCTCTCTTAGATTGTGAGAAGATACCAATACAGTAGTACCATATTCCACAACATCTTGTAGAACCAAATTCCATACCTTTTTTCTCATAACTGGATCTAACCCGTCCACCGGCTCATCAAGTATCATGACCTTTGGCCTTGCGCAAATGCTAAGCCAGAAGGCAACCTGTTTTTGCATACCCTTTGAAAGCTTTGTAACCCTTCTTTTAACATCAATAGGAAAAGCCTGCTTCAATATCTCAAACCTTTCCCAGCTCCAGTTGGGATAAAGGCTCGCGTAAAAGTTGGCCATCTCTAGAATACTATATTGTGAGAAGAAGAATACATCATCTGGGATGTATATTGTCTCGCCCTTTACTTCAGCATTATCAAATACATCCTTGCCATCAATCTTTACTGTGCCTGTTTCGTTTTCAAATACTCCCACAAGATGCTTTATGAGAGTTGTCTTGCCTGAGCCGTTTGGCCCTAATAATCCAAAAACTGATCCTTGCTTTACGTGTAAATTCAAGCCATCGAGTGCTTTATACTTACCGTAAGTCTTTGTCAGATTTACAACCTCAATCATTTGTGACCCTCCTTGTACGTATATACATTTTCTATGCAATCCAATACTTTATTCTTTGGTGTTTTCAAATATACCAGCTCCTCAGTACACTTCTGTATTTCAAAAAGCAGCTGTGTTTGTCTATTTATTACTGTTTGCTCATCCATGGGTGATATAAAGTTCCCCTTTCCCTTTACAGAATAGATTACCGATTCTTGCTCAAGGTCTCTATAAGCCTTTTGAATGGTATTGGGATTGATTGTAAGAGTCTGTGCAAGTTCTCTTACCGACGGGATTTTCTGATCCGGCTTTAAAATGCCGCTTATAACCATGCCCTTAATTTTTTCCTTTATCTGCTCATAAATCGGTTTTGAGTCCTTTAGGTCAATCTGTATCATAGGCACCTCCTTCAACTGTATTATAAGTAATAGTACACTTAATACACTCATTATATGTTCATAGTTGATAGTTGTCAATAATTTTGTTTTACATAATTATAATTTTCTGAAATTTTTGTTAGCACAATCATGATTACGATATGAATAAATCCGATGACTCTATTATGTACTTTTTGGTAGTTATACAAGTTTGGTATCTGATTTTGTATTTATGGCAAACTAAATTATAAGTGATTAATGCGCTTAAAAAAATGTAATGAGCATGCTTAGATTTTACATTAAAGTTTAAGATTTTATATAAGTACACTTGGAGGTAAAATGTTTAATATTTCAGCACTTACATGGCTAAACAAACCTGAGAAAAGTGATATACAAGCAAGTAAAATAACTATAACAACCGAACCTTCTACAGATCTATGGCAAAGAACTTATACCGGTAATCAGAACGACAATACACATGCGCTTCTAATGGAAATTGACAGTGATTTCACTTTTTCTGTTAAAGCCTCCTTTAAATATAACAAACCCTATGACCAATGCGGAGTAATCATTTATCAAGATAGTGAGAATTGGTTTAAGGGCTCCGTAGAACATGAAAACTTTGAGTTTTCACACCTTGGAAGTGTCTTAACTAATAATGGGTATTCTGATTGGTCCACTTCACAAATTAGCTCTGGCGTATCTTCAATGTTCTATAGAATAAGTCGTCAAACCGATGATTTTTTGTTGGAGAATTCTATAAATGGAGTTAACTTTAAACAGATGAGAATGTTTCACTTATTTAATGGTAAAGGAGCCCTCAACTTTGGTGTATACGCATGCAGCCCTCTTCAATCAAGTTTTGATGCTATATTTACTGACATGAAGCTAATTAGCTGTATTTGGCCAAGATTTATGTAAATTGCATTATATGAGTATTTTTATGTAAAAAATTATATGATAAAATATAGATATAAGTACAAAATCATTTATAAATTAACAGCATTTATGTAAAAAATTAACTTTAAAGCGACATAAGAACACCATTACAAAGCAACCAAAAAGCAGAATACTACTATATAAATAAAAATATTAATGGAGGTACGGATAAATCCGTAAAATACAATGTCTATCTCGGTTGATTTATTAGATTATATGAAGCAATACAAGCATGTTTTTATTCAAACACATAACTTCCCGGACCATGACTCAATTGCTTCGGCATATGGTCTTCAGTACATATTACAGCAATATGGAATTGCATCAGATATTATTTATAAGGGTGATATCCAAAGAGAATCTCTCAACATAATGATAAGAAAGTTAGGCATAAATGCATCCCCATATACCGATCTAAATATCACTGTGCAGGATAAAGTCATATTGGTTGACAGCTGTAAGGGCAATAGTAATGTTGAGGATTTGATAGCTGAAGAAGTTGCCGTTATTGATCATCACCTGGTTATAGCACCAGAATGTATTAGATTTGTAGACATAAGGTCTGGGTATGGATCATGTTCTTCTATCATTTATGAATACTTTGTTGACTTGGGTATTACTATCCCAAAAGAAATAGCAACAGCTTTGCTCATTGGACTAAACATGGATACAGCCCAGTTGACGAGAGGAGTTTCACGCAATGATATAGTTGCTTACTCTGAATTATATTTGCTCAGTGATATAACCTTTGTAAACTCAGTACTAAGGAACTATATACAAACACAGGATTTACATTTTTATCAGAAGCTGCTTGATAATCTTGTTATTAAAGAAGGCTTTGCTTTCTGTTACTTTGAGGGAGGATGCAATCAGAATTTGCTTGGCATCATGGGAGATTTCATCATCTGCTTGCAGGAAATAGAATTTGTTGTGCTGTGTGCTAACAATACCCACTCCATCAATTTCTCAATAAGAAATGAGAATACCTCCTTGAATGCTGCAGGTATAATTCAAAAAGTACTTAATGGCATTGGCTTTGGAGGCGGACACGCAGATATGGCTGGTGGAATAATAAAGGACACATCTAAGTTCGATAAGACTGTAATTTTTGAGAAATTTCTCTCTATGGTTAGAAAAATTGAAGTCGCATAAGGATAAAAAAGAGGTAAGGGCTATTCCCTTACCTCCGCTTTTCTTATAAGTGAGTATGATAGTACTGAAAAAATTAGTGCAGTTACTATAAATGTAAACATTGCTATGTAGGGATTGTGTCCGTTCCCCATCAGCGTGTTAAATACTTTGGTCATAGCGTTTGTAATTCTCCCTGAAAACAGCATCTCATCCATAGCAGGCAGAATATAAAGAAACAACATAGGGACTGCTATAGATACGCCAATCTTCCATCCTTTTGACATGCGGAAGTACAGAACTGTTATAAAGTATCCAATCATTAATACCGTTAGGTATAAAAGTGCCAGCCATACAACTGTAGCTAATTTCACAATTACTACATTTGCGTCGTATTGACTATATGCCATTGTAAATACACTATTATAGTCCAGAAGCACTCCTAATATAGTTCCATATACTGTGTCGATAACTGACATTATCAGTACTACAGGAATAGTGCTCGTTACAAATCCATAAAACTGTGTCTTTCTTGACATTCCGTTAGCTGAAAAGAATAAAAAATCTTCCTTAAAGGAGTTCAGCCCAGCCACAAATAAGAATATCATCGATGTGAGTTCCATACCGCTGAGCCTTACTGTAACAATGCCCAAATCAGTCTGAGTGCTTTTTGTAAATATACTTAATGGAACCATGACTACAATTATTAGGAATAATATAAAATAAAACTTCAATACTGCTTTTTTAAACTCATATAAATTATATTTTAATACAGGATTAATTCTCACGTTAAATCACCTTTCTTTTACAAATAACTTTTAAAGTTATCTTATTTTTTGTTAAGAATTAGTTAGCTGTATAAACAGCTGTTGCAGGTTAAGACGAGATAATTCCAAACCTTCGGGAACTTGCTTCTTGTCAAGCCTTTCCATCAGAAATGCACTTTTCAAGCCGCCTAAGGTTTCCGTTCCGATTACATTTCTTCCTACAATAAATTCGTCAACTTTTTTAATGGGTCCTGATACTGTTGCTCCTTGTGAGGTTAGATTTTCTACAGTATCTTTCATGAGGAGATTTCCTTCTTTTATTATAATTGCTTCTTCAATCATATCTGCTGCCTCTTCAATGAGGTGTGTTGAAATAATAATTGTTCTTGGGTTTTGGCTATAATTCTTGATTAATTCCTTGTAAAACATGTCCCTATGATTTGCGTCCAACCCCAAAACTGGTTCATCCAGAAGAGTAATCTCTGCATTGCAACTCAATGCGATAATAAGTTTATAGATTGACTTATAGCCTGTTGAAAGACTTCGGTATTTTTTGTTGCAATCCAGTTTAAATTTGTCGCTTAACTCATATGCAAAACCTTCATCTAGCCCTGGATAAAACTCTTTTGACCAAGTGATTGCTTGCTTTAGTGTCATTGTCTCAGGATATAAATTAGCCTCCGACATAAAATAAATCTTAGAGAGTGCATTATCGTTTTCCTTGACTGGTTCTCCGTCCACTAATACCTCTCCTGAAGTTGTAAACAGCCTGTTTGTCAGTAAATTTAAAAGAGTGGTCTTACCCGCACCGTTTCTACCCAAAAGTCCATACACCTTGCCACCCTCCAGGCTAAGAGTAACATCATTAACAGCCTTATTTTCTCCAAAACTTTTCGTTACGTTCATAAATTGTATCTGCTTCATTGATCAAACCTTCTTTCTAACATTGATAATATTTCTTGCTTTGACAGACAAAGCTTTTTTGCCTCCGAAACCAACGTGTCAATATACCCTTCAAGGAAAGCAATCTTTCTCTTTTCAAGAATCTTTTCCTTTGCCCCTGTACAAACAAACATCCCAAGTCCCCTCCTTTTATATACAACGCCTTCATCCACCAACATATTTATTCCCTTTAGTGCCGTAGCAGGGTTAATTTTATAATTGACTGAGATATCTGTTGTTGATGGTATCTGAGATTCCTCATTATACACTTCCGATAAAATCTGATCCTCAAGCCACTCTGCCAATTGAATGTATATCGGCCTGTCTTGATTAAAATTCATAAAATCACTTCCTTTTAACTAATTTATTTGACTTAGGTATCTCTATATGCCTTGTAATCACTTTTATATTTTTATACTGCCTACTACCCTTTTATATTTTTTTCGATTTATGTATTTGGGGTATCAATCCAGCATCAACTTCATTGGTTAGTTACTTATGTAACTAACTATACAACTAATAAACCAATTTGTCAATATTTTTCTTTAAAAATATTTAAACATTTACTATTATTGGGTATATTATAAGTAGACACTCATCGTTAAAAACAAAAAATAAGAACTATATGTTTAAACTCTTAATATAAATATAATGCTACTTTCAGCAAGGGGTAAGACTATGCCAAACCTTATAACTCATTATCTTTGTGGACTTGATGTACAAAAAGCAATAAAAAATAGAGAACTTAAAAACTATATCAGTGAAAACCAGAACATATATAACTTAGGCACTCAAGGCCCTGATGTTCTGTTTTATTATAGAATCTTCCCATGGACCCCAAAGCCACTGATATCAAATGTGGGCCAAGAAATGCATGCAAAAAAGGTCGGGAAGGTTTTTAATGGCTTTTTTGACTATCTCGTACAACAACCCGAAAACATAAAAAATATGTTGTGTGCTTATTTTATGGGGTTTGTATGTCACAATTGCCTTGATAGCATAACTCATCCTTATATATTTTATAAAACAGGCTTCCTAAAAAAAGGCGAGCGAAAAACCTTCCGCTATGCATATTATCATCATAGATTTGAAACAAACCTGGATGTTATTTTGTTAAAGGAAAAGCTTGGCATTACTCCTCAACAGCTTAAACCTGGGCAGAAGATTGATGTAGCAGCACCTGTAGCAAGCAACATTGGTAAGCTTTATGAGTTTGTATTGAAAAAAGTATATGACTATAACATCCCCGGCAAGCACTTAGCAGCGTCTATTAAAGATATGATTATGGCTCAGAAGGTTTTACATGATCCTACAGGAATGCTAAAAAAGATCATAACTCCTGTAGAGAGGCTTATAATAAAATATCCTGTAATAGCAGCTACTATTTTTCCAAAGGCCGTAAATGATGATATTGATTATATGAATGACCACCACAATGTGTGGTATAAACCTTTTGACATCCGCAAGCCACATACTGAGAGTTTCAAGGATTTATATAATCAAGCAGTCACTAAAACTACAGAACTGCTTGAGGTATTGTACCATTCATTATACAAGGACAGCAGTGTTATTTCTAATGCACTTGCGCTTATTGGCAACAACTCTTATACCTCAGGAATGGATAGCGACAAGGAATATGAGTTTAAATACCATGATATTGTTTTCAGTGATATTATTTAGATAGCAAAATATAGCCCCTCGATAATCTCCTGGATAGCTTATGTAATTGCCATTTTTATATCTTAATCTATAGGTATTTCAATTGATTTGTCTGTTATGTCTGCATACCTTATAACTTTGACTTCTAATTTTAGGTTATCTCCTACTCCCGTGAATTTGTATACTCTGTCAACTAATATGTCTCTTCTACCCTCATACTTAAAATCATCAATATTTATCTGTTCCAATTGAGATTCTCCATCAAACAGTCCCACTACTGGTATTCCTTTGCTTGAGATAGTTATACTCAAATTACTACCTTCTGCTTCTACTTTTCTAATTATAAGATCATCACAAATTATTTCATTTTCCGTATTAGAGGATATGTAAGCTTCTTTATTTATTATTTTGTTATATTCCAATCTGATATTTCGCAACGTCAATGCTTTTAAGTCCTTTGGAAGAGCTTCACTTTCATTATGAAAGGAAATCTCCCCTCCTGAACTGCTTCTTCCCCCACCTGATTGGATAACCTTTTGCTCATTAGCAACAATATCAAACATCAAATTTGGTGCTACAAATTCCTTAAGATAATCATTTTCGGAGAAAACCTTTGATGCACTCTCATTAAGAGGGATAATCTTCCCATATATATTTGTAGACATTCTAGATGCAGAAATTGATTCAAATTTAATATTGTAATCTCCTATCTGAACTTGTTTATCTATTTTCTTGGTTATTTCCTGTTTAAATGCCTTGTTTCTATTTAAAGTAAAAGATATAGTTTGAGTTTCTATCTTCCCTTCTATAAAGAGCTTAATGTCTAGCTTCATCCACTTTTCATAGAACTGCGGTGCTTCAAAGCTCTGAGTAAAAACTGCTGTATATTCATCAATGTATTTTCCACGACCTGATTTCATATGATAACCGGAAGGTTTTAAACCGTTTAGATCATATAGAGGCAGTCTGTCCGCTAATTTTTCATTTTTGCTGTGGACCTTTATAAATGCCACTAATTCTTTATTATCAAACATTACCCCTTCTAATGACACCTCTACATCGTTACTGAATACACACGATTTATTAATCTGCTGCCCTAATCCCTCTTCATTAAGATTTTTTAACGAATCGCTCATAACTTCATCATAGCCAATAATGTTTTTACCATAATAAGCTAAAGCATCAAAACTATACGTAAAGACCAATGAAATAATCAACAGAGCAGCTATCCTAGTTGTTGGAAGTTTCCTTCTTTTTTTAGATAGTGCTTCTCTTAACTTTTGTTCCATATTTTCAGGAATCTCAAGCATTTCAAGTTCATCCTTCTTTTTATATAGTTCTTCTTCAACATTAATCATGTATACTCCCTCCTACCAACATTTTTCTTAGTTTAGAGACTCCATTATGTACTCTTGACTTTACTGTCCCTAATGGTGCTTTAACAATTTTAGCTACAGTTTCATAATCAAGGTCAAGAAAATATTTCATCTTGATAGCCTCTTGCTGGTCTTTATTCAGCTTACCAAGAGCATCCATAATGTCTTGCTTTACCTCTATGTTCTTGTAATTCTCTATGTATTCTCTGTCAGTCTTAGGAGTAAAATATATAAGCTTTTTCTTCTTTTTCAATATACCCCTACAACAGTTAATAAGTATCGTCTTACTCCAACTATAGAATACTTCTTTATTCCTTAACTTTTTTATATTCTTAAATAGTATAATAATCATATCCTGCAAAGCGTCCATAGTGTCTTCCTTGTTATTAAGAAAAACGTAGGCAAGTCTATAGTATTCATCTTTTTTATCCATTATCAACCTTATTAGAGCTTCTTTGTCACCCTCTATGGCTAAGCATATAAGTTTCTCAGTTTCCATTTCTCATCTTCCTTTCACATATAAGAGACATTATTGGGGCTAAAAAGTTCACGTAGCAGATAATTTTTTATAAAAAACAGGTTGTATAAAAAACGCCCCTTGTTAGTAACCCGATATTAATTATCAGGATAGACAAGGGGCATTATCACTTTTTAATTATTTTTTATCATAAGATGAATATCCAACATCTATATTCTCAGTCTACACTTAACATTATGTCATCACTTTATATTGATAGAATGTCGCTCAATTCTAACATTTCCTGGTCTATATCCTTCTTCATAGCAAGTGCCTCATCTATATCAATCGCAACAATTTTAGAGTCTTGAACAGAGATAATTTTGTTGTATTGGCCTTCTTTTAGAAGTTGAACTGACTTTGCACCCATACGACTCGCCATAACTCTATCTTGAATGGTAGGACTTCCACCTCTTTGGATATACCCCAAAACTGTTCCTCTTGTCTCAATGCCTGTAAGGTCTTCAATTCTCTTTGCAAGTTCAAGAGCACCACCTATTTTTTCTGCGACACCCTCTGCAAGAATTATGATATAGTTCTTCTTGCCAGTATTTCTGCCTTGTATAATCTTTCTCACTATATCTGTATCAAAATCAAATTCTTTCTCAGGTAATAGAACAACCTCTGCACCACCAGCAATACCAACGTTCAAAGCTATATGCCCGGCACGGCGACCCATAACCTCAAGAACGCTACAACGCTCATGTGAGTACGCAGTATCCCTGATTTTATCAAGAGCATCCTGTACGGTATTCATTGCAGTATCGTAACCAATCGTATAATCTGAGCTTGCTATGTCGTTGTCAATAGTACCTGGTAAACCCATGACCTTCATACCATATTTTGAAAAGTCCCTAGCTCCTCTGTAAGAACCATCGCCACCTATTACAACTAAAGCATCTATCCCGAATGCTTTACTTATTGAGTAAGCCTTCTGCATACCCTCATCTGTTGTAAAGGCTTTGCACCGTGCAGTTTGAAGAATAGTGCCGCCTCTGTGTATTATATCTGAAACATTTCTAGCAGACATTTCAAAAATATCACCACATATGAGTCCATTAAAGCCCTTTCTGATTCCCATCATTTTAAAGCCATGATATATACCCGTTCTAACCACTGCTCGTATTGCAGCATTCATTCCAGGTGCATCTCCTCCGCTCGTAAGTACACCTATAGTCTTTATGTCGCTCATCCCTATCACCCTTTCATCTCTAAAAATAACCATAAAAAAACCAAAACAATTGTTATTAATTATAAACTAATATTATTTCATTCTCAATACATCAAGTAGTTTTATTTTCCATATAGTATTATAACATTGGAGCTGTCCCTATCTTTTCTCCTGCTAAAACTCTAGTCTCAAAACCAAGCCCCGATTGCTCAAGAATTTCGCTATCTATTATTGTCATGTTCTTTTTGAATATCAACAGAACTGTTGAACCCCCAAACTTGAAGTACCCCTTCTCCTGTCCTCTAGATAATTTCTTGCCTGGTTCATAGGTTTGGATTATTGAGCCTACAGATGTAGCACCAACTTCCATATATATAACGTCTCCAAAATTATCACTTTTGAAAATGCTATATTCACGTTTGTTCTGGCAGTAGAGCTCGGGAACTTTTTTCAATGCCACAGGATTTACTGAATAGTACAGTCCTTTGATCTTTTTTGGCTCACTGCATATACCACTGTCAAAGAAATGGAATCTATGATAGTCTACCGGGCACAGTCTGAGTTGAATGAACGTCCCCCCAGCATATTCCCTTGCTAGCTGTTCATCTTGCAGCAGAGCACCCAAGGAAAAGTTCATTCCCTTTATCTGCACCAATCTGTCGCTATCTATGTTGGCAAAGGCCTGCAGCCTACCGTCGCCGGGAGACAGCAGCATTTTTTCATTTGTGTCGAAGGGGCGGGCTGCAGGCTTGAGCTTCCTAGCAAAAAAGTCATTGAAGCTAACAAAGTCCTGCTGCTTGTTCTCGCTTTCTTCCATGTTTATGCCAAAATTCTTAATAAAGCTTCCAATACTTCTTTTACTTAAGGACAAGTCGCAAAAAAATCCAGTCAATACAGAGTACAACTTCCTTTTTACCAGAATATCCAGCCCTACCTTGCCCCGTCTAGTAGTGTACAGCGTTTCAAGCAGCTTTCCACCAGCAACATTTTCGATATCATACTGCTTTGTTTTGCGGTTATATACTTTTATCATATTATCTCTCTTTAATTGAATTTTTCTATAGTATCCAATGCTATTATACCAAAATTCTTTTCTTTTACTAAATAAAGCTTGTAATTATTTAGTTTCTAGTGACTATATAGTTGTGAGTACAATATTAATAGAAGCAGTCAATTATCTGGATTTTGCAGCTAGAGTATACAAGTCATTCTTCTGATCATACGTCAGGACAATCTTTATATAAGAAGTTGGCCATAGGTACCTAATATCCGGCTTAAGCTTTTTATCGGTCAATCTGAAGGTAACCTTAAAGCCGTCAATCCAGTAGAACTTTCTCAGAAGAAATACTCTTAATTCTTCTTGAGACTTAATCTTCATACTATCAATTTCGGGATAAGAAATTATATCTGGAACGCCCATCAATGGTGTGTGATCCTTCATAAATGTAAACTTATCTATCAAGTAGTATTTATACGATACCTTATTTGACTTATCATCAGCCCATGTAGTATCAACAAACTTCCACTGCCCATTTAAAAGAACTACATTCCATGCATGTCCAGCAGATGATGTAATAACATCTCCACCTTCGCTTATACATGGTATCCCTGCCCTGTCACACAGGTATTGGAACAACATTGTATAATCCCCGCAAACACCTCGCCCCTTATCAATGGTAGTTAATAAAGACTCCGCTGTTTCCTCATCAGCATAGTTTGAATCATATGTGATATGTTTTACAACAAAATCATGAATAGCCTTGATTTTTTGCTCAAGGGTCATATTGGCCTTGATTGTCTTTGCCAGAATAGCATCAATTTTTGGATATATCTTTTTATGTACTGAATCTATTTGCATATTCATATCTGGTGATTCACCAGATTTTAGAATACGAGGTTCGATTTTATACTGTAATTCAGGCCCATAAAGCCCTTCATCAAAATCAATATATTTTACACCTTTCTTAAAGGTAATCTTAATTCCATTATCGGGGGTGAAAAACTCGAAGAGAGCACATCCCGTATCAACTCGCATATAGCTTCCATTTCTCTTGATTTTACCTATTTCTGTGTCATAAAAGCAATCCTCAATATATTCCTCAACCTGCTCCTTATCCTCAAACTGTATATGAACAGTATTTTTCCCTATTATTATCTTGGAGCAATCATATTTGCTTATTGGAGTATTAAAACCCCGGATATAATCAAATTCAAATACAAATTTTTCTATGATAGCCTGCTGTCTTGTGTACTTATCCTGAGGTGCAAAGTTAAGTCCAACGTTACCCATACCCCTATTTAAGCAATTTGCAACTATTACCAAGTCTTCTGTCGGTATCTTTGCACAATCTACAGCGCGTACTATTTTTGTTACACCAGTCCCATTATATATTACTCCGTTTACAAGGTGCCTTGCAGCCTCCAGTCTTGTAAGTGGCTTATGTAAATCCTTTTCATCATCTATCATACCATAAATAAAAGCATTTTTAACGTAATCAGGCGCATCATCAGACACAGTGCCTGCTTCTAGTTGTATTCTCTCATCAACTTCTTGGGACTCGAAATATAGCCTTGCTAGTTCATCAAGTGTTATAGCCTCATTGAACCCAGTATTGAAATATTCTGATAGTTTTCCCTTAACCAGCTTCTCGGCAATATTAGCCCTTACATCATTTGTTGGTGCATCTTTAGGAAACTCAAAGTATTCCACCTTTTTTTGTTCTTCCCTATCCTCCTGAAGTCCCTCTAGCAATTCTCTATATTCTTCAATAATCGACTCTGATGATTTTGTGCCATATTCAGTTGATTCTGAACCACAGATATCCCTATGGATTCTTGAAATAGTATCGGCTGCAACAATTCTTGAGGGCTTGATTTCCTTAAAAAGCTTCTCTGTTTTATCAGGTAAATTCTTAACAATTTCTGGGCTGATTTTTTTCCCAAGCTGTAAAGCCTGATTGATATATCTAGCTACATCATTTTTTACCTCCAAGTCAGTAGCATTAATCTCATCTTTAGCACGACCCATATTTTTAAAGTTTCCTGTTAGATCATAAAATTCGTAAAAGTCGTCTCCACCAACTCCGAAGGATAAAACAATAGATTTCTGATCATCTTCATATTGAAAATGACCTTTATCTGTTACAAGAGCCTCTAAGATTTGTGTAGAAATCTTTTTATAATCCTCCTTGGTCAATCCCCCAAGTTCTTCTTCCCTCAGCTCAATTTCAAGCTTCATAATATTTATTTCTCTAGTGACAGCAGCCTTAATTAAATTATCAGGCATTTTGGGTAACATTTTGGCTTTAAAATCTGTTTTGCCACCACGAGTTATCTCTAGAGTATAATTCTGCTGCTCGCTAGCTAAAAATACCTTTTCCACCTGTGCAAAGGTTGCATCAAGTGCTGTATTATTTATAAATGGGGAAGTACTTGCTGAGGAATAAAATGAAAAACAGGTAAAAAGAAATACCATAATCATTAAAAGAACATTAACTTTCTTCATAATTTCTCCTAAAAATTAGATTATAATAGATTTCTATTATTATATACATTGTATGTAACTAGGTAAAAAATGTCAAATTGTAAGAATAACCGTCTTACAAAATGCACCCCTTTATATTATTTATAATTTTTGGGGGCGGCAGGAAAAGCAGAATAATTCCATTCCCTGCTTTTTTTCATATAATCATCGGATTTGAGAAAATAATTCTTTGTACCCTTGCCAATTCCTCCAGCATCCCAAGTTGCATCAATATGATAATAGCTTCCGTTTAGTTTAACTAGATTCCATCCATGAGGAGTATCACTTACATCCCCACTTATATAAATACATTCTATTCCTTCTAAATCAAACATTATTTTAGCTAACTCAGCATATCCCTCACATACAGCTCTATGATGTTTCAAGGCTCCATATGCCGAGTAAGCAACGCGGGGAATCTCCGTCAAGTTTGTTCCATAGTATTCCACAGTGCTAGTTATATAGGAATATATTTTTTCAACCTTCTCATAGTCGGACATATTGTCATTAACTAAACTCTTCAATATTTTCTTTGACTCACTAACGCAGTAATTATACTCTTTACCCCCAACATCTTCATATACAGGTTCTATAAACCATGATAAGTCTTTTTTTATATATCCCCAAGATCGGAAGCTTAGTTTAACTGCAGCAACACCATTTTTAAATGAGTCTACACACATGTAGCAAGGGCTAATCAAAAAGCTTCCATCCTTCTTGACAAATCCCCATTTGTCATAATATGTATTAACTCCTGTCTTGTGCTTATTTATCTTAACACAAGCAACACCCTCGCTAAAATCCTTAGCATCCAAAAATGGATACTCCTTACCATCATCGTCTTTAAAGGATTTAATTAGCTTACCCTCTGAAGTTACATAGGAATATGTTTCCTGCTTTTTGACAACATTTTTATCTACAATAGCATCATGTTTTAAAAGAGCAACACCTTCACTTGTACTAATTATTCTTCCTTCAACTGCTAGTACCTTGCTATTAGAAAGAACTATAGAAAGCTTTCTTTTAAATGGGTCCATTGTGACGTCCTCTTTATAGACACATAAAAAATCTCCATCTAAATAAGGCTCTCCATCGTACTCAGGCTTGATAATTTTACCCTCATTTGTTATCAATCCATATTTGGCGTTTTGAACCATTACAGTGTTTACATTTGTGATAGCAGCACGATATCTGTCACTTGTATCTGCCCCTTTCAAGTAATACTGTGTCTGGCTGATGTAACTCCCTTTTTTATTTATAGTTGCAGCCAGCATTTTATTATTTACAACAGCAAAGCCATTTTTGAAGTCATATGCTGCCAAAAACTTTGGTGTGATGGCATATGTGCCATCCGGTAATATGTATCCCCATTGACAGTTCTGTTTATCATCTGCTACAGCAGCCAAACCCTCTGAAAATTTATGGGCATAAGAAAACTTTGGCTTGATAATCCATTTTCCTTTTGCATCTACATAGCCATATAATCCTTCATTTTTATCAAATTTTGGTGTTAAATCTATTTCAGTAATGCTACTTGTTGCACTTGCACTCGTTTTCGTGCTCGATGTGCTCTGAGCAGAATACACCATACTATTTGAGCTCATTATTATACACGAAATTATTAGGACTGATATAATTTTATTAATTGATAATTTTTTATTCACAGTAACCCTCCAATACAATATTATTAATGAACAGATATATCATTTCCATGAAATTGTTCCGTCTTTATAGACATCGCCCTGTTTGCCGTTCTTGTAAACGTATCCTTGTCCATTACTTAGCTTACTGGCATAATCAAGCTCAGGTTCTATGATCCAAGTTCCATCTATTCTGATATATCCCCAATAATATCTATTATCTTTGATGGATATTGCCCTTACCGCTGCTATTCCATCGCAAAATTCAATACTCTTATTTTTTGTAGGGTCATTATAAATCTCGCCTGTAGATGTTATACAACTATATTTCTGCCCTTTCCACACATTAGCCATTCCATTTACAAACTCTTCTGCTCTGTCATAGGTTGGCTGAATTATGATTTTCCCAGTTCTGTCAATATACCCATACTTATTATCAATTCTAACAGGGGCTAGCTTCTTATCAAAGTTAAATACACTATCAAACTTCATTGGAATAACCAGTTGCCCCTTTGTATCAATGTATCCCCATTTCCCACTTTCATCTTCAACTGCGGCAAGACCATTGCTAAAGGATTTTGCAGCAAAATATTTGCCCTTATCACCAAATGCAAAATTACCCTCTTTATCAATAAATCTAGCCTGATAATTCTCACTTACATAGGCATACCCATCACTAAAGTCCTCTCCCCAATCAAATATACGATTCATCAACTTTCCGTTACTGTTAATATAGGTGATTTTTGAATTAGTCATAACCCTTCCCATACCGTCACTGAAAGGATTACAATAATCAAAGGTATCTGTAGTTAGCTTTTGACCCTTCTTATTTACATAGGTTTGCTTATTCCCCAATTTTATTATTCCATATCCATTTATAAAGGAAATTGGTGAATCAGAAACTGGATTTATCACGGTCCCATCATCAAAAACTAATCCCCACTTTTCATTCAGCTCTGTATGATAATAGTTCTCCTTTTCATCCTTATAGGACCCATCATAAATGGGGTTTACCAGATACTTGCCATCTCTCTTTAGATATCCTACCTTACCATTTAGAGATATTCGAGCAACACCATTTTCAAAATCCCATATGGTATCAAAGTCCATTTTGAAGATAGGTTTGCCCTTTGCATCTATTATTAATTCTTTACCATTCTTTTTAACTTTTGATGCTCCCTCTATACTTGAATAAGGATACATATAGTCATAATCAGCACTAAACTGTGATTCACCATTCTTATTTAATATTTTGTTCTCCCCGTTTAAAACTACCCGAATTTCATTGTCTAAGATAAATACTTGGTCATATTTGGTTTCCGCTAAATATGTTCCATCAACTTTTAAAATACCCCACTTACCATTTTTCTTTACCGGAGCCATACCTTTCCAAAACGCGGAGGCTATCTCAAATTCTATTTTTGTGAGGAAATCGCCTGTTGAATCTACGTATCCATATAGATTATCTAATTTAACCTGCGTTGTTCCATCATCAAATGCCCTAATTTCATCATACTTAGCCTCAAGTACATATTTGCCATCTGCGCCTATAAGACCGTGTTTGCCGTCTTTATCCACCTCACACAGCACGTTATCTATACCTTTGAAATATGAAACCCAATTGAATTGCGGCTCAATAATTTTTCCATTGAATAAAATTATTCCATACTTCTCTTTACCATTTATCATGCTACTAATCCTAAAGTAATTGCCCATTGACATGATTGAGTGATAAGATAAACCTATTGTGTTCCCTGTCTTAATATTAATAAGTTGATATTCTTTGTTTAGAGTAGTAATTACATATTCCATTGATGTAAGACTATCAGAGGTGTCTATATGGTCATACTTTGGCTCTATAATAATTCGTCCTTTATTATCAACTAACCCATATTTCATGGTATTACCCTTCTTAAGCCCTACTATGGCTAAGCCATTTTTCATAGGTGTCGCATAATCAAATTGTGGCTTAAAAAGAAAACTCCCATTTGGTTTTATGTAGCCGTATTTCATGACTGAATAGTTCTTACCAATACCTACAACAGCAAATCCTTCAAAGAAATTTTTACAATCATCAAACTGTGGCTTTATTACAAGCTTTCCGTTCAAATTTATGTAGCCATATTTATATACACCATCATACTTACCAATAATCGCATAGCCATTACAAAAGGAATAAGCATAATCTATTTCTTCACTGTATATATCAGTAGCTGCAATAACTCCCGTAACATGCATGCATAAAAGCAGCATAACCAAAGCAATGGTTATTATTTTTTTCACGGTACTACCTCCACATTAATAAATTACCCTAAATTGTAAACAGTTACATTTTTAGCTATGTTTTATTTTAGTCTAAAATGTATATTTAGTAAATAAAATAAATATATTTGTAGGAAAACATTATAAAAACATACTTATACTTAAAATAACACAAAATAAAAAATCACGTACACTACTTAGCAGAGCATACGTGACTTTAAAAAAAAAGAGAGCCTAAGCTCTCATTTCTTTTACCATCTGTTGCCGTAACTTCTTCCGTTGTTTCTATTGTTATTCTGCTGCTTTCTCGCTTTTCTACAGTCAGGACATCTTTGTGGTTCATTATCGAACCCCTTCTCCTTGTAGAAAGCCTGCTCGTTTTCTGTAAAAGTGAATTGTGAATTACAATCCTTACAAGTAATAACTTTATCCATATCAATATACCTCCTTAATTTATTTGGATCATATAAATCATAACTTTCTGTTCCAATAACTTAAAGAGAGTTGTAAT
>JAEYTP010000016.1 GCA_023433945.1 Bacillota bacterium | reverse complement strand
TTCATAATTGTATTCTTCTTCGTCCATATCTTCCGCATTATTATTTTCATCATCAATAAGGTTTGGCATATTAATATAATTGTTACCTATATTTTCATGAAACATTGCTCCAGTGTTATTTCCAAATGCAAACCTCAACGACTCAGAAACTGCATCAAATTTCTTTTGGTCGATAGCCGCCATGGAAAAAAGCATAATGAAAAAAGTTAATAATAATGTTACAAGATCACTATAAGTGGTCAGCCACTCTGGTGCTCCCTCACTAGAGGAGTCATCGGTGTATTTTTTTTTCCTTCTCATAGTTATTATATCCTTCTACTAATATTGTGATAACATTTCAGCTGTTACATCCTCTTGCTGAGCAGAAAGCGCCATGTATCTCTGTTTTTCCTTTTCTGATAGGAAGTTTAAAAGTCTTTGTTCTAGAATTCGAGGATTTTCACCCGCCTGTATTGAGAGAATTCCCTCAATAATCATTTCTTTTTGTGTAAGCTCTTCTTTGGAATTCTTTGCTAGCTTATTTGCGGCAGGGATACAAAACAGATTTGCCAAAACACTTCCATATAAGGTGGTAACCAGAGCTATAGCCATAGAGGCTCCAATTGTACTTGGATCATCCAGCTCTGCTAAAAGAGCTATCAAACCAATCAGAGTACCTATCATACCCCAAGCAGGAAATAATGAGCCCATAGTTTTGAATAAGGCTTGGCCACGTTGATGCCGTTCTACCATACTTTGAATATCCATATCCAGCAGATCAGTTACAACGTCAGGTTCAAGACCATCAACTATAAATTGAATTGACTTGCCGATAAACTTATCCTCTGTGTTTACAATTTTGTTTTCAAGTGCCAAAAGACCATCTCGTCGTGCACATTTTGAATAATCAAGTAATAGCACTATGATTTCAGCTAAATCCTTTTTCTTATCGGTAAAGGTATTTTTCAATACCTTAAATATTGTAATAACTTCACTTAGCCTAAAGCTAATTAATGTAGATGCTAGCCCTCCCCCCAAAACTATTATTACTGACATTGTATCTGCAAAAAATGTAGGTGCCGGTCCAGTAATTATTGGAATAACTATACACGCAATGCCACTAAGTATTCCGATAATAGTAGCTAAATCCATGTTTTCTCTCCTTAAAATATTTATTATGTATATCAATCTGATTTTTAAAATGGAACTATGTATAAATATTAATGAATATGTTTGTTTTATTTTAAAAATATACATATTCTCTTATAATCTAACATAAATATATGTAAATGTCCACAAATACCACAGATTATAGCCCTCTAGTACTATAGATTATGGCTATTTGTATCATATAGGACTATAATGTTTTACATACTAGATTATGATGCTTTGTATATAGAGACTTCTATTAATGCTATAGCTTTTTTATGAATTATCCTAATATTAGGAACTTATTTGTATTGACAATACCTTTTTAGAAAATTAAAATATAAACATGCGTTATCAATACTTAAAGCTTTGAGAGGGAAGAGTAACAAATATTCTGCTGTCACAGGGAGTAGCTGACATGATTGAGAGCAGCTTACAAAAGATATTTGAGAAAGACACCCTTTAGCTGGTGAATGAACTTCGATATTCGAATAGTAAGTTCACCCGTAGCATCTGCGTTAAAGATTACGAGTTGGTTCAATGATGAATCATTAGGGTGGTACCACGGGAAACTATACTCTCGTCCCTTTCGGGATAGGGAGCTTTTTTATTTTCTTGGCTACTGTCGACATAAAAAAGGCAATGCTATAACTAATATATTTATATAGGAGAGATGAACAATGTCAAAGCAGATAGTAACTCCGTCAATTTTGCCAGGTTTTTTAGAATTACTTCCACAAGACCAGATGGCTTTTAACGGTATGCTTGATACTATTAGACACACATATGAGAAGTATGGCTTTATTCCATTAGATACCCCTACAATAGAAAAGGCAGACGTTCTGCTTGCTAAGAGTGGTGGAGATACTGCTAAGCAGGTTTATAGATTTAACAAGGGAGATAACGACCTTGCATTAAGATTTGACCTTACCGTGCCTTTGGCACGTTATGTTGCTCAACATTTTGGAGAGCTTACATTTCCTTTTAGAAGATACCACATAGGTAAGGTTTGGAGAGGAGAAAAACCTCAAAAGGGTAGATTTAGGGAGTTTTATCAGTGTGATATAGATATTATAGGCAGTGAAAACCTAAGTGTAATAAACGACGCCGAAATATTGAGTGTTATTTATTCGACCTTTAAGGCACTTGGATTTGATGATTTTACTATAAGAATTAATAATAGAAAGGTGCTCAACGGATTTTTTGACAGCCTTAACATAGCTGATAAGGCCGAAGTACTTCGAATAGTGGATAAGCTAGAAAAAATCGGCAAAGAAGCGGTGTCAAAAGAGTTATTGTCTGTAGGTGTGGATGATGCAGCTGCAAGTGCTATATTGAGTTTTGTTGCTATTAAGGGTAGCTGCGCTGAGATTATTGATAGCCTTAAGGCTATGAATGTACAGAATGACGTATTTAACGAGGGCATTAGGGAATTGGAGCTTGTTATTGATTATATCAATTCCTTCAAGGTACCTTCTTCAAATTATTCAATAGACCTCACTATAGCAAGAGGATTAGACTATTATACCGGAACTATATATGAAACTATACTGAATCAGTACCCTTCTATAGGAAGTGTTTGTTCAGGCGGAAGATATGACAATCTTGCTCAGAATTATACAAACAAGAAACTCCCTGGGGTTGGTATATCCATTGGTCTTTCAAGATTGTTCTATCAGTTGAGGGAAGCCGGGATATTAAAAGAAGGCAAGAAGAGTACACCTTCTAAACTATTAGTTATCCCGATGGCAGATACAATGCCAAATGCACTTGAACTGGCTTCAGTAATAAGGGAAGCTGGAATTGCAACAGAGATTTACTTCAATGATGGTAAGATTGGTAAAAAGTTTGGATATGCTGACAAGCTTGGTATTCCTTATGTTGTGGTTGTAGGAGAGGATGAAGTAAAGGCTGGAAGGTATAAACTCAAAAACATGGCATCTGGTGAACAGCAGGAGCTTACACCGCAGGAGATTATTAGTGCACTGGCAAAAATATAACAGGTTAAATTATATATATTGGAGGATTTTTATATGGGAGAATCAATCTATGGTTTAAAGAGAACACATAAATGCACTGAGTTATCATCACAAAATATTGGTGAAACTGTTACGGTAATGGGTTGGGTACAAAAGCAAAGAAACCTTGGCAGCTTGGTATTTGTTGACTTGAGAGATAGAAGTGGCATTGTTCAGCTTGTATTCACTGATAAGGATGGCGAGATGTTTGAAAAAGCAAAGTCCATAAGAAGTGAGTTTGTTCTCGCTGTAGTTGGTGAGGTATCTGCAAGAGCAGCAGAGGCCGTTAACAAGAAAATGAAAACAGGAGATATTGAAATAATAGCAACTGAACTTCGTATCCTCAGTACCGCTGAAACACCACCTATTTACATTGAGGAGGATTCTCAGGTAAATGAGCAAACAAGGCTGAAGTATAGATTCCTCGATTTGAGAAGACCCGATATGCAGAGAAATCTTATGCTAAGACATAGGGTAGCTAAGGTTGCAAGGGATTACTATGATGAAAACGGATTTCTTGAAGTGGAAACTCCTATTTTGATAAAAAGTACTCCGGAAGGCGCGAGAGACTATCTTGTGCCAAGTAGAGTTCATCCGGGCAAATTCTTTGCCCTTCCGCAGTCACCTCAGCTATTTAAGCAGTTGTTGATGGTGTCTGGCTATGACAGATACTTCCAGATAGCAAAGTGTTTTAGAGATGAGGACCTAAGAGCAGATAGACAACCAGAGTTTACACAGATAGATATTGAAATGTCCTTTGTAAATGTAGAAGATGTGCTGAATGTTAATGAAGGCTTTGTTAGAAGAGTTTTCAAGGAAGCACTGGATGTTGAGCTAAACGATGAATTTATTAGAATGCCATATGCTGAAGCAATGGAGCGTTTTGGCTCAGATAAGCCTGACATTAGATTTGGAATGGAGCTAGTGAATGTATCTGATGTCGTTTCAAACTGCGGTTTCAAGGTATTTACAGACGCAGTGGCAAATGGAGGCAGCGTTAGAGCAATAAATGCAAAAGGATGTGCTAAGTTTAGCAGAAAAGAAATAGATGCCCTTGTTGAGGTAGTAAAGACATATAAAGCAAAGGGAATGGCTTGGATTTCAATAGACGAAAACAATGAGATTAAGTCATCATTTGCTAAGTTCATGACTGAAGATGAAATGAAGACAATTTTGGAAAAAGTGGAGGCTCAAGCCGGCGACCTTATCTGCTTTGTTGCTGATAAGAACAGTGTAGTGTTCGATGCACTTGGGCAACTAAGGCTTGAGGTTGCAAGGAAGCTGAACATACTCAATCCGGATGAATTTAAATTCTTGTGGGTAACAGAGTTCCCATTGTTTGAATATGACGAAGAGGATAATCGTTGGGTAGCAAAGCACCATCCATTTACTTCTCCTATGGATGAGGACATTCAGTATTTGGACACTGATCCTGGAAAGGTGAGAGCAAAAGCATATGACCTTGTTCTAAATGGAGTTGAATTAGGCGGAGGTAGTATTAGAATCCATATGAGAGAGCTTCAATCCAAAATGTTTGACAAGCTGGGTATGAGCGAGGAAGAGGCAAATCAAAAGTTTGGCTTCTTGCTTGAAGCTTTCAAATACGGAACACCACCTCATGGCGGTATGGCATTTGGGCTTGACAGATTGATAATGCTTATGGCCAAGACACAAAGTATCAGAGATGTAATTGCATTTCCAAAGGTTCAGAATGCATCCTGCTTGATGTCCAATGCGCCAGATATCGTAGAGCCAAAGCAATTGGATGAATTGCATATAGGAATACTGGACAAAAAAGAATAAATTGATGATTGACACATAACATTTAAATATTATATCGTTAACATGGTAATTATAGTGCCTACTAGAGGACAACAATGTTCTCTAGTAAGCATGTATTAAATAAAAAACTTACGGGGTCTAAATGATGAAAAAAAGATTTCATGTGGGGTTGGATGTTGGCTCAACCACGGTGAAAATGGTTGTGTTAGATAAAAATAACCATATAGTTCACTCAAAATATCAGAGACACTTTTCGGATATTAGAAGCACCATTTTTGAGTTGATGAATGAGACTTGTGAGCTTTTTCTAGGTGATGAATGTACAATAATGATTACCGGCTCAGGTGGGCTTTTGGTATCTCAATGGCTTGACCTTGAGTTTATTCAAGAGGTAATTGCAAGTTCAGAGGCAGTGCAAACACTCATACCAAGGACTGATGTTGTTATCGAACTGGGTGGTGAGGATGCAAAAATCACATATTTTAAGGGTGGCTTAGAGCAAAGAATGAATGGTACCTGCGCCGGTGGAACAGGTGCATTTATTGACCAAATGTCTTCGCTACTGCAAACAGATGCACTCGGATTAAATGAGTTGGCAAAGAAAAGCAGAGTGATTTATCCTATTGCTGCAAGATGTGGTGTATTTGCAAAAACAGATATACAGCCTCTGTTAAATGAGGGTGCAGCCAAAGAAGATATTGCTGCATCTATTTTTCAGTCAGTTGTCAACCAGACAATTAGTGGACTTGCCTGTGGAAAGCCTATCTCAGGCAATATAGCCTTCTTGGGGGGACCACTGTACTTTCTTTCAGAGCTTAGAAAGAGATTCGTTTTAACACTTAAGCTCACAGATGAGCAGATTATATTTCCGGATGATTCTCAACTTTTTGTTGCTATCGGAGCTGCATTATCATCAAAAGAGATAAAGCCGGTATTGTTTAAAGACATTAAATCAAAATTGCCTGTACTAAACTCAATAGTAGTACATGAGGTTGAGAGATTAAAGCCATTATTTACTTCAGAAGAGGAATTGAACGAGTTTAGAAAAAGACATGCACAGCATTCCATTCATGAGGTTACATTTGATGATTTTGAAGGTGACTGCTTCTTGGGAATTGATGCTGGCTCAACTACCACAAAGGCTGTTCTAATAGACCGGAAAGGTCAATTGCTTTATTCCTTCTATGGAAGTAATGAGGGAAGCCCTCTTAATTCTGCTCTTAAAATATTAAATGATATATATAGCAAGCTGCCTGCTAAGGCAAAAATCAGGTATTCTGCTGTTACAGGCTATGGAGAGGGCCTTATCAAGGCTGGTCTCAAGGTGGATATCGGCGAAATTGAAACAATTGCACACTACAAGGCTGCTGACTTCTTTTTGCCAGGGGTAGACTTTATATTGGACATTGGCGGACAGGATATGAAGTGCCTTAAGATAAAAGACGGCATAATTGATAGTATTATGCTAAATGAGGCATGCTCATCAGGGTGTGGCTCATTCATAGAAACCTTTGCCAAGT
>JAEYTP010000020.1 GCA_023433945.1 Bacillota bacterium | reverse complement strand
CAGTATATAATAAATTATCATATAAGCAAAAAGAGTATATTCCACTTTATCATTGGCAGCTTAATGGCATTGAAAATGAGTCCAATGTAGATATCATTCTGCAAGAGATAAATGAAGACAATAGTGTGGAGCTTTATACCAATACACTATCCTTTACACCTTTTACACATAATAGCTTAATTAATCAACTTACTGAAATTGGCATGAAGACTGTTGCTGATTCATATGTTGCTGACTGTGATTGGTATCATGTATACTGTAAGAATACATAATAATGTCATTATCTAGCTAGATGAAGCCTGTTATTAGACTCCTTTATAGAGCCACATTATTTAGTTTAAGTTTACATTCCAAAATTAAAAGGAGGAGAATCCATGCGAAGAAAAGACCGTGAAATAACCAGTCTCGAAGATATTAATAGTATTATTAGTAAGGTGAAGGTATGCCATCTTGCCATGGTTGATAATGGCTTTCCATACGTTGTACCCTTAAACTATGGTTATACTTTACATGACGATGTGCTTACCATATATTTTCATAGTGCTAAAGCGGGGCGAAAAATTGATGCTTTAAAAGAAAACAACGCAGTATGCTTCGAAATATCATATGAAGGTGAATTAGGCATGCACCAAAATCCTTGCGAGTATGTTTTCTATTATGAAAGCGTAATAGGGTTTGGGAAAGTTGAGTTTGTTGAAAATGTACAAGAGAAATGTGAGGCACTTACACTATTAATGAAGCACCAATCAAACAAGGAATTTATTTTTACCAAAGAACAAGCAGACAGTGTATGTGTTTTCAAGGTCGAATCAAAGGATTTTGTCGGTAAGAAAAAGTCTAATCCCAATGCTGTTAAGAATAGTATAGATTAATATAACGTATGATACATATTTATGTATAATTTAAAATGAGGAGCAAATAAAGAGATGCTAAGATTAAGGCCTTACAAGGAATGTGATGCAGAGCATATAGTAAAATGGATTAAGGATGAATATACTTTTAGAAGATGGTGCGCTGACAAATTTGAGAGCTACCCTATTACTGCTGAGGACCTGAAAAACCACTATAGAGAAAAGTACGATAACGATGGCTTCTATCAGATGACAGCCTTTGATGAAACAGGGGTTGCTGGTCATTTAATAATGAGGTTTCTTGATAAAGATAAAAAGATACTGAGATTTGGGTTTGTTATTATTGATGATGAAAAGCGTGGTAAAGGGTATGGAAAAGAGCTAGTTGTTTTAGCCTTAAAGTATGCATTTGACATCCTAAAGGTTGAGAAAGTTACACTTGGAGTATTTGACAATAATCCTAATGCAATTCAATGCTACAAATCTGTTGGCTTCAAAGAAACTGGTAAATTGGAGCAATACCAGCTTATTGACCAAAGCTGGAAGTGTATTGATATGGAGTATTCACCATCGGTGTAATTAACATGCAGTTAAAGGAAACGAAAAACACAGGGACATTAGTTCCCTGTGTTTTTTATTGATTTCATTGTAACATTCTTTGTAAATATAATAATTTTATTTGTTACATTCTTTGTAAATATAATAATTTTTTTGTTATATTTTTTATTGCTAGAATATTTTTATTGAGTTATAATAGGATAAATTTGGGAGGTAAATTATGGATAATATTATTAAGAAAATATTTTTAAGTTTAGGAGCTGACGTTTGCGGTATTGCTAATATTGATTCTTTTAGTGAAGCACCTCAAAACTTTCATCCCAAAGATATATACAGTAACTGCAAATCGGTGATTGTGTTTGGCAAAATTATTCCGAGAGGTACAGCATATGTAAATCCACGAATTATATATCACCATTATATTGATATATGCAAGGACGTTCTCGATAAAATTGCATTCAGTGCTTCAAATGAGGTTGAACGAATTTTCAATGCAATTGCGGTTCCTCTCCCATCAGATGGTCCTTATGACTATTGGGATTCAGACCAGCGTGAGGGTAAAGGGATTATATCAATGAAGCATGCTGCGGTATTGGCTGGTTTAGGGTACATAGGCAAGAATCATTTACTTACGAATAGCAAGTATGGAAATATGCTAAATATAGGAGCAGTACTTACAAATCTATCTCTACCCTCTGATACACTAGTACCAAATATGTGTATAGATGGATGTTCCCAATGTATTGATAATTGTCCAGTTGGTGCAATATCTGAAAAAGGAGTTAGTCAGAAGCTATGCAGACAGTATGCATATGAAACAAATTCCAGAGGCTTTGAAGTCACAAATTGCAATAATTGCAGGGTAAAATGTCCTATGGCATTAGGTGAGAAAATATTGACGGCTAAGAAGGATGTTTAGAAAGGAATGTATTGATGTATTTTTATATACATCATAAAGGTTAATCATGAAGGTTGAGCTAAATTCTATCGGGAAAGTTAGAAATGATATTGCAGACCAAAAGGATAATAAATGGGGGGCAGATGTTTCAAATATATTTATAAATGAGGAGCTTCAAGCTGGACTTGTCGGATTAAGTGACTTTTCACATCTAATAGTAGTTTATTATTTGGATAAAGCGTGCTTTAATAGTGAATTACATCTTGTTCGCAGACCACAGGGAAGAGATGATATGCCGATGGTAGGGATTTTTTCACAAAGAGCAAAGGATAGACCAAATCCTATAGGTATTACAGCAGTTGAAATTATTTCAGTAGATGGAAATGTAATTACCGTGAGAGGTTTAGATGCTATAGACAATACCCCAGTACTAGATATTAAGCCATACTATCCAATGTACGATTGCAGAAATAATGCTATTGTCCCTAAATGGGTTAAAAATTTAATGGAGACATATTTTTAATAGATAGAATAGTCAGTAAAAGACATTAATATTATATTGTATATACATCTTTTCTATAGTTATACTGGCCATATAGAGAAATAAAGCAAGCAGTAAACAATTAAAACACAAGGTTGAAATTTATCATTCTTATACTAGATAATAATTTCATAACATATCTATAAATCAGGACAAAATGTTCTGGATAGCTAGGGAGGCGGTAGAATGAAGTTCTATTTACCAATTGAGTTCTCTGATATTATTGAAATGAAAAAACAGAAGCTTAATAGTAGCGTTTCATACTGCATATATTCAGATATTACTGATCTCGATAGGTTAGAACTTGATTCTATCTGCTATCTTGGGGATTGTCCCAAAATAGAGGAAGGGAAGATAACATTGCCTGAACAAGCAGAGCAAAAAGGGTTAAGCCTCTTATTTTCTCAGGAAATGGTACAGGACATAATTTTAAATGCCCTTCATCAAAAGAAAAATGTAACTGACCAGCAGATTTTATCAGCAATTAAACACTTCGCAAGAAACAATAGCTACTTACAACTTTGATTAATGCTATTTACCATAGTTCCTTTTACTTTTATTTTAGAATATAGTATAAGCCGTATTTCAGAAGGACTATTTATACGATAAATAGGTTGCTAGTGTACGTAAAAGACTCTCGTTAAGCCATGAGCTTTAACTGGCTTTATACTATAACCAGCTTGCTTGTATACTCTTGACCGCTTACGCGAAGTGCACTATCCTTGTATGCAAGAACATAATTGTTTGTTGCAACATTCTCTATTTCAAGCATCTTCTTTAAGAGGGGGTTGCAGGTGCGCAAAGCATACTTGGTTTTGGTAATGATGGGAATGCAAGAGCTTCTTTTTGCTTTAGATAATAACTCTTTACCATTGTTATTGAAACCTAGAATTCTAGCATATTGTGGTCCACCATATGACATAAATTCTTGCAGGTCTTGCTGTGTCAATCCAGTTAAAAGTGACATTATTGTTCTTTGTAGTCTTGTTCTTGTGTATCGCTTTGTACTTGCTAAGTCAAGCAACTCATTAATACTGCCTGCTTCAAGTGCAGCACTTTTTAGCCTGTATTCAAGTCCCTCTGATATTCCAGGAAGCTTTGCAATAAGCTGAGTATTCATTGACCTTAACATGGATAGAATAATGAGCTCAAAGTCCTCCTTGCTCACAGGCCCTCGGCCAACAGCAAATTCACGCTCTAGTATCTGGTATGCTATTTCGGGGACAGCAGAAGCATATTGGGAACTTTCCACGACAGCTTCACTAGGGTGCTGGGAACATGCCCGATGATTTCTATCAGGGAATTGAGTACATGCTTCGGGGACAGCAGAATCATGTTGGGTAATTGAGCAGTCACCGCTCATTATACTTCTCCTAATAGCAGTGGCGCTTGAAATAGTCCCTGTCAGATGCTCTTCATTGTAAGTATTTGAAACTCTTTTGACAGTATGGGGTTTGATGGTACTATTCAGCCTGATAAGTGCCTTTAGGTATTCAACTCCAAGAATATTATTTGAACTACTGAGTAGCTCGTGTATATTTCCTTGCAACGATTTATCAGAGAAGTACTGCTCAATTGCGTTTTGCCTTGCAGCAGGAAATGAGAGACCAGCCTTTAGCTCAGTAGCCAAATACTGCTTAAACACTTCGGGCTCTTCACATAGTAATTTTGCAATTGACAAAAGCTCATTTACCTCACCATGTTCACTTCCAAAGCTTATACAATCAACTATTCCAAGACTGTCTAGCAATTTAACCGCTCCAAAAGCAAAGTATTCGGCACTGGACATGGAAAAGGGAACAGGAAGCTCAACTACAAGGTCAACTCCACTATTCAAGGCAATCTCAGTACGAGCAAACTTATTGATTATAGCAGGTTCACCGCGCTGTATGAAGTTTCCGCTCATTACACAGACAACGTAATCGCAGCCAGTTAGTTTCTTTGACTGTTCAATATGATACATATGTCCATTATGAAACGGATTATATTCTGCTACGATACCCAGTACTTTCATTTATTTTCCACCTGTTAAAATTTTAATATCTATATTTAATTGCTTAAACTTCTAACTTTGTTAATATGTCAGGTTTATAAGTAAGCCAATCAACATTCTATATCATGAGATAATATTAGCGCAACAATTAGATTATCTGTTAACCGATAAACATTCTATCAAAAACCATACCAATCCATCGAATCAATACACCTTTGCCTGCTCGGTTCCCGACACAATAGAATAAGCGCCTTCTGCCAAGGCATACAGCTCATTTTCACCTGGGAAAACCATAACTTGGGCTATGTGAGAGACCCTTTCGGTGATAAGTCCAACAAGGGAATTGCTATAAGCAGCACCGCCTGTTAAGACAATGGCATCTACCTTTCCAAAAAGCACAGCTGAGTTAGCAGCAATCTCCTTTGAAATCTGATAAGCCATTGCTTCAAAAACCTGCTTTGCATCTTTATCACCATTATTTCTGAGCTTGGATACTTCAGTCAAGTCCGAAGTACCAAGATAACCCATAATTCCACCTTTTCCAACTAACATTTTATCAATATCAGCCTTCTGATAATTGCCAGAGAAGCATAATTCCACCAACTGCAATACAGGTATATTACCAGTTCTTTCAGGGGAGAATGGGCCTTCTTCTAAGCCATTGTTTACGTCAATAACTCTACCGTTCTTATGGGCAGCTACCGAAATACCACCACCTATATGAGCTATTATCATATTTAATTCATTGTAACTTTTATTAAGCTGTTTTGCTGCCTTCTGTGCGATTGACTTTTGATTCAGAGCATGAAATGCACTCTTTCTGGTAAATATGGGATGGCCCGATAAACGAGCAATGTCATCCATTTCATCAACTACCACCGGATTAACAATGAAAGCAGGAATATTGAGTGGTTTTGCAATAATATCAGCAAGGATAGCACCTATATTGCTTGCATGCTTGCCGAATCTCAGGGTCCTCAAATCCTCCAGCATTTTCTCATTTACAGTATAAGTTCCACCTGACAATGGCCTCATTAATCCGCCTCTGCCAGCAACTGCAACAAGGTCAGTAGTATCAATGCCACTGTCAATAATAAGCTTTTCAACAGCTTTTTGTGCAACGGGCAGTAGATCAATAACGGATTTTGCATTTTCCAGGCTTTCCTTTGGGTAGGCTTGCTTGCTCACAAATATTTCTCTGATATTATCAGCGCTAATAGCTTCAAATATGCCAATTTTGAGAGAAGTAGAGCCTGGGTTTATAGTTAAAATCAAATTTTTTGACATTGTAATTACCTCACATAAATTATTATTGGTTATTATTGATAAATGCCTGCGTGACTAACATATAAGATTGCTTTATTAATGCTTGCATTGATTTGATAAATGACTGTTTGACCAACATATACCAGATTGATTATTAATGCTAGCATTGATTTGATAAATGCCTGATTGACCAATATATACCAGATTTATTAATAAATGATAGCGTTGATTAATAAATGCCTGCTTAAACAGCATACTTGCTATAAAAACTGAATACCAAATAAATCAATACCTACTTGAATACAAAGCAGACAGAGCTATTGAGTGTAGTTTAGCTTTGTAATCATCTGCTCTTGAAGTAGTTACTATGGGGACCTTTGCTCCAACTACAAGACCTGATGGCTTGGCTTTAGCAAGGAAAACCAAGGTTTTGTACAAGATGTTGGCAGCTTCAATATCAGGTGAAAGCAGGATGTCAACGTCACCGGCAACTTCGCTTTCAATACCTTTGTGCTTCGCGGCCTCTGCACTAATCGCATTGTCCATTGCCAATGGCCCATCAATAATACATTTCTTGATTTGGCCGCGCTGTGCCATCTTGCAAAGTGCAGCTGCATCAAGGGTAGGTTGCATATTGGGGTTAATCAGCTCAATTGCGGCAAGTATAGCTACCTTGGGTACCTCTATTCCTAGGCTTAGCGACACATTTACTGCATTTTGAACAATATCTGCTTTTTGCTTTAAATCGGGAGCTATATTTAGCCCTCCATCAGTAATAATAATCATTTTATGGTAATTTTCTATTTCGAGCAGCCCAACATGGCTCAATACTCTTCCTGTTCTAAGACCCATATCCTTATCAAGAACAACTCTCAGAAGATCCGGAGTTTGCACCATACCCTTCATTAGGATATCTCCTCTGCCACTGGAAACAAGGTCAACAGTAGTTTTGATTGCCTTGTCATTATTGTTTTCTTTTATTATTTCAAATGAAGAAATATCAATTTTTAAGCTATCAGCAATATCAAAAATTTTCTTTTTGTCACCAACCAGACTTACATCAACCAATCCAAGTTTATAGGCCTCATAAACAGAAAGCAGGACATCAGCGTCTTCCGCAACAGCAACAGCAATTCTCTTTTTTGAATTTCCCTTTACAGTTTCAATTAATTCATTCATATTTTTTATCATAGGAAAGGGGTCCTTTCTTTGCTATGTATTTTCTATATATTTTTAGTTAGTATATATGAATCTACATCTATTTATATCAATCTCAATCTTTATCAATCTCTAAAATCTATAACAATCTCTAACAATTTCATACAACCTATTTCAGATAAAGATATTATACCCACTTAACACAGAGTGAAAAACAAGATATAGATAAAAAGCCGACTATATGTACTATATTAATAATATGATAATAGCAAATCTACAAATTATTGTAACAGTTGATTTTAATTATAATATAAAACATTAAACTAATCACAACAAATAATCGAAAAGATGAAATCTATTGTTTCCATTACGCTACAATACATGAAAATCAGTAGTAAGGCACTAAATTTTATGCTAAAATAAGGCTCGTTTGAAAACTTATTTGTAAAGGCACATGAATAATTCTCAACAATAGTTGAACTGGAATTGAAGTTCTATTGAAGGATAAAATTTATAATGCGTATCAGGCGGTTATAAAGAATTGAAGAGGAGGATTACATGCTAAAAATTTTAATTGTTGAAGATGACAGGGAACTTTCTCAACTTTTTGCGCATGTACTAAGCAAACACGGATATTCTGTTAAAACGGCAGATAACGGAAAGATTGCCCTTGAGGCCATAGACGAAGAATATTTTGATTTGATTATTTCAGATATTATGATGCCTGTTATGAATGGATATGAACTTGTAAGCAGCCTTAGAGATGTAGGTAATACTACACCAGTTTTAATGATTACCGCAAAGGACGCCTTCGATGATATGAGGTTGGGCTTTTTATCGGGTACGGATGATTTCATGGTAAAGCCCATCAATGTCAATGAAATGGTTCTTCGTGTCGGTGCCCTGTTACGCCGTGCACAGATGTTCAATGATAGGAGACAGACCATCGGTAGTACGGTAATGGAATGTGATTCTCTAACTGTATACTATAATGGGGAGAGCATGGTACTTCCCCAAAAGGAGTTTATGCTGCTGTATAAAATGGCTTCTTATCCAGGGCGAATTTTCACAAGGCAGCAGTTAATGGATGACATATGGAATTATGGCGCTGAGTGTGATACACATACCGTGGATGTCCATATTGGTAGACTGAGAGAGCGATTCAGAGACAACTCTGATTTTAAGATAATCACAATGCGTGGGGTGGGGTACAAGGTGGTTAAAATATGAAAATGAACGTTTTAAAACGCCTTCCTATGAGGTTTTGCTTTATACTACTTGTAATGGGGGAACTCATTTCTGTTACTCTATTTTCAGGATTGGTTATTTACCTGATGAATAAAGTCACTCATGTTTCAATCTCCATGCCTATTCCGTCATTAAAATTTTTGATTTTTGTGAGTATAATAATTGGCGGGGCAGTTACTGCTTTTTTGAGTAAGACCTTTATCAAACCTATTCAAAAGCTCAAAAGAGCAATGCAAAAGGTTTCTGAGGGTGATTTTGAAATTCGCCTGGAAGCAAAAAATGAGTTTGATGAGATAAAGGATATTTATTCAAATTTTAATCTAATGGTAAAGGAGTTAAGAGCGACAGAAATATTACAAACAGATTTTGTTTCAAATGTATCTCATGAATTTAAAACACCAATAAATGCTATAGAGGGGTATGCAACACTGCTTCAAGGGGCTGATGAGCAATCAAAGGAGTATCAAGCAATTTATGTAGAAAAAATATTGTTCAACACTCGTAAGCTTTCAAATCTTGTAGGAAACATACTTCTATTATCCAAGATTGAAAATCAAGCAATAAAATCGCCATTAACCACGTTCAGGCTGGATGAGCAAATTAGGCAATCCATTGTTTGGCTTGAAGAAGAATGGGTAAAAAAAGATATTGAATTTGATGTTGAACTAGAATCAATTTTGTATACCGGCAGTGAGAATTTATTGTTGCACGTATGGAATAACTTAATAAACAATGCTATTAAATTTAATCCTATTGGAGGATTGATTGAGTTAAGATTATATAAGAAGGAAGAAAACATAGTTTTCAGTGTTAGAGACAATGGTCCGGGCATAAGTGAGCAAGCACAAAAACACATCTTTGATAAATTTTATCAAAGTGATAGTTCTCACAAGGAGGAAGGAAACGGTTTGGGGCTTGCGTTGGTAAAAAGGATACTAGATTCCTGCAATGCAACCATTTCGGTAGAAAATGTTTCTCACGGCGGATGTAGATTTATTGTTAATATACCATTAAATA
Source organism: Bacillota bacterium (assembly GCA_023433945.1). Lineage (GTDB taxonomy): Bacteria > Bacillota > Clostridia > Acetivibrionales > DSM-1351 > Ruminiclostridium. Next base: position 5,375 of record JAEYTP010000020.1, on the reverse strand, counting down.
GAAATCAAACTTTTTGTAAATAAACTAGTATAATTAATGACAAGGGATGTGGAAAGTGATATATATGAATGAAATACCAAAAAAACAATCTAATGCAGAGGAGTATCACCAATTGTTGCTTCGAGAGAATTCGTTTGAGTGGTTTCAGCAGTGCTCCATGGAATTTACTGTACTTATGTCCTATTACAAATGCGCTTTGATGGAGATTGAGACTAAATTTAATGTTTTAAATGTGGAATATTCTATGCAATACGACCGAAACCCATTTAATAGCATTAAAAGCAGGTTAAAGAAACTTGACAGTATACTCAGTAAATTGCAGAAACAAGGTCATGAGCTTACTGTGGCAGCTATGGAGGAGCACATAAATGATATCGCTGGTATCAGAGTTGTGTGTAAATTTCAGGATGATGTCTATCTTCTAGCTGATGCACTGCTTAAGCAGGATGATATAGTGTTAATTGAAAAGAAGGATTATATTGCAAATCCGAAAAAAAATGGTTATCGCAGCTTGCATCTAATAGTGGGTGTACCTATATTTCTTGCAAATGAAAAAAGAATTATGAAGGTAGAGGTTCAGCTTCGCACAATTGCCATGGATTCATGGGCAAGTCTAGAGCACCAATTGCGTTACAAAAAGGACGTTTTGTTTACTCATGAAATGGAGAAAAAGCTGCAAAAGTGCGCTGAATTAAGTGCAGAATTGGATTCTAGAATGCAGGCGCTTAGAGAAATGGTCAAAACAGAAAATGACCTATTTGATGACGAAAACAGAACGCTATTTGATGAGCAAAATAAGCTACTTGAATATGGTACTTAAAAAATATATCTTACTCAATTGTTTTGAGTTATTAGAATATAACACTTAGTTTTAAAGGAAATAAACAAATATAAATACGGTGTTCATTTAAAAGAAAGGGACAATTAGCAAACATGTTGGAATTAAAGAAAATAGTAAAGGAATATCCGGCTGGGGGTGGCAAGGTAGAGGCTTTAAAAGGTGTAGACCTTGCTTTCCGCAAAAGTGAGTTTGTATCCATACTAGGCCAGTCCGGTTGTGGAAAAACAACAATGCTTAATATCATCGGTGGACTTGATCATTATACCACCGGTGACCTTGTTATTAACGGAAGGTCGACAAAGGACTTCAAGGATAGAGACTGGGACACTTACCGTAATCATTCTGTTGGTTTTGTGTTTCAAAGCTATAACCTAATACCCCATCAAACAGTACTTCAAAATGTTGAGATAGCATTGAGTCTATCAGGTGTATCCAAGTCAGAAAGGAAGAGGCGTGCAAAGGAAGCCCTTGAAAAGGTGGGGCTTGGTGATCAGCTGCGCAAGAAACCCAGTGAAATGTCAGGCGGTCAAATGCAGCGTGTTGCTATTGCACGTGCTATTGTAAACAATCCTGATATTGTTCTTGCCGATGAACCAACAGGTGCGCTTGATAGTGAAACCAGTGTTCAGGTCATGGAAATATTAAAAGAGATTTCAAAGGACCGACTGGTTATAATGGTTACTCATAATCCTGAAATAGCAAAACAGTACTCTACCAGAATCGTGAGAATGTTGGATGGCAATATATTAAGCGATTCTGCTCCATTATTGTATGAGGAAATCATCGAAGAGCAGAAAGTACAGGCTGTAAATAAAGATAATGGCAAGAAAAGCAGAAAGCCATCCATGTCATTTACAACTTCTTTTGGCTTGTCCTTGAAAAATCTATTTACCAAAAAGGGCAGAACTGCTTTGACATCATTTGCCGGAAGTATCGGCATAATTGGTATCGCACTGATTTTTGCAGTATCGCAGGGTATGACTACCTATATTGATAAAGTACAGGAGGATACTTTATCTTCCTATCCTTTAACACTAGAGGCGCAGCACGTTGACCTGGGTACACTCATGGAAACCTTTATTAACGCTGCTTCATCCTCCTCAGAACATGAAAAGGATGCAGTATACCAAAAAACTGCTTTATATGATCTTGTTAATTCACTAAACAATATGGATACCAAGACCAATGATTTAAAGTCCTTCAAAAAGTATATGGAAAAAGAGTTTGCAAAGCAGGAAGGACAATCAGAATTAAAGGATGCTGTCAGCGGAGTACAGTATACTTATAATATGGATATGCTTATATATACTGAAAATGTAGATGGAAACATCATTCTTTCAGATTCCCAAAAGATTATTCAGGATATGCTGATTAAGTATTTTGGAAGTAGCATGGCGGGATTTGCAGAAATGGATGGGCAAGGTGCAAGTGCAAGTTCACCTTTAGCCTCAATGATGACCTCAAGCGGTTCAATGGCCATGAAGATGTGGCAGGAGATGCCACCTGGAGATGATGGCAAGATGGTTACTCCATTGATACAAAAACAGTATGATCTTGTATATGGATCATGGCCTACACAATACAATGAAATAGTACTAGTGCTGGATAAGAATAATGAGCTAGATGATATGACACTGTATGCATTAGGATTAAAGTCCCAAGAGGAAATAGAGACTGTGTTTGATGCTGCGTTCAACAAAGAAGAGCTGACAAATAAGCATCAAAAGTGGACATATGAAGAAATATGCGATATGGAGTTCCGAACCATTTTATCCTCCGACTGTTATACATTGGATGATAAAACTGGCTTATATACTGATTTGAGAAAGACGGATGCAGGTCTAAAGTACTTATATGATAATGGTACTGTCCTCAAGGTCTCGGGTATCATTCGTCCGAATGAAGATGCAGTGGCTACTATGCTTACCGGTTCAATAGGTTACACTAGTAAGCTTACAGAGAGTGTTATTGAGCATTCAAAGAATTCAGCCGCAATCAAAGCACAGCTAGAAAATCCTTCAAATGATATATTCACAGGGTTACCATTCAGGGAAAACACCGGTAATCTTGATACTCAGCAAAAGGCAAAGGATTTTAAAGCTTATATCGAAGGCTTGGATGAAAACAGGAAAGCAGATGCATATATAAAAATTATGAGCATTCCTTCAAAAGAACAGCTAGACGGTGCCGTTTCTCAGACCATGAGTTCTGTTAATCGAGCTGATATGGAACAGGCCATGTTACAAGGAATTTCACAACAAACCGGTATGAATCAGGATGAAATGAAAGATTACGTTACCGGTATGACCGATGAGGAAATCACAAAGCTGTTCACACAGATGGTAAGGGAGCAGGTTAAGTCACAATTTGCTGCAGAGGTAGAGGCAAAGATGAGCAAAATGACCACCCAGCAGCTCTCAGCAGCACTCGATATGTCTTTAAAAGGATATACAGATGAGCAGTGTTCAGAGTACTATGATGTTGTTCTGGAATTTTCGCCTTCAAGCTATGACAATAATATGCGTACACTTGGCTATGTAAATCTGGATAATCCATCTACTATAAATCTTTATGCCTCAAGCTTTGAAGAGAAGGACATTATCGAGAAGGCAATCACTGATTATAATAACAGTGTAGATGAGATGTCAAAAATAGGCTATACAGATTATGTAGGCCTGCTAATGTCCTCAGTAACCACCATAATAAATGCTATTACGTATGTTCTGATTGCATTTGTGGCTGTGTCACTCATCGTATCCTCCATAATGATTGGTGTAATTACGCTTATATCAGTGCAAGAGCGTACAAAGGAGATTGGAATACTCCGTGCATTGGGAGCATCAAAGAGAAATGTATCAAGCATGTTTAACGCTGAAACGGTCATAATTGGACTGACCTCGGGGCTATTAGGCGTGCTGATTACCTATCTGCTTTGCATCCCAATTAATATGATTTTACACGCAGTGACGGGAATAAATAACCTGAGCGCAATATTGCCAATACCAGTAGCTGTTATACTTGTTCTGATAAGTGTATTGCTTACTTTGATTTCAGGTGTTATACCATCTAGAAGTGCGGCGAAGAAGGATCCGGTTATTGCTCTGAGAACAGAATAAAATTAAAACAATAAGCAATAAGTGCTGAGATTAAAAGTAATAAATTAATATGTATGGAGCAGGCAAAGTGGTATTTTTGCTTGCTTCTTCTTTTATATATGGTATCCTAGTTGCATATACAGCTAATTATGAGGTATTATTTTAGTTTGATATCTTAGCTAGTATATATGACTAATTATGAAACATTATTAGTCTTGATACATTAGTTAGCATATATGACTAATTAAGAAACAATATTTTAGTTTGATATCTTAGCTAACATATACAACTAATTATGAAACATAATTTTAGTTTTGATATTTTGTTATCATATACAACTAGTTATGTGGAATTATTTTAGCTATGATACCCTTAGTTAGCTATACAACTAGTTATGTGGCATTATTTTAGTTCTATTTGGAGGGTTAATAGTGAGAAGATATAGATACCAAATGCATGCACATACATATCCTTGTAGTGCCTGTTCAAACATGACTCCAAAAGAGTTAGTGGAGGGTTTACATGCAGGGGGGTACAGTGGTAGTGTAATAACAAATCATTTCTACCATGGAAATTCAGGCATTGACCGTAGCCTTACCTGGGATGAATTTATAAGGCAATATGAGCTTGATTATATAGCCTGTAAGAAAGAAGCCCAAAAATATGATTTAGACTTGATTTTTGGCATAGAAGAGGTAGTGGCAGATGGCTTAGAGATATTATGCTATGGATTAACTCCAGAAGTATTGTATAAAAACCCAGAATTAATTGAGTGTGATTATAAATTATGGCACAGCATAATGCACGCAAATGATGTGCTTTGCTTACAAGCCCATCCTTTTCGTGAGCGTTATTATATACCAAATCCCGGAGTACTACCACTTGAATTCATTGATGGAATAGAGGTTTATAATGCAGCAAACAAAGAGAAAAACAACCTAGAGGCCGAGGAGTATGCTAAAACACATCCTGAATTATTGCTGATTTCAGGTGCTGATGCTCATTATGAGCAGGAAGTCTGTGTTGGCGGAATAGAGACTAAAAAGCGCATTAGAAATGAGAAAGAGCTGGTCGAGGTATTGAGGTCTCGTGAATATGTACTTGTAAAGTAATAACACACAAGAAAATAAAGATACATCCAATTACTTTACCAAAAATCCTTCGCGCGGGAAAGGTAATAGTGAAAAAGTAAAAATCCCCATTCTGACGAATGAGGATTTTTTGGTGGAGGGAGATGGATTCGAACCATCGAAGCTACAAGCAACAGATTTACAGTCTGCCCCCTTTGGCCACTCGGGAACCCCTCCATAAATAATTTGTTTTGTTTTTAAGGACAAAATATATTATGCATGAAAACATAGTATGTGTCAATAAAAATATTTTAAAAAAATCTTGGTGCCCAGAGTCGGAATCGAACCAACGACACAGGGATTTTCAGT
>JAEYTP010000001.1 GCA_023433945.1 Bacillota bacterium | reverse complement strand
ACGGTTCCATTTCATCAGCTATAATATTCATGTATTGTTCTTCTGTTCCGCCATTTACATAATTATTAAACTCTTGCGTTGACGGACTTAAAAAAATTCTAGGCATATATACCTCCTCATAGATTCCTCTATAAATAATATATGCCTAGAACATCACTTTGTTGATATTATGGTAACTCAGAAACTATACCGCAAAAAACTGTACCGCACTAAACCTATTCTATAAAAAACCCTACTCTACAGATTTTAGTGATTCAATCATATCAATCTTTTTTAGCCTAAAATGCATTAAAGCGTTAACAAGCACGGCAAATACCAATGTTAGAAGTGCTGCAAGAACATAGCTATACCAATGTATATCACGTCCAAACATTACAATTTTAGTCTCTGCAGTCGACATAACAAAGTCATTCAGAACCATTCCTGCCAATAGGCCTACTCCAATATTTATAATTGTAAGTATAATATTTTCTCTGAATACGTATTGTGATACCTCCAAGTCATAGAAGCCTAAAACTTTTATACTTGCTATTTCTCGCATTCTTTCAGTTATGTTTATGTTGCTCAAATTGTACAGAACAACAAACGCCAAAGCACCGGAAGACAATATCAGCACAAAAACGATACTATTTAGATTCTCAACCATGTCCTCAAAGGATTTCTTTATAGTATTAGTAAACGAAACTTGAAGTATTGCCGTATTATCGGTAAGCTTCTTTGAAAAGGCACTCTCATCGCCTATATAGCTATCATGGAATTTTACAAAAGTGCTATTCATAACAGGCTTTTGCCCTAAGAGTTCTTCATATTTATCAGGCAAAATATACATGTAGTTCATAGCATAGTTTTCGGCAATCCCGGTAACCTTTACAGATACTTGTTGTGCCTCACCATTTTTGAGCTCTATGCTATCACCAACATCGAGGTCTAGCATATTTGCCAGTTTTTGAGTAATTACTACGCCCTCTTTTGATAATGGAATAGGGTCATGCCCTTTTGCTTCCCTTAAAGTGATAAATTCAGAAAACTTCATGGTATCTTGGGGAACAATCACATTGATATTGTACCAATCATTCTCAACTCCCGCTTCCATCTCCTTTGCTCGCACATCAAGTATGGAAGATACCGAGGTATCACCCTTAATAAGGTCTTTTGCACTAACAAGTTCTGTTTCATCAGCATTTTCATCTAAAACAACTAAAGCATTATAGGTAAATATCTCCCCATACTGCAAAGGTACGATAGCTGAGATACAATCCTTCATACCAAATCCTGCAAGCATTAGTGCGGTACACCCCGCTACTCCCAGCATAGTCATGATAAATCTCTTTTTATATCTTAGAAGATTTCTAACAGTAACCTTACTGAAAAAGCCTAACCTTTTCCATATAAAAGGTGCCCTCTCAAGTAACACCCTCTTCCCAAGCTTTGGAGATTTAGGACGCATTAGCTGCGAGGGCTGCTCTAGCAATTCCTTGTAACAAGCAAAATATACCGCAGTAAATGAACATACTACTCCACCTATGGTTATAAGTATTGCATAATCCCATCTAAACGGGCTAATAACCGGAGGTAATCGGTACAACATTGCATAGGCATTGGAAATTACATAAGGAAAAACCTTAAGTCCAATTGATATTCCCACCAAGCTGCCCAAAACACTTGCAACGGCTGCATAAACTAGAAACTTGGCAGCAATAGCCATATTACTGTAACCCAAAGCCTTATAAGTACCTATCTGAGTTCTTTGTTCCTCAACCATTCGGGTCATGGTAGTAAGGCACACAAATGCTGCAACTATAAAGAAGAAGACAGGAAATATCTTTGCGATATTGTCCACTCTTTGGGTATCATCCTCAAATGAAGAATACCCCGGGTTACTTGTTCTATCTAGCACATACCATTTCACCTGTGGTATTTTTGCAAGATCACTTTCACCTGTTAATATTTTCTCTCTTGCTTCGGCAAGCTTTTTGTCTGATTCGCTTTTATTCTTCTCATATTCCACCAGCCCTTTATCCAGCTCACTTTGGGATGAGTTTAGCTTTTCCTCAGCATTTTTGATAGCTTGCTCCCCGCTTGCTTTGCCAGCAATAAATTCCTTCTTGCTATTCTCAAGCTCTATTTTACCCTGGTCAAGCTTTTGTCTGGCAGCTGACAAGGCACTCTGAGCCATATCTAGTTGCTCTGGAGTCATAAATGATTTACTCTGTTCAAACTCTTTTAGCTGTTTTGAGTATTGCTGTTCTCCCTGTTGAAGCTGTTGCTCAGCCTTATTAATCGCTTCTTGTCCCGATGATAGCTTCCTTTCAAGCTCCTTTTTACTCTTATCCAGCTGTCTACGCCCATCCTCAATCTGCTGCTTAGCATCAATCAGCTTCTCCTCTGCTTTACTAAGCTGTTCTTTTTGCTCCTTTTCACCACTTTCTAATTCGGCTTTTGCTTTATCAAGTTGCACTTTTGCCTCGGAATAAACCTCGTTGTATCTGGCTTGTTGACGGTCCTTTGCAATCTCCTCAAACCTTTGTATCTGCGAATCTATATTTTGTGTATACTCATCTGAGTAAGCAGACAATCCTTCAGTCGATTTTAGTGTAACAAAAGCCTCTGTATAGTAGTCCATTTTGAATACTTTGTCCGACAGATAAATATACGTTGAAACAGACCCATTACCAATAGACGAAGTTCCCTTTTCCATCGTCAAATAATATGGAGTCTCAATGAGACCAACAACCTTGAAGCTATTCTGCTTAAGGTAGTCGGATATATCTTTATCCGCAATTCCTGTATCAAATGTTACGGTATCTCCAATTTTTAGACTGCTCGATGCATTGTTGTATTCCGCCACGCATTCTTTGTCATTGTTTGGGAGCCTACCTTCTATAATTCTAACCCTATTAATATAAGCTTCGTTTTCTGTTTCCTGTAAATCTAGTGGAATTGAGTGTATTTTTGCTACACTATCTATAGCGCCATACTTTGCTATAGCGTCTATTGTAAATGATGGCATTAATCCCTTTATATTCTTTTCGGATTTAATTGCAGAAATATCATCCTCGTTGAGACCATAGGAAGATAATATTCTAATGTCCATCAGTTTATTGTCCACAAAATATTGATCAGCAGTCAGCTTCATATCAGGTGCAGTAGCTTTTACTCCTGAAAAGAACCCTGTTCCCAAAGCAATGATTGAAAATATGGCTATAAATCTACTCTTTGTCTTCCATACTTCGCGTAAAGTATCCTTTAAGTGTGCATTCTTCATTACCATTCAATCCTTTCAACAGGAGTAGGATTTTCATTTAAAACAATGCTATCAACCTTACTATTCTTTATTTTTATTACTCTATCAGCCATTGGCGTAATTGCTGAATTGTGCGTTATTACTATAACTGTCATCCCATTATTTCTGCAGGTATCCTGTAAAAGCTTAAGAATGCTTTTCCCGGTATTATAGTCAAGCGCACCAGTTGGCTCATCGCATAAAAGCAATTTAGGCTTTTTAGCCAGTGCCCTTGCAATAGCAACACGCTGCTGCTCACCTCCTGATAGTTGAGCAAGGAAATTATCCAATCTGTCTGCTAATCCCACTTCACTAAGCACCTGCTCTGCAGGAATTGGATTTTTACATATCTGAGATGCCAACTCAACATTCTCTAAAGCAGTAAGATTTTGAATCAAATTATAAAACTGAAATACGAAGCCAACATCATACCGTCTATAGCTAATGAGTTGCTTTGGCTTATAAGAGCTTATTTCATTACTATCAACTATTATCTTGCCGTTACTAACAGTATCCATACCTCCGAGCATGTTTAGTACGGTAGTCTTTCCTGCTCCACTCGGCCCTACTATAACAACGAACTCTCCCTTATTTATCTCAAAAGATATTCCATTAGCAGCATTTATGGTAACCTCGCCCATTTTATATCTTTTGTATACATCTATAAACTGCACATAGCTTGTCATAAATAGTTCCTCCAATAACTAGCGTTCCCCTATGTAAACCATTTTTAACCCATATACTCTTATTATAACTCATTAAAAGATTACTTCAAAACTAAAAAAATTCTTGCCTATTATAATATTTACAATGTATTATTGTTGTATATGGTTACATTAATACTTAACTTAACAATATAAGTTAATGATACTTATTTCTTCCATATTTCTGGATATATTCTTATAAAGCTGATATATCTCATAATTGAGGTCGCTTATAGCAACTCAATCAGCCATACTACATAAAAAATATAAATTTTATGTTTACTTGCGTAGTTTATTATTACTAAGGAGGGTAGAATATTGCTCAAATTTATAGAATTGTTTAAAAACAACCTTTTATTTATAAAAAAGACTTCTTTGATATATTGTATTTTATGTAGTATCTTAATCATTACAGCCGCTTTTATTCTTAATGATTCCAATAGTAACCAGTATACTGCTCAGTATCCTCTTGAAAATTGGACTATATCTGTAGACGGTGAACAAGCTACTTCCGTATCACTACCATATAAACTAACTGATAATTCTTCAAAGTATATAGATTTATATACCAAACTACCTCAGAAACTGTACGAAGTTGAAGCTATTGTATTTACAGTGTCTCAAAAAAATATTTGGGTTTACGTGGATAATGAATTAATCTTCCAAAAAAAGTTTGAGGTTGAAGGTTATAATTCTACCGAATCAGGTAGTGGTAAAGTAATTATAACGTTACCTCATAATTCAGAGGGAAAAAAACTTCATATAAGATTAGAAAAGGTAGTGGTTAGTGACAGTGGCCCAATTCCTGCAATAAACATTGTTAATGGTGCCATAACTCCTGCCAATTCTATAATGCAAAATAAGTATATATTTGCATCAATGCTACCCGTTTTATTCTTTGGAATAGTGCTCATTGCTGCATCTATAGCATATAAAAGTCTCAAACTAAAGCTCTCAGCATTAGTACATTTGGCAATGTTTATGCTAACAGAGTCCATTTGGGTATTGTGTAATAGTAAGCATATAGAAGTTTTCACTCAAAATTGGATATTAACTCACCAACTTGAATATATGTGTCTTTATAGCTTGCCATACTTTTTATGGTCATTCTTGAAGTATAACTGGATTTCTAAGTCTAAAATAATAAACCTTATGACATATATTACAGGCACATTTTTTGTAATTTCATTAACCCTAAGATTCTTTTTTCAGGTTAACTTCTTTTACTTATTGCAAATATTCCACATAGTTGCTTTAATCAATGTTCCTACTATGATTTATGTGTTATTGAGAATACAAAAGAATAAAGCAGTTTCCATCAAGATATTTTCTATAGGTATATATGTATTAGCAATAGCCTGCATTATGGATATAATTAATTACTACTTTTTTCTATCTAATGAAACCTATTCTAACTTCTTTACTATAGGCCTTGAGATAATGACTGCATTTTTGTTGCTAAGCTTTATATATTCAGCCAAAGAAAAGATGTCCAAAGCCTTTATCGATAAAGCAGAGCAACGTTTGTCTATCGAGCACAGAAGATATGAGATAATAGCTAGTAATACAAACGATATTTTCTTTGATTGGAATATTGAAAATAAAACTGTGTTCTTTACCAAACAATTTGAAAAGTATTTTGAGACAAAACCGGCCTTAACAAATTACCCAAACAGCTTTCTGGATAATGTCTCCTTAGTTAACGATAAAGAAGAGTTCTTAAGCTTATATAAAAGAATAGAGGGAGGATCACCTTACGAAGAAGCCGAAAGGTGCTTTATTACATCACAAGGAATTAAAAAGTGGTACAAGGTATTTGTTACTACGGTCTTCGGAGAGAACGATAAACCCATAAGAGCAATAGGTATTTATAGAGATATCACTGAAACAAAGGAACTAAAGCAGTCTTTGGAGTTACACAAGCAATATGAGAAAATTAATCAAGAGATGTTTGATAATGTTTGGGAGGCTGACATAACAAACAATAAAATTGTGGAACAAAACAGTATTCAACTTGAAATGTATACTTCAAAGATTGAAGCATGCTCATTTGACCAATTTATTGAATTAATGTCGGAAATGTATGTGCATCCTGACTTTGCAAAAGGCTATAAAAAAGTCTTGTCTAGACAAAATATACTAGACATGTTTAATAAGAATTTTACTTCTATACAATATGATTATCTTGAAGCCAATAAGAAAGATGATTATGAATGGATACGTATGAATGTTCACATTTTCAGAATGCCCTTTGACAATACGCTCCGGACTATATGCTATTTTAAAAATATAAATGCCGAAAAGAGAAAAGAACTTGAATTACGAGAAAAAAGTATGCGGGACTCATTCACAGAACTTTACAACAAAATATCCATAAGCAATGTTATTGATGAATTCCTTACTTCAGACGAAGGAAGAAAAAGCACTCATGCCCTGCTCATGCTAGATATTGATAATTTTAAAGGCATAAACGACCAATATGGTCATGCCACTGGTGACACAGTAATCACCGTGATGAGCAATCTACTAAAGCATTACTTTAGAGAGACAGACTTTATAGGTCGTATTGGAGGAGATGAATTTGTTATATTACTAAAAAACACTCATAACAAACAAACCATCTCCCATAAAGCAGAGCAATTATGCGATGCAGTGACTGATAAAATGGAAACCTTAAATTACGGTATTTCTATCAGTATAGGTATTAGCATTTTCCCCAATAATGGCACAGATTACAATACCCTCTATGTCAATGCTGACAGTGCTTTGTATTATTCTAAAGAAAACGGCAAGAACACATTTTCTTACTATAAACCATAACACTACGGCAATCTCAGTCGATACTAATATTGGTATCACCGAAGAAAGCCCTTTCGTCTGTGAAATATAAAAAATGGGTTGCTATGCAACCCATTTTTTTATCAGTTATTTAGTACTATATTATTCAAAAGTAGAGTTATTCTCCGAAGAAATTACGTCACCAGGATTGTCCGAAGAATTCGCACTTGACCACTCACGCTCTAAAGATGCCCAGTCACGAATTGGACACAGCTCAGTCCATATCTCGTAGGTAGTACCTTCATTAGAGTCAATCACCTTTTTATAATTGTGTGAGTTAGTTGCTTCCTGTACATCAGCGTAATACCATAAACTATCATTACTATTATCACTCCACACCTTCATATCTTGCAACAGATAATCCTTAACTGGCTCACGCTCAAGAACACGATTTATGATTGCGATAGCTTCGCAACGTAATATGTTATTATCAGGCTTAAAGGTACCATCTGTATTACCATTAACCAAGCCATTTATTGCAGCCTTGTTAATATCATTACATGCCCAGTGACCACTAATATCACTAAATAAATCCTCTCCCTCATATTCTCCACCAAAGAAACGAACAGCAATTGCTGCAAATTCTGCACGTGTAATTGGAGCATTAGGATTGTATTTTCCCTCAGGGGTTCCTTTTACTATGCCACTCTTGTACAATGTAGAAACCGCATTATTATACCAGTCTGTAGTATTTACATCAGTAAAGTTGTTATTCTTTGACCAGAATTTGTTTCGTGATTCTTCAGTTAGTAATCTAAAGAAAATCGCCGCAGTTTCTCCACGAGTAACAGAATCTTCAGGATGCACGAGGCCGTCATCTGAACCTATAATGTATGCATAATGATCTCCCTTATCCAGCTCTGGTAACTCATCTCCTGGCACTGGTTCTTCTGGAATTTCTGTATCACCCTGTGGTGGTGCACTAGCAATATACTCTGCTGTAAATACCCATTGTATAGCTCCTTGTAGCGATTGTATATCATTACCCGCTGTCACCGGAATTTCCAGACTCACATCAAGATCTAATGAGCTATTACTAGTAAATGTTCCAATTCTTACTTTCTGAGCAAGATTCTCCTGGGATAATGCTCTGTTTCCAGCCTTAACAGTTAGTTTTACACCTTCTTGACTCAAAAGCTTTGTATAATCCATAACCTCATTCTCGGTTATATTATCACCCTCTATTTGTGTCTTTAGGTACATATTTACTACACCGTTACCTATATTGGAAACTCTAGCTTTTATTTTTTGAGTTACAGTGTCCCCCGGCATAAGATTTTTCATATTAGGGAATAAATCAGGATATTGGTGCCCATCATCATCCTCAAAGGGTGACACATTTGAAAACAAAAACTTCCCCTTTGCATGATCATATGTCACTGTTGGCAGTTCATCATCAGCCATTACTGTAACTATCATTGTTCCTATAATTAAGGCGAATATCAATACGATTGCTAAAATTCTTTTCACTACGTGTCACCTCCTTAGTTTTGTTGTACTGTTAGAGTGCCATCTTCGGACACAGCCGTTACTTGCTGCCACTGTGATAATACAGCACTACTTGGTTGCGCTTGAATACAATCTATAACAATTTGTAAATTCATCTGATAGCTATCCTCTATAGTTGCTACTGTAGCTGTCTCAATTAGTTTCTCTGTAGTCATTCCAGCTGGAACCGGCTTTATATAGTAGTAATATCCATCTTGAGCCCGCTTCCAGTTATCGCTTCCAAAGGTTATATTTAAATCATTTATGCTCGCCTTTTTGCTAACAGCAGTAAATTTACCATCTTCATTATAACTGCCCCAGGTTGGTATAATTGCAGCTCGAATATATCCAGTGCAATTCCCATTGTTAGTAACCGTAACATTGCTTTTTGTCTCATTATTGAAATCTTCGTTAATATAAGGAATAACACTCCCCACTTCGAATTGATTTTCTACCGGACCTGATGTAGCAGTAACCCATGCTAACGTACCTGCTGAAGCAATTAGAGTTATAAGTAGAAGAGATATAATAATAAAAAACCTCTTAGGGCTTTTTGCATTGATTCTCTTTCTCATCTCTTATCCCTCCTTCTCATTAGTCAGTTTTTTATCAAATATGTTTTGAGCTGAATCTGTACTGCCTACCCACACTTTGTCATTACGAATATTGTTGAATGTAACATTACTGCTTACTGAACCACCATTCTGTACAGAACTGTCACAATTGTATTTCCATGACCAGTTTGTATCTTCTACTACTGTATAATTACTAGACGTCATGTTCTTTACTACTTTGCTACAAACATATCTATCCCCACTCTGATTAAACTCATCTGGAGACATAACAATTGTTGTCAACAACTCACCAGTTTCATCTGTAATTCTGAAAATAAAGCTTTGTTGTGGCGCTTCATCAACCGTCTTTGTAATAGTTACATCAAACTCTGTTATATGAATTGCAAATTCCACATCTGAAGTACTTCCTATGTGCTCATTGCTATGACCACAGTATGAGTCATTTATACGAACAAAGGTTACATACTGTGTGATATCCTTACCATTAACAACAACCGTAACATCAAAGTTTGTCTCACTAGTTACTGAAAAAGTTGTATTACCATTATTGGTAAGAGAGTAATTCAATGTCCAATCATTACTTACAACATTACCGCTATTAATGTCCTTCCATTCAGCACTCACATAATTATCGTTTACTGGTGTTACCATAGTTCCTGGTGAGATAGTTGTATCCCTCCATGTTATTGTTGGTGCCAAAACACGTATAACTGGTTGAATTGCTCCAGCCTCAGTATCTACCTCAATATCAGCTTCCTGTGTATAACCACTTGATGTAGGAGTCACAGTTGCAGTCAATGTGTACTCCTGCTGTTCTGTGATATTTTCGATAGCAGGAGGGATATTGTCCCAATATCCTGTAGTACTGCCCCTACTTATCGTATACCTATACTCTGTCCCCTCAGCATTAGTAAGTGTATATATAATGTCTACAAATGCATTGTTGGTACCATTTGGTGTAAAGCCTGTCAAATAGCCAATAAGATCACTCTGAGCTACATCAGCACCGATGCAAGTGAGTTTCTCTACACCAGTAATTTTATAGTTTATAGGTAAGTCAACCTCAGGACTGACAAACGCCTCCAGCGGAGCAGCATCATCACTACTTTGGTATACTCCAGAGCCAGGTGCATTAGTTGGTATATTATTCCCACCAAAGCTACCATCTTCAACTATTGGAATTCTTATTATTATTTCTTTTCCTCTGAACTCGCCTGTAGCTACGCCATTGTTAACAATTTCAGAAACAAATTCTTCCTTGAAATTAAAACCCGTCACATCTATCTGCTTACCATTTATTGTGATAGCAGGATTCCCAACACTAGTCCACTCAGCCTCTGGCTGGAATTCAAAAGTGTCACCTGCTTTCCCAATACAATTGGCTGTGTATACTTCTATATCCTCTGTAGTTGCATTGTCAGGCAGCTTAAAGTCAGTTGATATTATATCTCTGATTACTGATGTACTATCCATTGTTGAAGAAGAAGCACCCGCCTCAATGTCCTCTGAAATAGTGAGGAAAATCTCATTTAATGAAGTCTGGTTGTTAGCAGCTTGATAGTATCCTGTATTTGCAGCACCGCCGTCTTCTGATACACCATTTTCAGTCATACTCTGAGCCTTAGGAAAATTACTAGACATATAGTTCATATACATGTTTTCAGAAGTTTGAAGATCATCAGGGTCCGCGTCATTAAATATACCTATTGAATATACTGTTGCACTAGTATCTTTTATCATCTTTGCATTTAAGATAGCACTATTTGCAACACTAGTTTCAAAGGAATTTGAGCTAGTAGGTGAGCCATCAGTGAATACAATAACTACCCTATTCCTGTTTTCACCTTCACCCAAAGAATTTTGTGCTAGTATCTTCTGAGCCATTTCAATTCCTAGATCAGAACGAGTTGCACCATTTGTTGCAAGAGCTGCTATGGCATTATCAATAATGGCAGCATTGCAGTTAACTAATGCATTCTTATAAGTGGTATCAGTTGCATTATTATATGCCACTCCCACTGTAAGCTCATCATTTCCAGAAACCTCGTATACACTATTAGTACCTTCTACTGTCAATATTTCTGTATTATTTTCATATCCACTTTGTGATGCGAAGCCGACAATGGCTACTCTATGATCTACATTATACTCAGCCGCATTTGCCTTAACCTCGCCTATAAAGCTTTTAACTGCTCCTTTTAAAGCCTCAACTTTTTCTATTTCTGAAGAAGCAACCGTTTTAGAATAAATTCCTACGCCCTCTGAAACGTTAGTTAAAAGGCCTAGTAATAATACATCTTTCTTATGATATACCGTACCATCCTCTTTATAGAAGGTGTAAGTATAACCTATGGCTTTCCATTCTTTTGTTACATCAAGCTGCTTGTATTCACCATTTTCATCTAGATAATAAACAGGAGTACTGTACGAATTGTAATATGAACCAGTATAAGCAGGGTATGTTTCCTCTGCTTCATAAGTAAATGGGTCTGCCATACTTCCTGACTGGTCCAGTACCAATACGATGTCTGTAGGCACTGCAGTTGTTTCGGTAGTAATATTAAGTTCCCCTGTAGCGAATGCCTTCAATGTAATTTCATAGCCATTGTTTGTTTTAATAACTTCCTTTGATAATTCTATCCCGTTGTTCGTTGTATTGCTCTGGTCACTATCAGAGACTGTAAACACAGTTGTTGGTTGATTGGTACCTACTGCCAAATTGCCCTCTTCATTATCAGAGGAGCTATCAGGCGTGTTTACCTCTATATTCAAGTTAATAGCTGCTGCATTTTCATCAACAGCATATCCGTAATTTGTTATGCCTAGCATTAGGCAGCCAACTAGAATTAGTGCTACAATTCTCTTTTTCATCACTTTCACACCCCTTTACTAATTAATCCTGTGGTTCATTCTCAGGCCATCCTACAATATCTAAAATGGACCCATTATCAGGTATAGGGTTGTTCTTTACTTGAACTGCTTGCGCATCAATATCTAACTTAACCTTACAGCCCTGATATTCATTTGCAATATCTTCAGAGAATTTGACACTTTCAAATGGTGCTACACGAGTACCAGCTGCAACCTTGCCTGTATAATAGTACCAACCATCATTGAGTGTCCAGTTTTCCGTATCTATATCAGGTTGTATTACAGCATTATCAAGAGTTGAGCTGCCATCTGCTGATATAACCTCAATGTTTATTTTTACTCTTGTATAAAAGTCATGATTTCCAACATTCTCAACGTAAGGAATTTTGGATACAGCTTGTCCTGGCAAAACACCAGTAATTAGACCATCCCCAGGGTAATCTACTAGCTCACCATCACTATCTATTTGCATTTCATGGAGATTAAGCTTGATGGAGCCAGTGGTAATTATATTTGTGGCATGTCCCTCTGAAGTTAAGTAGGCTATACTTCCATACGCCATCACAGCAAGAAGAACAATTATCAATCCACTTGCCAACAATCTTCTTTTCATCACTACTGACCACCTTTCTATGATTATTAATATTTAACTTAAAAAAAGAGAGCGAAAGAAGTATATTTTCTTTCGCCCATTTAAAGTAAAATATCATTCTTTGTCCAATTGATAAAACTATTAATTATTAAAGACAAAGTAAATTAATTATTTGAATTTTGAGCATATACCCCTGTTACTGCTGTATAAGCTGATGTAGCATCGGTAAACCCTGCCTGCTGAATAGCATATGCTGTTACAACTATGTTTGATTGTGCATAATCAGAAAGAGTATCAGAGTCCACATTTCCAATCTTTAGTTGCTCAAAAATATCTAAATCAACAATTTCTGTAGTTGCAGCTTGAGTCTTGTAGTATACTCCACTCACTCCCTCTAGAGTTGTCCAGTCATTCTCTTCAATTTGTTCGGCAATAGTCTTGTAGCCATCTTGTTCGCTTACTGCCTCAATATTTGCTAGCCCGTTTTCTACCTTAATAAATACATAGCAAGCCTCACTGTTGGCACCTATATGAATCTGTGGGTCTTTTACATACTGTTGACCTGGTAGCAAATGATACGTATTAGCTGTATCACGATCCTTATCTGCAGAACTATTATCAACATCTGATTCATCCATTGTCATAGTAATATTACCAACTGTAAATGTATTGGTAACTTCTCCAGTGTCGGTTAACCATGCTATTGTACCAGTAATTCCAACCAAAGCTGCTACTAATACTGCTACAAGTACAACTAATCTTTTGTTCATAATATCAGTCTCCTTAAAATTTTTTCTTAGTGCTGGATTTTTGTATAATTCCTTAGCATCACTCTTTTACTGATTTATGTGAACTAAATTCTAATTTCCTTGCCCAATTAAATAGTTCTGGGCAAAACATCATTATCAGTAAAATGCCTATGGCACCCCAAGCAATATACTTTTCTGGAGGATTGGTGAGAAAATTAGAAATGTACCCGAGGTATGGTAAATGCAGAATTGGCTTACCAACAAGATTTTCAAATCTAACCGGCGCTCCATCTGCTGCATTATTAGCATCCCCTTTAGTAGTGAAAAACCTCTCGGTTACATTTATATCCACCACTCTATGCGTTGCTATTACCAAGTCGTCGTCCATTACAAATGTAATGGGATCGCCCACCTCTATTTGTTCAGGTGTGGCTGCCTTAACATATATAATACCACCCGTCATATATGTAGGCTCCATACTACCACTTAAGATTACATATGGAGTTAACCCAATTACTCTTACACCTACTAATAGTAGTGCAAGCGTAACTGTTAATAATACTAGTAACCAAGTAAGTATGTTCCACACTTTTTTGAGTGCATGCATCATATTTTGCTCCCATCTTCCTTTTCTCCAGTATTAAGTTCATTATTATGCTATCATTTTAAGGTTACTTTTCGGTTATATTTTAATTCTATTAGGGTACTTTTTAGACAAATAATCTTAACTATTTTAGCTTGATTTATTGATTAATAGGTTTACATAAGTATATACTTATTAATATAAATGTCCTTAAATATAATATGAATTCATATTCTTACTATAAATATAAACGAAATATTTGTGAGATTCTGTTTGCTTAAAATATACTAATAGCTTAAAAGGAGGACACCTTGACTAATACATTAAAGATAAGCATGTTAGGAAGATTTGAAATCTCTTTTGGAAGCAAAACTATTGATGGCACAAGCAATCGTTCTAAAAAGGTATGGCTTCTTTTGGAATACCTAATATATAATCGCCATAAGCATATTTCTCAAACTGATTTATTTGAATTGTTATGGCCAGATAACAATATAGAAAACCCTAAAAATACACTAAAAGCCCTTCTTTTCAGGGCTAGGAAGCTACTTGAAGATATAGGTGTAGAAAATGCAAAAGATATCCTAACTTATCATAGAGACAGCTATATATGGAATTCTTCTATAGAAGTAGAGGTGGACACAGATACGTTTGAAAATTACCTAAATATAGCTACTACCTCCGACGATGAAAGACTAAATAATATTCAAAGAGCTGTAGAACTTTATATTGGAGATTTCTTACCAAAAAGCTCTCTAGAATCTTGGGTAATACCAATAAACAGGTATTATCATAGCTTGTATGTTTCTGCTGTTCTTGAAGCTGTAGAGCTCCTTTCTAAGAAGCAAGCTTATAGAGAGATTTTACAGCTATGTCAAAAAGCTGTGACTATCGCAGAAACTAATGAACTTTTGCATCAAAAGCTTATTTCTGCACATATTAAGCTGGGTCAATATGATGAAGCAATAAATTATTATAAGAATATTTGTGATGTATTATTTTCACAGATTGGAGTAACTCCATCTACTGAGCTTATCTCTTCATATAACGAAGCCGTAACAAGGGCTCATAATGTAGAATTGAACTTGGATATTGTAAAAAAACAATTATCGCTTGACGAGGATGATAATGGATGTTTTTATTGTGAATATGCTTTTTTTAAGTACATATGCAATATGATTATCCGTGAATCATATAGGACCAATACCCAAGCTCATATGTGCCTGTTTACAATAAAAAGCTTAGATAATAATGAATTATCTCCTAAGCAATGTGCAAGTTATATGAGTAAGTTGAAATCGATTATTTCGACCTCACTGCGTAAAGGAGATGTTTTTACCCAGTATAGCATCACACAATTTCTCGTTATTTTGCCTTATGCAAACTATGACAATAGCATTAATGTTGCACAAAGAATACTTGCATCTTTTAACACTCGGCACTATAAAGTAAGCCGTAATCTCAATATTTTATATAGTGTTGCCTGCCTAAATAGTGCAAGCGACTCTTTTGACTGAGTCGCTTGGTATTTGGCTTTAGTATAAGGTATTTATAGGTTAATATAGTTATTAGAGGTTAGTACAGATATCTAGAGGTTAGCACAGATATATAGAGGTTAGTATAGGTATTTAGCAGAATAGTTTTTTTCGTTTTCAATATATCTCATAATGCTTTTGCTCTGCTTTCCACTTGAAGCATAGGTAGGATCCATTAGCTTCCATTTTGCCCCATCAAAGAATACTGCCTTATTGATCCATCCGCTTTCCTCAGTATATACGTTAATCCATGCATGATATACACTACCTGCATAACCTATAACAAGTTTGCAGGGTATATTCTGGCTTCTAAGCATTGCTGTCATTAATGCCGCATAATCAAAGCATATCCCCTTCTTTTCTTTTAGCACATCATCTAAATCGGGTAAATACCCGCTTGTAACGTTTTTGATTTTAACTCTATCATATTTAAGATTTGTTACTACATACTGATAGATTTCTTTGACTGCTTCTAGCTCATCTTCTTTACCTTTAACCAACTCATGAGCTTTCTGTACTACCTTACTCTCTGGAGTATAATTTACATACTGATTTGGTAATAAAAATGGAGCAAACTCACTTTCTAAATTTACGGTGATGTCCTTGCTATATATAGTAGAGTATCTTATTCCCGTAATGTTTTTATATGCTGTAATGTTGTATTTACCGTCCCCGTCTGAGAGAGGAAAAACCTCAAAATCCCCGCTATCTATGAGGTTATATGTATATTTAACTTGTGATGGACAGGTTATAATCACCTTCAGTTTTTCCTGTGATAAGCCCGTATAAGCAATCATTACATAGCCATCGGCTATATTTGATGCATCTATCTTAATATAATTATTTGAGTACACTATAGCTCCTGAAGCCTGCGGCATTATTACACTCGGCATGGGAGCCTCTGAAAGAGGTATCTTTTCAAGTTCTTCGGATATTTCTGTTTCATCCGCTAAACTAACTTCATATATATATTTATCGTTAGAACCAATGCCTAATGCATAAAAACATATAGCAGATACAACTGCTGCTAAAACTGTAATACAACTAATTGATACCAACACTTTTTTTCTCATATTCTACCTCCCTATTTTCAATATTCAAATGAGTAAATTCCACTTACTCTGTTTTTTTACCACTCACTATACACTATCTTTTAAACTCTTCTTCATAAACTCCGTATTTGTTGCATACAGGTATGCATTTTCGATCGTTACAATTCCTTTTTGTACAAGAGAGAGTATCTGTCTATCCATTCCAATCATCCCATCGCTAGTATTGGATGTTATTATAGATTCTATCTGGTGGATTTTAGACTCTCTTATCATATTTCTAACTGCATTATTGAGGTTTATAACCTCGAATACCGGCATTTTTTTGCCATCAACAGTTGGTATCATCTGCTGAGAAATAATGGTCTGCAAAACCATAGCAAGCTGTATTCTTATCTGTTGTTGTTGAGCAGCAGGAAATATATCTATTATACGATCAATTGTATTTGCTGCCCCTATAGTATGTAATGTAGATATTACAAGATGCCCTGTTTCCGCAGCAGTTATAGCTGTCTGTATCGTCTCATAATCCCTCATTTCTCCCACCAATATTACATCTGGCGACTGTCTAATACATGCTCTTAATGATACATTATAACTATCTGCATCAATTCCCATCTCTCGTTGGCTTACAATACTTTTTTTATTGTTATGAAGGAATTCTATAGGATCCTCTAGTGTGATTATGTGTCCTTCTCTTATACTATTAATCCTATCTATAATACAAGCAAGAGTTGTTGTTTTTCCTCCGCCTGCAGGTCCTGCAACTATAACAAGGCCTCTATTTCTATTAGCAACATTCATTACTGATTCAGGAATATTTAGTTCTCTGTAATCAGGTATTCCAAACGGTATAATCCTTATAACTGCTGCAAATGTCCCTCTTTGCATATATGTATTAATTCTAAAGCGAGAAAGACCGCTTACTGAAAGAGAAAAATCATCATTCAAGTTATCCTTTAATTTATCCACTGATCTTTCAGCCATCATATACAGCTTTTCAATGATCTCTCTAGAAACAGTATTATCCAGACTGTAATCTGTATTATATTCTAGCTTTCCGCTTTTTCTAAAGGTTATAGGCGCTCCTGCTAATATGAAAATATCTGCAACCTTTTCCTTTACAGCTGTGCTTAACATCTCCATCAATGCAAACATTATTTTCACATCCTTTTTGATCAATTATTCCTCTCCATCCCAAACAGTGATACTATCATCTATCTGCCATTCTGTGCGATTTGACACTTCCCATTTTTCAATTATTAGTTTATCATTGGTATCTTTAAGTAGCACATTAAGCTGCCTTTGGTCATCTACATTAACTGAATAAGATATGTAATCATGCTCCCCCTTTTTATAGCTATCATATTTAATATCAGCTGGCTGTCCTGATATCAGACTATCAATGACCTCAATGGCTATTGAATCTGCAAGATAATAGTCTCTAACACTTTGTGCATTTTTCTTTGCTAGTTCCATACTATTATTGGCTTCAATTACGCATAGAGTGCTTATAACTACAAGACACAGTATTACAAATATCATTATTGCGGTTGAAATCCCTATATTTATTTTAAATTTAGAGGTTTCTCTATTCATTTTAACTTGCTCCTAGACTTTTGATATTAATTGTATATATGCTCTCATTAGACGGTAACTTATGTATACTTATTTCGCATTCATTTTTTAGTTGTGGCGTAATTATTAAACTAAACCCCTTATCACTTATGCTATAGTTACTACTGCCCACTGTATTCCAGCTAGCATCATAATAAACAATTAATTCCTCATCATTTTGTTCTGCATTAAGTATATCTTTAAGCTTGTCTATATCACCCTTTAAGCCCTTATAAAGTTCTGCAGTTGACTGAGCTCTGATTACTGACTCATTAAGAACTTGAGCATTTTTTGATACCTCATATGCATCTACTATACTTTTAACACATACTGTCGCTGCTATGCTTAGGAACAATATGCAAAAAGCTAATTCCACTATAAAAAGCCCTGTTCGAGAGTTGCCCTGCACCATTACTTTGCCACCTCTTGTCCACTTTTTGTAGAGATAATTATTTCAGCATGCTTATTATTTTCATCAGTACACTCTACCTTTATAAAGCCATCCTTGTAATAGCATATGTCAAAATAAGAAACTGTAAATATCTCAATGCCAGCATCCCTTGTTAGGGTCACACCTTCCTCCACATAAAGCTCTTTAATGCTGCCCTGGTCAGAATAAATAATAGTTTCGTAATTTTTATAATCAATACATTCTTTCATACGAAGAGCTGGTAAACCATCAAAAGTTGATATATATACACTGTCATCATTATCAAAGTGACGTACTTTATTTGCAATATACTCTAAACAGGTATTGGTTTTGTAACTCTGGTCAACTCTATCTAAAATTACGTGATAACTATTAAATGTGGAAATTATAAGCATTAAACATAGCACAATATATAAACAGAAAAGCATGAATGTAAAGAGTACATCAGTATTATGTGACTTATTCATTTTAATCTCCAGAAAATATGTACTAATTAATTTCAATAGAACACTATACTAATTAATCTCAATAAAATATTATACTGATTAATCTCCCTAATACTATTAAGCTATCTAGCTACGACCGTAATTTCTGGCATTATATTGGATGCGAATATTTCATAATGAATAGCAAATGCCGTCTCGTCAATACTTATATTATAATTTTCCTTGAGATATTCAAAACTAGGAGGATAGCTTCCCTCAATGGCATAGCAAGTAATGGAAGCCCTTTTTATGCTCTCAGTTGCAAGTCGCATTGCTTCATTTGAGCTACTCTTGTCAGTCACATGTATTCCACTAATAAATATAGGTATAATTACAATAGCTAATATAGTATATATCCTACTTCCATTTATAAAACTCTTACTCATATAAGCAAAAACCTCATAGAATAATTTTTCAGCTGATAGATGTCATTATGTCTATCAGAGGGAGTATTGCTGATAAAAGTATAGTACCAATTACAATACACATCCCAATTACAAAGGTTGGCTCTATCAAATTTATAAATGAATTAATACTTTGATCAACCTTAACTTCCATACGTTGAGCCAATTCCTCAAAAACATTATCAATTTGCCCTGTCCTGAATGCGATTTGGATAATGTGCCCTTGAGTACTATCTATCAACCCTGTCTCCATTACTGCATCTGGAAAGCTACTTCCTTCACTTATACTCGTCTTGCATTTCTCTATTTTAGCTGATACTTTTGAGTCAGACATAATTCTGTCAGCTAAAGTAAGCGAATCATCTATATCCATTCCACTTGAAAGGGCCATTGCCATTGTTGTAAGGAATCTAGATGAGCATATCTGTGTGTTGATACTTCTTGTAAATTTAACTCTACTTAGGCCTGCTTGTGGCCTACTCTTTTTCATCATAACCCAAAACAATACGACAGCTATAAGAAGAAATGTGCATAATATGTACCAGTAGCTATTTAACACTGCTCCAACATCCAAAAGAAATAGTGCTAAGGGTGACATAGTTCTCCCCATTTGAGTAAATATTTTTTCAAAAATAGGCAATACCTTTGTCACTAATATACCTGAAATAACAACAATCAATACTAGTGAAATAGCTGGATAGGTAATAGCATTTTTAATGCTCCTTTCAACCTGATACAATCTTTCATAGTATTTAGAAAGGGCCTTAAGTACCTTATCTAAATGCCCCGTTTTTTCACCTAGCTCTATCATATCAATCATGTATTTATCAAACACCCTTGTTTCTCTAAGTGCATCACTCAACAGGTACCCATTATCAATAGTGTGATTCAATCCCATTAAAAGTGTCTGATACTCTTTTCTTTGTTCTTTTTCGCAAATCAGACTTATCGCGCTACTAATAGATATACCAGCATTTATTAGCAAGTGTAACTCTAAGCAAAAATACGACATATATGTATTGCTAAGCTTAATACTTTTCATTAATGCTACTCTCCTTAAACGAATATATATTTGTTTAAACTATTTTCATTTATAAGCAAATATTTAATTTAAGTTTACAAATAATTGAGTAATTAATTTAAGTATTCTATTATCCAAAAATGGTTTTTCCTTATAATACTTCGGGGGAATAAAAAACAACCCCCACGAGCAGTTTGTTCGTGTTGGTTTACTTGACATAACATACCTGAATATTTTTTTGAAACTATGCTAATTTCAAACTTTTCCAGGAATGATATGGTTTACATTTTTCTATGTTCTTAATTAATTTTACAACTTTTCAGAATATTAATCAACTAGCATAAAGATCATATTTACCATTATCTAAACCTTCAATAATAATTAGGACAACAAAAAACCCTCAAAGCTTATGCTTTAAGGGTTCTCATGGTTGCGGGAGTGGGACTTGAACCACACGACCTTCGGGTTATGAGCCCGACGAGCTACCAACTGCTCCATCCCGCGATAATTAAATTGTTACGCTTGTATTATATGCTGTTATCAGGCTGTTTATTCATTGCCGCCCGACGACATATATTAATTTAACACACATCCTCTATAAATGCAAGGTTTTTTTAATTGTAATATATTCCAAACGATAAGCACACTGAATATAGGCAGTTACGCGGAGCATAGTTTTACAGATTCTACCTCTACAAAATGGGAATATGCTTGTATAATCTGCTCCAGAATGAGTTATTACACATAGTATAACTAGAGCCAATTCAAATGGCCTGTACCATTTAAATTGGCTCAATACTGGTTATTATTTTAATTCTTTAGGAACAACTACTTCAAATGAACCATTAAAATCAGAATACTTAATAACATATTCAATAGAAAAATCAAAGTTCTTGTTTGCTATTAAAGTATTTCCTGACTCCTTTAGCACAATACTGTTTATAATATTTGTATTCTTATTTACTGTCATCTCTATAGATTTTTGGCTAATATTATTATCTAGCAGTCCTTGACCAGTCAGGAATACGGGAATTGAATTGCCCATAATAATATTACCCTTCAATATAATTTCATTCTTATTCGAACTGTTCGTCTCGGTTAGGGCAGCGCAAACAAGATCTTCATTACTTAATATGCCCTTAAAGTCAAACTGTAGAGCCACTTCTTCATTAGATATTGGTAGACTGCTCCAGTCCGCATCATCTACCTTTACATTATATTTATTATTATATAAAACCATTTGTACATTATTTTCGCTTAATTGACCATTAGCAGTGGTTACGTACTTTACGTTCGCCGCAAATACTTTAGCAAGCCTGTTAGTTAATGTTAGCGAAGAAGAAACATTATTTAGTTTTACTCCATTGCCATTCAAATTTAGCTCTGCCTTTTCACTTACTTTTACTTTAGTAAGGTTATTCATACTAGTAAGTATTTGTCCTAAACGCTTCTTGTTATTTGTAAAATCAGCATTGTTTTTTATAAAATATGTATTGGTATCGGCATCAGGGATGAACTTATTACCAAAGCTTGTTGCAATTAATTCGGCTGGAAAATAAGTTTTACCCTTATATGTAAAAGGCTTTATGTTTATTAGTCCTTTTTTACCATTTAAGGTGTAATTCGAACTATCAAGTTCTAGTGTTAATTTCGTAGTTCCCTTTATTAGAGTAATCTTCTTTTTGCTTTTATCCCATGACAGGTTTTTACCAGTTATCCCTAGAGCATTAATATAATCCGTTGATAACATTGGTGACCCATTTTTTAACAGCAGGATATTTGTGGGTTTAAAAGCAGCACCATTAATTACGATTCTTGCGGTTTTATCTTCTTCTAGGGAATTAGATGGCTGTGCCGCAAATACTAGCGCACAATTAAAGCTCAATATAAGTGTAAGAATCAGGGCAAGTAATTTTTTCATGAATTTCTCCTATTCATTACATAGTTAATTCATGGTAATTCTACCTTATTTGTAATTTATTGTCAATTGAATATAAGCGTACAGTTTATTGTACTAGGCCACTAACAGCTTCCTCAAGTTTTTTCATTGCAGTTTCTAAAATAGAACGTGGACAACCCGTATTCAGTCTCATAAAGCCTTCCCCAGTCATTCCAAAGCTATGCCCTGTATTCATTGCAAGACCTGCTTTATGTATCATAAACTCTTTAAGCTGTTCTCCATTCATACCCAAACCACGGCAATCAAGCCACATAAGATAAGTCGCCTGCGGCTTTTTCACTTTTATTCCAGGAATTTTTTCATTAATATACTTGATGACAAATTCCATATTACCTTCAATATAAGTCAAAACCTGTTCCAACCACTCTTCTCCCTGTTCAAATGCTGCTTGAACAGCTACAGTACTAAAGCAGTTTGTAACCTCCACATGAAGCTTTCTCCATGCCTTATCAATTCTATGCTTTGTTTCCTTATCCGGAAAAACTACTAATGATGACTGTAGCCCTGCTATATTAAATGTTTTAGAAGCTGAAAAACATGTTATAGTTTGCTTACTAATCTCCTCAGCTATTGAAGCAATAGGTGTATGCGAGTATCCTGGCATAATTAGGTCGGAATGGATTTCATCTGATATTATAATCATTCCGTACTTAACACATATCTTTCCCAGCTTAGAAAGCTCTTCCTTAGTCCACACCCTGCCAACAGGATTATGTGGACTGCACAGCACAATGCATTTTGCTCCATCTCTTGCCTTGTTTTCAATGTCATCATAATCCATATAATAGTTGTCATCTACTTCTAGCAATGGACTTTCAAGCAAAACCCTCTCAGCGTCTTTGACTGCACTAAAGAATGGATGATACACTGGGGTCTGAATAATAATCTTATCCCCTTTTTGTGTTAACTCATTAATCATCATGCAAATAGAAGGTACTACGCCAGGTGCTAAGCTGATTAACGACTTATCAATATTCCATCCCTTTCTTTTAGCTTGGAAGGTACATACGGCATCTATGAAGCTGCCAGGGACAGCTGAATAGCCAAAAATTCCATGCTGAGCACGTTCAGTAATAGCATCTATAATAGGTTGTGCTACTCTAAAATCCATATCAGCAACCCATAATGGTATTACATCCTCTTTACCAAAACGTCTATGACCATCAATCCATTTTTCTGCATATGTAGTTTTTCGGTCAATTATCTCGTCAAAATTGTACTTCATACCAAGAACTCCTTTTAAATTAACTAATTCAAAGTTTAAACTATCTATAAATAATTAGCAAACAAATTATGAATTTTGTCATTATATTATAGACCTCATCACTTTATTGAGTTATTATATCATTTGAAACAAAATAAGAGAGGATAATAATTATGACAAACGCAAAAAGAATCACAATACTAATGTTTGCTATTATTTTTACAATGTCTTTTGCTGCAGGCTGTGGTAATTCAGCGGAGCCTACTTCTGGTACAACATCCGCTCAAAGCACCTCTACAACAAGCTCAAGCTCAAGCACAAGCACTGAGGCGTCTGATAGTAGCTCCTCAAACTCTGCAGATAATACTTCTTCTGAAATCCAGAAAGTACAGATTGAGATGGATAACGGTGACAAAATGGTTTTTGAACTGTATCCTCAATACGCCCCAGAGACAGTAAATAACTTTATAAAGCTTGCTGAGTCTGGTTTTTATGATGGACTTACCTTCCATAGAATAGTTAAAGGCTTCATGATTCAAGGAGGAGATCCAAAAGGTGATGGTACCGGAGGTGCTGATCAGACTATAAAAGGCGAATTTGCAAGTAATGGGTTCACAAAGAATACCCTCAGCCATACAAAGGGTGTAATTTCAATGGCGAGAAGCAAAGAAAATGATTCTGCCTCTAGTCAGTTTTTTATAATGAACAACGATGAGCCGGGCCTCGATGGTAATTATGCTGCTTTTGGTAAGCTTATTGAAGGCGAAGACGTACTGGACAAGCTATCTAATACTACCGTTCAACTTAACGAATTTACTGGTGAGCAGTCCCAACCAGTAGAAAAAGTCGTTATAAAGAAAGTAACTGTCCTTAAATAATATTATAACTATTAAAGCCTACGAATTATTTGAATAAAAAGAATCATTATATATAGTTCCATAATATATTAATACCTTAATAGCGGTTACACTAATACTGTAACTGCTATTTTTATGTTTATATCGGTACATAAAATTTAGTTATCAATATCATAAATGTATCTACCAACATCATCAGAAGTATACTTATCGGTACATCATGACTACATGAATCTGAATTTACTACTCAAAAACTCCCCTGTTTAGGTAACCAATCTATGGCATATCTAATATAATGGAGTAGATTAACATAATGCATTAAAGGTGCTCAATGGAAATATATATTGTTCAACCAGGTGATACTATTAGAAGTATTGCTGCTAAATTTGATATTACGCCAAACGAGATAATTGCTGATAATGGGCTTAGACTTACAAACTACTTGATGCCCGGACAATCTCTCATTATCCTTAGACCAACGAAAACATATACTGTTAAGCCAGGAGATACGCTTTATTCTATTGCAAGAAAAAATAATACCAGCATTATTAATTTAATTCAAAATAACCCTGATCTGATCCAAAGACCCAATATTTATGTGGGGCAGCAGATAACGCTAGAGCATGAAACTACTAAGTTAGGCAAAATTGCTATTAACGGGTATGTGTATCCCTATGTACAAACTGAGGATTTAATAAATACTTTGGCTTATCTTACTACACTCACAATATTTGGGTACGGCTTCACCGAAGAGGGTGAACTAATAGGAATAAATGATGAACCCCTTATAAGGATGGCAAATTACTTTGATGTTGCTCCAATAATGTTATTTTCATCATTAACTGAAAGTGGCACTACAAGTGGCGAACTTGCTAGTTACTTATTTAATAACATTGATTTTCAGAATATGATTATTAGCAAGCTAATCCAAAAAATGAAACAAAAGGGCTATTACGGCATAGATATTGACTTTGAATTCATTAACCCCGAAGACAGAGATGCATATACTGCCTTCATACAAAACATCACGCAAAAAATGAATGCGCAAGGCTTCACTGTTAATGTTGACCTTGCACCAAAGACATCAGCCGAACAAAAGGGTCTTCTGTATGAAGCACACGACTATGCTGCACTTGGTGAAGCTGCAAACACCGTCCTATTGATGACATACGAATGGGGCTATACTTACGGTCCTCCTATGGCTGTCGCCCCTATTAATGAGGTCAGAAGAGTAGTAGAATATGGTGTTAGCCAAATTCCCCCTCAAAAAATATATATGGGAATCCCCAATTATGGCTATGATTTTACCCTCCCTTATCAAAAGGGTGTGTCGAGAGCTCCTTCCATCGGAAATGAGCAGGCTATTCAGATTGCTTCAACGCATGGTTCTCCCATTCAATATGATGAGAAATCCCAATCTCCTTACTTCAATTATTGGGATAACCAAGGCCGAAAACACGAGGTCTGGTTTGAGGATGCAAGAAGCATAAAGGCCAAGCTAGAGCTATTACACGAGTTTAACCTATATGGTGCCGGCTATTGGAATGTAATGCGCCCATTTGCACAAAACTGGACGTTGGTAAATGCCTTATTTGATATTATAAAAATAGTTTAAAATAGAGGCAAATAGCCACTTATCTATTAACATAGAAAAAGCACAAAAAAAATGAAACAGTTGATTAAATCAACTGTTTCATTTTGGTGCCGAAGACCGGAATCGAACCGGTACGAAGGGTTAGCTTCGCAGGATTTTAAGTCCTGTGCGTCTGCCAGTTCCGCCACTTCGGCTTGGTCATTAGCGACTTTTTTATTATAATACGAGA
>JAEYTP010000124.1 GCA_023433945.1 Bacillota bacterium | reverse complement strand
TCTGAAATGCTAGGGGATATTGCTCCCCCTAGTTGAGTCTGAAGTGCTAGGGAGATTATCGTCCCCCTAGTTGAATCTGAAGTGCTAGGGGAAATACTCCCCCTAGTTGAATCTGACACGTTGGGGTCTACCCCCCCAAGTAAGGTCTGAATTGGGACCTAAACAGCTAAAAAATGGACATTTAGGTCCCAAAATATAAGAAGTGACAGGGGATTGCCCCCTGCTAGATATGAAATGCTAGGGAGATAGTTCTCCCTAGTGGAGGCCTAAACACCAAGGGAATTCCCCAGACGTCTGATTAGGCCCTGAATAGTAATAATTCAATATTTATTACCAAAGGAAATGAAGTTAAATGTATTCAAAATTAAGCCTGTTTTGCCAGGCGAATACCAAAGATATACTATAAAATCAAACTAAGAATCAAACTAAAATCAAACTAAAAATCAAACTAAAATCAAACTAAAAATCAAACTAAAGATCAAACTAAAGATCAAACTAAAGATCAAGCTAGAATTTAAACTATAGATTAATATTAATTTAGACGTAAATCCAATTGTAATTTAAACTGTAAATCGGATTGTAAACAAACGCTAAATGGAACCGTAGATCAAACTAAAAAGTAACTTTAAATCAAGTAAAATATAATATAAATTAAAAGAAATATTTTAAATATAAGGTCAAATAGTCTATTTAAATAGCATTTAGCCTAAAAAACTTTACAGAAAGTATTGTTTTATTATTTTTTCAACTGTATCTGAAGTAAGTGGAGTATCTTTTGTTTCAAAGGTAGTAATTAGATTAATAGAAGGGACATACCCAAAATCATTATATATTTGAAGTTTGTTGTAAACATCTTTTGAATATGTAGAATTATCCATCATGCCAAAGTGCTCCCAGTAATATACTTTTCCAGACTGGGGGTGATAGATCATAAAATCAGGATAAAAAGTTAGATGGTCTAGCTGCAGTGCGCATTCATATCTATATGGAATTTTATTTATGTAAAGTGCCATATCAATTATAGCTTCAGACTTTGAACGGACAGTGTTTCCAGATATTGATTTATGGATAAGGTTTTCTGGGTGCTTCATATTTTGCTCATATGGTGAATTAATCCATTCAAGTACTTTAGCAGAAAAGGGTTTGAAGTAATGTTGCAGAAGTTGCTTGTAATTGGAAGATTCATTAAGAAGTTGGATTGCTTTAGGTATTACCTCATTGCGATTAGATAGATATAGTTCAAGAGATTTCTTTTCATGGAGTAGTTCTTTCAGTAGGAGAGCGAGGTATTTTTTTAATGCAAGTTTTTCAGCAATAGGCAGTTGATTTTTATTAAGGTAACTTAACTTTTGACCATCATTGTGATACCACTTTATGTACTTGCCACTTGTTTTACATAACAAAACACCTTTAGGTAAAATATCAATCTCATTTTGCAAGGTTTTTATTTTCTGATCTAGTATACTACATTCAGACATTATTTTATCATAAAGCGTAGGCACTACCTCCTTTTCTTAAAATTTTAGAGTGTAATTTTTATTATATATGTAGAATGAAAAAAAATCTAGTATAAATTACCAATTATTGTAAAAAAATTTTGGCTAACATGATTTTTTGGATATCATATATGCTTTTTTTATAGTTTTAGAATAATAGTACGCATATTTAATGATAAATTGTAGAAATAAAATAAATCTTTTAGCACTCATTTTCGCAATACTTGAAATTACAATACATTTATCATAAAATTAATTAGATAAGTATCAAACATAGCTGAAATATTGAGGAGTATATTTATGCAAGATAATGAGTTGTTAGTAATGGACCCTATTTTTGAAACCATGGGATTGCTATTGGTAAGTTATAATTTTGAAGAAGTTAAAAACCAGCTAAAGAAAGCCTTTACTACTCATGGAATGGATGGAGAGCAGTTCTATCTGAAACATTTTAAGGTCTATGATAAATATGTTCAGGCTTTTTTAGTAAACCGTGAAGAAAGTGCTGAATACACGTTTTTCTTTAACGAAGATGATTCAAATTATTATTTAATACTTCTAGCTTTGATTTTGGATAATAAAAGTTGGCTCCAATCGACGAACGGTTTGTCGAACGAGTTAATCAGGTCACAAATAATTGATAAATGCAAGTCAATTTTTGATAATTACACGGATGCTCAGGTTATTATTCCTAGTGATGATAGCAGTTTTCAAAGCGAATCTAGAAAGGATCTTAACCCGGAAATAATAGAGCCTAAAGTAGCTAGTGGTTATAAGTATATAGATCCAAGAGTAAATGGCACAACTCATGACGAATATAGACTAGAAGAAATTATTCAATATCTAGATAACAGTCCGCTTGAACCTAATGCAAAATGGAAGCTACTTCGAATAATGCAGAGCCCAGTTAGTCATATATCTCAACTTGTTAAAATTGTTAACTCCAATCTAGACGCATACTATAAAGCAGTTAATGAAATAAAAAAGCCGCTAGAAAAGATGATAAATAAATATGGTATTCTCGAGAAAAGTGATAGCAGAAGTATATTTTATAAGATAAAGAACGAGATTTCAAAAGACTCTATATTATACCCATCCTTAGTTTTTCCTATTTCACAGTTGATATTTGAACAATACTGCTATTATGGTTTACTGAGCGATAAATTGACAGAAAACAAAAAGAATCAGAACTCAAAGGAACAATTACTAATTAAACTAAAAGCATTGAGTGATGGCAGTAAGCTAGGGATAATTGCATCCCTGAAAGTAAGTCCAAAATACAATCTCGAAATAGCACAGCAGTTAGGATTGACTGCAGCAACAATGTCTCACCACATGAGTGCTTTGCTAAATTGTGGGCTAGTAGGTGTAGAAAAGAGAGAAGGAAAGGTGTACTATCATCTAGAGAAGGAAAACTTGCAAGAATTAATAAATGAACTCGAAGAAACCTTGCTATAAGAACATTAATATAACAATAAGGATACAACGAACGTAAGATACATCGATATAATGTGCATAGAATATAGGATAATCGACATAAGGTGCATCGATATAAGGTACATCGAATATAGGATAATCGACATAAGGTGCATCAAATATAGGTTCATCGATATAAGGTACATCGTATATAGGATACATCGATATAAGGTACATCGAACATAGGATCATCGATAAAATGTGTATCAAATATATGATACATAGTATATAAGATACTTGCTA
Source organism: Bacillota bacterium (assembly GCA_023433945.1). Taxonomy (GTDB): domain Bacteria; phylum Bacillota; class Clostridia; order Acetivibrionales; family DSM-1351; genus Ruminiclostridium. Next base: position 4,671 of record JAEYTP010000124.1, on the reverse strand, counting down.
TAAAATTGCTTTAGTATAAATTAATAACAAATATATATTAATCCCGATGAGAGTCGGGATTTTTTTACATTAAATATTAGATGATCATAACATTTAGTTGACACAAATCAAATATAACTGTATTATATACATGTAAAATATATTAGATAATAATCTAATAATGAGGTGTTTTATGAGAGATATGTTAGAAGAGAAAGATTCAGCAAAAGAAAGTGAAGCAAAAGAGAATTTAGTAAAAGAGAATTCAGCAAAAGAGAATTCAGCAAAAGAGAATTCAGAAAAAGAGAATTCAGAAAAAGAGAATTCAGCAGAAGAGAATGCAGCAAAAGAAAGTGCAGCAAAGAAAAAGGCATTAAATGATGCAAATCCTATAAACGATAATTGTGTAAAAGACGATGTAATGAAAAATACACTAATGAAAGAGTGCTTGTCAAAAAACAAGGTAGTTGTAGGTATTACCTTAATACTCAATATTGCTACAGCCGTTGGAGCAGTGTTTCTTGCTAAACTTCTCCAAAGTGTTATTGATGCGGCTATAGGGGGGAGCATGTCGTCCTTTCAGAGAATTCTCGCAGTTTCGATCGTTTATATTATTCTGCTATGCATTATCAGCTACTTATATTCTCTATGTAGTAAAGTGTTAATCAAAAATGTTATAAAGATATTGAGAGAAAGAGCATTTACTGGAATACTCAATAGGAATGTACAGGATTTTACAAAGGTTAATTCAGCAGACTACATATCGGCTTTAACAAATGATATAAAACTTATTGAAGAAAACCTCATAATTCCTGCTCTTCAAGTTGTTCAATACGGAGTAATGTTTATTGTAACACTGATACTACTCTTTCAGATCAGTCCGTTGATTACATTATGTTTAATTGGCAGTTTGATTCTTATGTTTATTATTCCAGCATTTATTGGGAGCTCAATGCAAAAGCGGCAAGGCGAGCTTTCTAAACAACTATCTGTTATTACATCAAAACTCAAGGACTTCTTTTCAGGATATGAAGTCATAAAGTCCTTTCAGATTGACCATTACATAAAAAGGGAATTTGTAAATGAGAATAATAAAACAGTAACTGCAAAATACAAGGCTGATAAGTTATTTGCTCTTAATGAGGGAATTTCTCAGCTTTGTGCCTATATTACACAGCTATCGGGGTTATTTATAGGTGCATATTTTTTAATTAAAGGGAGTATGTCAGCGGGTACACTGGTAGCACTCATCCAACTCTCAGGAACATTCGTAAGTCCTGTAATGATGATTATGGAGAATATCCCTAAAATAAAAAGTATTATGCCGATAATGAAGCGAATTGAGGAATTATCAAATTATACTGATACATCGTTTACAGGAACGCTGAAACCTACGTTCTATAGTAGTATAATAGCTAAAGATTTATCATTTGCCTATGGAGAGAGTCGCCAAGTATTAAGGGGGATAGATCTGACCATTGCCAAAGGTAATAAATACGCAGTTGTTGGCAAAAGTGGATGCGGTAAATCAACCTTGGTAAAGGTTCTAATGGGCAGCTATTCCACTTATAATGGGAGTATTACTTTTGACGGAACAAGTTTACTTGAACTAGATAACCAAGAAGTACATAATATGGCTTCAATAATTCATCAAGATATATACATGTTTGATGATAGCGTTTTGCAAAATATATACTTATACCAAGATTTCTTGAATAAAGATTTTGAAGAAGCCTTAAATATAAGCGGAGTAAGCAAGTTTCTTAATGATATGCCCGAGGGTGTGCTACAAAAGGTAGGAGAAAATGGGTCTAATCTATCTGGAGGTCAACGTCAGAGAGTTGCTGTTGCAAGGGCTTTAATTAGAAGAAAACCAATTCTCATATTAGATGAAGGAACATCTGCTATAGATACCCAAACAGCTTATGAAATTGAAAATAGCTTACTAGCTATTGATGATCTGACACTAATAACAATTACACATAATTTACAAGTAGAGTTATTAGAAAAGTATGATCAAATTATATATATGGAAGATGGTTTTATTAAAGAAATAGGAAATCTGCAGGAACTAATGAAGAAACAAGGTGAGTTTTACTATTTCATGAACTTTGAGAGATAGATTTAATGCTTTAATTGAGTTTTCATGTTTAATAAATATCTTGATATAAAAGGATCTCATATTTTGATAGATTAATTTCATGCTTCCAGATGAAATATATTATAATAAGACTAAGTGATTTGCTTTATGGGCATACAGGTGTATATGAAAGTGCAGATGAATAATAATCATAGATTCATTTAGATAGAAGTAGTATAAGTTTTTATTGTTATAAAATATGAGGGAGACGGCAGAATGAGGTATTTGGTGATAAACGGCAGCGCCCGAAAAGGGAACACATGGAAGCTTGCAGAATTAGCTATGGAAAGATTATTAAAGACAGATAGCTCCTTAATAATTGAACAAATCCATTTAGCAGAACTGAATTTGCCATTCTGCTTGGGTTGCAGCAATTGTTTCAGAAAAGGTGATATGCTTTGTCCACACAGTGAAAAGATGCAAGTTTTGCTAAATGCTATTGAGCAAGCAGATGGTGTTATTGTAGTGTCGGCAACTTATAATATGAGAGAGACAGGACTTCTCAAAAACTTGTTTGACCATATGTGTTACCTGCTGCACCGTCCTCGCTTCTTTACAAAGAAAGCCCTTGTTATAACTACAGTTGGAGCTGTGGGAGGTAGCAGCGCAGCCAAAAGTATCGAGGGTACACTTAGGGGCATTGGATTTAATAATTGTTATAAGGCAAGTATTATGGCCAGAAGCTGGAATGATTACATGCCGGGGGAAGGTACTGTTAGAAAACTAGAGAAGCTAACAGATAAGTTCCATAAAGATGTAGTAAGCAAAAAGATGCATTATCAATCATTCGGTGTGTTGATCCCATACAATCTGTTTAGAGGCATGTGCAAATATCATGTATCTGGGACAGAATATGAGACGGTGGATGGAGAACACTGGACCGACATTACAAGAAGTAAGCGCGCATATGATAGCCGTATTCCATTGAGGCTGACACAAAAGGTAATGGGTGCACTTTTATACACAATCGGGAGTATTATTGGTAAACATGTTAAAGTTACATATAAAAAATAAATATCAACACCAATATACTCAATCTTTATAAGACTGGGTATATTTTTTTATTTTGTAGCATTATGATAAAATGGAAAATAAATAACTTTTTTCAGTTGGAGGAATACTATGATATTCAAAAAGCCAAAAAATTTGTTTATATTGCTCCTGTTTATTTTAATGCTTATACCTGCTACTACCTTTGCTGATATGGGACCGAAGGACAGTCTGACGGTATATGTGAAAAATCCACCTAAAGAGCTATACTACTTGGACTTACTGGCTGAAAATATTGGCGGTTATACTAATATACCGGACGAGCAAAAGGGTAAGTTAAATGAGAACATGGTTAAGATGCTTTACTCATTTAAGGAAGATGGGTGGATGCCTGCTCTCACAGAGGGTACAAGTGCTCCAATGTGGGGAGAGTTGACTGGTGATGCAGATGGGGATATGATGGTTCACAAGTTTGGGTATGTAGGATTACCTGACACCTATCGCATTATTATTGTCACAGAAAGTGGAGATATATCTGTATCTAAAACCCTGACAAGAAAATCGTTACAGAGCAGTGTGAATTATGACTTTGCAACGGGTATTGCTGAGGTGCCGCCTACATATATTACTTATATATATCAATTCTTATTTACATGCTCTTTTACCTTATTGATAGAGGGGTTATTACTTGTTCTTTTTGGATTTAAGCTAAAAGACAACTGGAAGGTCTTTCTTATTACAAATGTGTCTACACAGATAATACTCACTGCAACTGTAGGCGCTACATTGGTCAGAAGCGGGTCGCTGGCAGCTTTTGTGATGCAATTCCCTGTAGAGCTAGTTATATTAATACTTGAATCTATTGTTTTCGGATTACTCTTAAAGGGTGGTACAAAAATGAGACGCTACGGTTATGGTATTGCTGCAAATATAGCAAGCTGGGTATTTGGGGTTGTAATGTTAATGGTGTATAAAATGTAGAAGTTATACTCAATAGATGTATTCAGCTCAAGAGTGGCAGTAAAGCGAGGCATAACAGCGAATTTGGGACCTAAAACAGTGTTTCGGGCAAAAAAAGTCCCAAATTCAGCTCAAGTGTGGCAGCATAGCGAGTGATAACAGTGAATTTGGGACCTAAAACAGCGCTTTGGGCAAAAAAAGTCCCAAATTCAACCCAAGAATGGCAGCATAGCAAGTCATAACGGTGAATTTGGGACCTAAAACAGTGTTTTTGGGCAGAAAAAGTCCCAAATTCAACCTGATAGTGCACTAGTCAACAAAAAGTAGACACTTTTTTCAAACTGTAATCACCTGATTTCCGAGATGATACTCTCTGTATTGTTTCGGAGTCAGGTAATTCAAAGAGTATGCAGGTCTCTCCTCACTGAAGAACACAATGTAGTCAGCAATCTCCTCATCTATATCCTTGCCACTGGTTATATGCATGTCCATGAACATCTCTGCCTTAATCCAGCCATTTATTGCTTCCATAGCCCCATTATCAGTCGGTGTCCCTGCCCGCGACATCGAGTGGGTGATATGGTACAAGGGAAGCAGATCGT
>JAEYTP010000069.1 GCA_023433945.1 Bacillota bacterium | reverse complement strand
TGGTATTTGGAAAGCTGATAGTAGGTCTGTTTGTATCAGGTGAAGTAGAGGAAGTTGAAGCGGTTGTAGAGGTAGCGTATAACTTTCTAAGAGTAATGAGCATCTTTTTGGTTGTTTTGTATTTGCTGTATGTGTACAGATCAGCACTACAGGGAATGGGTGATACCTTTACACCTATGATTTCTGGAATTGTGGAGCTGTTTATGCGTGTTTCAGCAGTACTGATATTCCCTGCTGTAATGGGTAGGAGCGGTGTTTATTATGTTGAGATTGTTGCTTGGATTGGAGCCACTGTTATTCTTATGTCCACATACTATTATAGAATAAGAAAATTGCTAAAGATGGAAAATACAGTTGAATAATACAGTTAAATAATATAATGCACGGCGTTGCTCATAAAGTCAATGGAAGCATAGCTCTTTATAAATGCAGTGCAAATGAATAAATTGCTGAAATAAGGTTATCATGTCAAATATGATGGGAGATAGAAGATGAGAGTGTTTTTTGCGATAGAATTTGAGCAGAGAGTGAAAGAATATCTGCAGGAAATACAGCAGCAAGCAAAAAAACACTGCCAAGGTGGGAATTTCACCAGGGTAGATAACTTTCATCTTACTTTGAGGTTTATGGGAGAGCAATCCAAAGAGCAGATTGCTAATCTAATTAAGGTACTAGAGGACACTTCTAGCGTTAATAAACCATTTTCATTAAGTTTACAAAACATAGGAAGGTTTGAGAGGGGTAATAAGTGTATATTGTGGGCTGGAATAAGTAGGAGTACTGCTTTGAGTCAGCTTTATTCAAGCCTATCTCAGAAGTTATTTTCAATTGGCTATCAAAGTGAAGACAGGCCTTATAGTCCACACATTACACTTGCGCGTGAAACAAGGATAGAGGATTTTCAGCGAATGGCTGAAAATCTAAACCAAAGGCCAGTACGGTTCGAGGTTAATAGCATATCTCTGATGGAAAGCGCGCGGGTAGACAATGTGCTCAGATATCTGCCCGTGGCAGTTGCCCCATTGAGGGAGTAGGTTTATTTTGGTGGTAGCAATAAACATTTCACAGCTAGGGGCAAGTTTCCTCTATAGAGGTAGTTCAAATCATAATAAAGCTTTGAGCATAGTTCCCCTACAAATGGAGTAGTTCTAAAAATATATTAAAGCTATGAGCATAGTTTCCATATAAATGGAGTAACGTTAAATTTCATTATCTCATATCAGCGATGCGCATACCGTTTTTTGCTTATTTGCATCTGACAGCAGAGTTAGCTTAATATCAGACACCTGATATACTTTTATTATCTTGTTCATATCTGCATTTTTTAAAACTGCTTGTGCATTCATTAAGGTTATATCATTTACTGGTAGGCTTTCTTGCGTATTTTTTACCGCGTCATTTTGCATCGAGGTGTTAGGGCAATTAGTCAGTAATTTTTCGTTAAACAAAACACCTTCTGCGTTTTCAAAAATAGCACAATAGAATATTTCTGCCTCAACAAGATCTTGAAAGAAGTGACTTCCGAAGGATAATTCAGGCATATATCCCGCGCCCTCATACGATACTTCACACAAAACCGATATTTCACTTATTTCTGCAAAGCGAACAGGAACTCCCAGTTCAGGGGAGGAGGTACCCCATCTGCCCGGTCCAGATAGCATAATAGTTTTGTCTAGATTCTTGAACTCTGAATTGAGCTTTCCAATAGTCCTTGCCACATTATGCTTGGTATTCATGTCAGCGAGGTAATACTCCCTTGGGTCTACAGAAATTATGTAATGGATGGGCAGGTAGACAGAGCCTCCCATTGTACACCCTGGACCAACCTCAAAAAATGTCTTGCCATTTAGGTTATCAGGTATTGTAACCTTTTTGCCAAGTCCGCCAACTTGCAATGGTCTGCATTGCAGGAGGTTTATAACATAGGCACCGCTTTCAGACATGTTTATGGTAAATTCAATATCAACATGATATTTGTATACTGATTGTATGGTTTTTAGTATTTCTCTTAAATTATTAATAAGCGCCTCGTTTTTTAGAATGTTATCGCAGGTAGTAAAAATTACATCCCTTTGAACTCCTCTATCCCTAAGCATTGCTTCTGCTTCTCTATCATGCTCCAACATCAGGTTTTTGAACCATATTGGCACCTTTGGACTGAGCTGATCAATGGTGATTGTTGCTAGAGAATTGTTGATAATATCAAGCACATCAATATATCTCTGAGAAAACTTACTTTTTTCACTCCTGCTTCCAACGGGGCTCATTTGGGGCTTATCCAGTGAAGCCAGACGGGGATAGTCACCATCCGTTCTATCTACCGCGCGTGTTCCAAGACCTAGCACTATTCTTACAAGGCCTGCTGAGCTATCAATATCCTTATTCCACACATACGAGTTATATGAATAGCCTACTCCGGCAACGCACGGCATGAAAATGTCATTATACAGTGACCCAGAAACTCTCTGAACCAGAATTGCCATTTGTTCGTCATTTTTATCCAACCCTCTCTGTTGTCTATAAGCAAGGGCAGACTCATCCATTGCGCTGGCATATACCGTTTTTACAGCTATTTCAAAATCCTTAAGCCTTTGCTCAGGGCTGCCAACATTAACACAGAACACAGACTCATATTTACCCGCAAAGGCATTGCCGAAGCTATCCTCCAATAGGCTGCTAGAACGAACTATTATGGGGTTTTGACCGTAGTATTCTAGCATTCTTTTAAACTGTTCCTTTATACTCTGAGAAAAAACACCTGTGAGCATTTTTTCTTTGAGCTCTGCGGCGGCAGAATAGTAGCCCTCTTGGGTTTTTTGCTTTAGTCGTAATTTCCACCAGCCATTTTGAACTAGATAGGTATAGAACACATCTGAGCCAATATAAAAGGAATCATGAGGCTCTAATAGCTTCCTTAAATCTTTCCTGCCATTCTCAATAATCTTTCTTGCCAACAGCATACCGGTTGCTTTGCCACCAATACTTCCTGAACCAATCATTCTTTCTTTTATAAAAAGAAAATCCATTATATTGAACTGTTCTTTAATCAAATCATTGAGATGCTGTTCTCTTCCTATAAGCATTCTGCAAAGGGTAGCCAGCGTATCAAGGTTGTGCGGCATTCCTGCATCCAATTCCAGCCTTGCTCTGATGAAATATTTATCCCAATTGTCCAAGGACTGAAAGGTTTGAATACCATTACATTCACATATGAGAGAGTAGAATTTACTGGCGCACACCCCATCCGTTAATGGGCTTAATACTTTACCTACAACGTCTTCAAACTTATGGGGGAGAAACATATTCTGAGAATACCTGTTCCAAACCTTTAAAGGGTGAACATACATATCGTCACAGTTTCCATAAACGTCAATAAGCAATTGTGTAGTTTCTCTAATTCTCGCGATAGCTTCGAATGAATGCCTGTTTCGCAATATTGCAAAGTAGGCAACCGTATCCAATTCGAATAGGTATGGGCAGGTTACCGAAAAGAAATTGCCCATCATGAGATCGGTACCCCATTCAGCTTGGAGTTCGGAAAGACAATCAAATACATAAAATGCATCTAAGCCTTCCTTTGCTATGATTTCATGCACTCTGACAGTAAAGCCTTCAAAGCCAGCGTTTATATCTATTTTCTCAATTTTTAAGCCCTCTTGAGGCATTAACAGCGGAGGATGTTCGGCAAATCGCATATAAATTATATTTCTATTATCTAAAATTGCCTGACTTACGAAAGGACGTACAAAGTATAGATACTCCTCAATGCAGGAAAGCTGCCAAACAACGTTATCTCCAAGCCTGATGTTATCAATCACCGTGTCCAGCCCGTCAAGCCCTGAATTAATTTTTTCAAATGCAGCCATAAATAAACTTGTATGATGTATGAAACACCAATACTTTCCTCCCGTTAAAAATATTTATGCTAATGGGTTAATAATCTTGCTAACAAATATTCTATTAAAGCAAATTTAATATAAAAGATTCTATTAAAGAAATTTAATATATTTGTATTGTAATTTAATATATTAGTATTGTAATTTGGTTAGGTAATTCAAATTGGTAATTTAATTATAATTGTAATTACATTAATTAGGAATGCTTAGTATGAAAATAATGTAAAAAGTTCACAATTAATGGAATTCAGAACTGATAGCTTGTCAAAAATTTTAACATATAAAAAATAGAAATAAGGAAAAGATAAAGACAAATAATAAGTTTCAAAGGGTGGTTTTTATGAGACGATTTGTTCCTTATCTTTTATGCATTTGCCTGTGCTTTGGATTGACAGGCTGTAGTAATGGCTTTTTATCAAACAAGGAAATAAAAACGGATTTAGCCTATAATAATGGAATAAAGGTCACAGCCAAAAGGCCTTACGTCAGAAGGGGAGAAATTGGCATGCTTGCGTTAAAAGTATCTCCAAACGCTGAAGTCAAGATTGTTGCAAATTATAAGCTCTCGGGGAAAAATTATACTGCGGTAAGAAATCTTGTTGCAGGGAAAGACGGTAATATCTTCTGTACTTGGGAGGTTGATAAAAATACCGATACAGGAACTTATGAGATTAACATTTATTCAGGAGGTAGTCACCTGAGAACAAGTTATATGGTTCAATAAGCCATAGCCAGATAAACAATAGCTAAATAAACAATAGCTAAATAAACAATTGCTAAATAAGCAATAGCTATTAAGCAATAGCTAAATAAGCAATCAGCCAGATAAGTAATAGCTTTATAAAAAATCAGCATGTAGTCAGTTTAGATTTAATAACAACCTAAAGCTGCTTTTTCATTGGAAGAAGCAGCTTTGTGATTGTCAAAATATACGTTATAATTAGAAGTACATGCAAACATTTTTTAGAGATACATATACAAAAAGCTTTTTGAAGAACATATAAACAAATTTTAGAGGTTATAAAACAATTTAAGGTATTATAAATATAAAGCTAGAATAAATTACCATCAAAAATCAGAGTATTTATATAAATAAGAGGTGCAAAAATGAGAGCTATAGATCTATCGCACAAGATTACAGATAAAATGCCGATATACCCAGGGGATATACCCACTGAGCTAGTCAGGGTTGCATCCTATTCTGAGGATGGCTATAGCAATTTTATGCTGACTACTGGAATGCATGCAGGTACACATATTGATGGGATAATGCACATGAGTAATAGTAATAAACCTATCAGTGAGTATCCCGTTAATAGCTTTATTGGTCAGGGCTGCATAATTGATGCAAGAAATCTAGAAACAATAACATATAGGGAAGAGTATGAGACAAGCATATCTGAGGAGTCTATAGTTTTAATCCTTACTGGACAGGATAAGCTATACGGTCAGTCAGCTTATTATGACAGCCATCCTGTTCTTGATGATAGCTTCTGTGACTTTCTAGTTAGAAAAAACATCAAAATGGTAGGTGTAGATATGCCTTCTATAGATAGATATCCATTTAATGCCCATAAGAAAATACTTGGGGCAGGCATTTTGATAGCTGAAAACCTAACTAATCTATCTTGTTTATTAGAATTAGCTGGTTTTGAGGTAGTCGCTCTGCCCCTAAATATTGATTGTGATTCAAGCATTGCGAGAGTCATAGCTTTACTACCTTAGTAGCTATATTCTCACAAAATAACTTATCATGCTCAACAAATAGAATTGTTGGCTTAAATTCAAGCAATAGATTCTCAATTTGCATACGGGATATAACATCAATATAATTAAGTGGTTCATCCCATACCAGTAAATGTGCACTTTCACTTAAGCTTTTAGCTATGAGCACTTTTTTCTTTTGTCCGCCGCTAAAATCTTTAATATCCTTTTCAAACTGTACCCTTGAAAAGTCAAGCTTTCTGAGTATTGTTTTAAAAAGGCTTTCATCAATTGAGCTTTCATATGCAAAGTCCGAAAGGTTACCGTGTAGGGAAGAGGTATCCTGTGACACATAGGATATTTTTAGGCGACTTCCTTTTATAAAAGTACCCGTATAAGCGATATCTTCTCCGCATATAAGCTTAATAATGCTGGATTTTCCTGAACCGTTCTTGCCTCTTAGGGCAATGCGATCACCTTTTTCGATAGTAAAGCGAATATCTTCACATGCCAATTTATCACCATAATAAATTGAAACGTCCGACAGCGTTACCAAGCGGCTTTGATGATAATCAAGCTGTGCTACCTTGAGGGTTTCCATACTCTCAATATTCTTTAACAGCTTTGATTTTTCTTCAAAGGCAGTCTGTTGACGATTTTGTATTGCCTTTGCGCGCTTCATCATTTTTTTTGATTTTGCGCCTTCATACGAACGTCGTCCGATGTTCTTCTCAGTATGAACAGGGTTAAAGCCTATTTTTCTGCTCTCAGCAGTATCTGACCAGGCCGACTTTTCAGCAGCCGACTTTTGCAGGCGCTTAACCTCACTTTTTAGCTTTTCATTTTCAGCAAGCTCAAAGTTATCCTGCCTTTCCTTGTTAATTAGCCAGGATGAGAAGCTGCCTTTTTGAATCTCAATATTTGTTTTATTGATTGAAAGTATGTGATCCACACACCCATCAAGGAAAGCCCTATCATGTGATACTAGAATAAAGCCCTTTTTACTGTTGAGGTACTGGCTGACAATGTGCCTTCCATGCATATCTAAGTGATTTGTAGGTTCATCTATCAGCAGGAAGCTGTTTTCCTTTAAAAACAGTGTTGCCAATAGTACTTTTGTTTGTTCTCCATTTGATAGAGTTTCATAGGGTCTGTAAAGAACCTCATCATCCAATTCTAATAGCGATAATTCGCGCACCAGTTCCCAGTGCACATATCCAGGTAGAATATTTTCTATTACATTTATAGTTGGTATGCTTTTGTCAGCTACCTCATAAGGAAAATATTCAAACATTACATTTGAGCTAATGTTACCCTTGAACTCATATTTCCCCAATAATAAGTTTAAAAAGGTTGTTTTACCTCTACCGTTTCTACCGGTAAAGCCTAGCTTCCAATCAGTATCTATTTGAAAGCTTACATTTTCGAATATATTATCGTAGCTGCCATCATAGGCAAAGGTAAGGTTGGAAATGTTTATTTGTGACATATTTTTGTTCTCCTTTTGAAATTATGAGAGCTGCAAGAAAGTAAATTCTCGCAGCTCAAAAACATGTCAAAAGAAGCCCAAAAGGGTGGACAGTTATATTTTTTGAGTAACAGGAATTAGTAACCTTCTTGCGCCGGCACAACAAAACAAGCGAACAAAACCGCTTTCATAATTTATTATGCCTAAAATAATTAGCAAGAAAAATTACGCATCCTCTCAACTCCAATCTGTTTATTAATATTTACATTGTAAGATAATAGTAAATAGTTTGCAAGGGGGACTTTAGTACATTTAATATTCTAAACTCAGATTACTTTTCTTGCAAAGATCCGTTTACTCAGAGAGTAAATTACAATAGCTAACATAATACAAGCCGCTATTTGCATAAACGGATTATCATTAAAAATGACTAGATCAAAGAACCCAAGTAACCACGCCCTCAGCGGAGCAATAGGTATAAAAATCCCTAGCAACCCAGCGATTATCACATCCGTAATCCAACCGTACCACTTATCCTGGATAGCAGTGAGCGTATGGATGATTGATGCCAACAGAAAGAGAAACGCAAACTGTTGGATAAATGCAATAACTGTGCCATTTTTTAACCATCCAAACACTTCCATTACATTAACAGAAATATAATATTTATCCATAAGTGCGGGGTTCTGCATGAACGCATCATAACCTACATAATACCCTGTACTGTTCAAGAAATGCTCATATGTATAGTAAATAAATGAATTTGCTAGAGTCACTGCACCTGCTAGAACAGCATAACACGACAAGCTACCCCAGAAAAAATCATCACGCTTTCCGCCTAGGTTGACAATCCTGCGGAAGTTCCTGGTTGGAATAAAAATTGCAGCCATAATTATCAGTAGCCAAAAATAGCTTCCACTGCTAACCTGAAGTTGCTCACCAGCGATTCCTCTGACGACGGCAACTATCGTATAGACAATACTTTGCACGAATATAATAGCAAAGATTAGTCCCGTCACAAAATACGGAATTTTTATGTTTTTAAGGTTGATTTTCGCTATTGTCCAGGCTTGTTTATTCATGACTTTTACCTCCAACAATTTTAATAAAGAAATCTTGTAAACTCAAGCGGTCAAGCGTCACACCCTGCGGGGGAGTGATCCTTTCTCCGTAGATGTGAGCAGCCATAATGCTGCCGGCTGTGGTTTTACCAATGCAGTTGAGACCGTTTATTAGCGGTAATACTATTTGTGCTGAGCCTGACAACGTATAAGCCTTCTCGTCAATATCCTCAATTCCAGCCTCTAAGAGAATACGGCCCTTATTGATGATAATAAGTTTTTCTGTTACCTTTGCTATCTCATCAATTAGATGTGTAGATATGATGATTACGCGCGGATGGGCGTGGTAGCTTTCCAACAACAACGTATTGAACTGGTCGCGCATGATTGCGTCAAAACCAAGCGTAGGTTCATCCAGCAAGATAACTTTTGAGTTGTTCGCTAGTGTTATAATCGCCGTCAACATAGTTTTCATGCCAAATGACAACTGCTTATATTTCTTTTTTGTGTCAAGCTCAAACCGTTCTACCATTTCCCGCGCGAAGTCGCGGTCAAAGTTTTCTTGCAATTCGGCGGCGGCGCTAATCAACTCGGATACTCTCATATTGAATTGTACTGAACCGCTTTCAATATAATTGACGCATATCGGCATTTTGTTGGGAGAAACACGTAGTCCGTCAACTATAATCTCTCCTTCTGTGGCGGCGATATGTCCTGCTATCAGCTTCATCAGTGTAGTTTTTCCTGCACCGTTTCTGCCAAGAAGACAGTAAATTCCGCTTTCGGGAATGTTCAAGGTAACATGGTCAATGGCTATTGTGCTACCATATTTTTTTGATGTGTTTTTAATTTCAATCATTTTTTTATTCTCTCCTT
>JAEYTP010000028.1 GCA_023433945.1 Bacillota bacterium | reverse complement strand
TCTCAATCAGTCTTCCAATTGCATCAGGACAAGATAATACCTTCAAGCCCTGCTGGCGAATAGTAGATGGGCACCTAATACCCTTAAGCTGCTCAACTATTGACTTAACATCAATGCCTGAACGCAGCGCCACAGAAACCAATCTGCTTGTTGCCTCAGACTGAGATGGACAACCTCCTGCACGTCCAGTATTGGTAAATACCTCGCAGATTCCGTTTTTATCGTAATTTACTGTAATATATAGGTTTCCACAGCCTATTCTAACCTTCTCTGTAAAGCCAGTAGTGATATCTGGGCGTGGTCTTGGGGCTACCTTTGTATATTCATCGGCAGAATCAGCCTGGTCATTTGCTTGGTTCTGAGCAGCATAGATTTGTGCAGCATTCTGTTGCTGATGTGCAACCTCTTGCCCTGAATGGGCATGCTGTCCATCAGAAGCCTGCTCCTTGCCCTTTACCTGACCAATATTTAATACCTGCAAATCACGGCTTCCATCTCTATAAATAGTTACTCCCTTACAGCCTGTTTTGTATGCAAGTGTAAATACCTCTCTGACGTCGTCAGTAGTTGCTTCATGACTTAAGTTAACAGTCTTTGAGACTGCGTTGTCAGTGAACTTCTGAAAAGCTGCCTGCATTCTTACATGCCATTCTGGAGATACGTCATGAGCTGTAACAAATATATCCTGAATATGCTTTGGAACCTCGTCAATTCCCTTTACTGTTCCGAGCTTAGCAATCTTCTTCATAAGCTCCTCAGAATAAAAACCTTCTGCCAGTGCATATTCCTTAAATACAGGGTTTACCTCTACCAACTCATTATTATCCATAACATTTCTGATATATGAAATTGCAAATATTGGCTCAATACCACTTGATACTCCAGCAATAAGGCTGAGCGTTCCAGTTGGAGCAATAGTGGTAGTTGTAGCGTTTCTCAATCTAATATCATCTTTGTAAAAGATACTGTCTTCAAAATATGGGAAAACTCCGCGCTTCTCAGCTAATTGCAAGGAAGCTCTCTTTGCAGTACTTTGAATAAATGACATAACTTCCTCTGCCAATGCTAAAGCTTTCTCGGAATTATAAGGAATAGCTAGCTTGCAAAGCATATCCGCCCATCCCATTATACCAAGACCTATTTTTCTTGTTCCTCTTGTCATCTTATCAATTTCAGGCAAAGGATACTTATTTACTTCTATTACGTTGTCTAAGAAATGAACAGCATCTGCTACTGTTACTTCTAAACGCTTATAATCTATAGCATTGCCATCTTGGTTCAACATATTGAGCAGATTAATAGACCCAAGATTACAAGCCTCATAAGGAAGCAATGGCTGCTCGCCACAAGGATTTGTGCTTTCAATCTCTCCAAGTGCAGGAGTAACATTATCTCTATTGAGTCTGTCCAAAAAGATAATGCCTGGCTCACCATTCTTCCAAGCCATATCAACTATGATTTGGAAAACTTCTCTTGCATTCATAGTACCCACAGCAAGGCGTGTTTTTGGATCAATTAGCTGGTAGTCTTCATCATTGTCTACTGCTTTCATGAAGTCCTCAGTAATACCAACACTCAGGTTAAAGTTAGTTATCTCCTTGTTATCCTTCTTGCAGGAAATGAACTCCAAAATGTCCGGGTGATCAATTCTCAGAATACCCATATTTGCACCCCTACGAGTACCTCCCTGCTTAACAGCTTCAGTAGCAGCATTAAATACCTTCATAAAGCTTACAGGGCCTGATGCTACACCTCCAGTGGAGTTAACTGTAGAACCCTTGGCACGTAATCTGGTGAAACTAAAGCCTGTTCCTCCTCCACTCTTATGAATAAGCGCGGCATTTTTTATAGCCTCGAATATGCCTTCCATAGTGTCTTCAACAGGAAGTACAAAGCATGCACTTAATTGACCTAAAGGCCTACCTGCATTCATAAGTGTTGGTGAGTTAGGTAAAAAATCAAGATTTACCATCATGTCATAAAACTTTTGCTCGATTTTTGACAACTCTGCTTCACTAACACTGCCTGCATCAGCTGCTGAAACTGCTTTTGCGACTCTTTTAAATAATCCGTCGCAGTCCTCTAAGAGAGCGCCATTCTCATCTCTTTCTAAATACCTTTTTTCCAGTACCTTTATCGCGTTATCTGATAACTTCATCTTCCGTCATCCCCCAAAACTATATATTGTGTCTTCTCGATTATCATTACCACTATATATTGTATCATGTGACATTGTCCTGTCAATACTCTATAAGTCCCGATTTTTGTTATTTCCATATGACTATACTTGTTATACCCACTTTATTGACTAATAAAGCATATTAAAATTTTTTATTCTTCAAGGTATACAACCATAAGTTCCACATATCTTGACATAGCATATCTCCTGAAGGTTCTAATCTACTTTATGTCATATCTCCTAGGTCATATTTCCTATAATCATATCGCCCAAAAGGTCAATTCCCCAAAAGGTCAATTCCCCTAATGGTCCAAATCCCATAATGGTCCAAATCCCATAATGGTCCAAATCACCTAAAGGTCAAATCCACCAAAAGGTCAAATCCCCTAAAGGCCCAAAAATGCTCCCTTCCAAGTAAAAAGCATATATAAATCAGCTTGTTTACCTGGAGGAAGCATTTAATGTCGTGGCAGTTTATAAATTTAACCTTTATTAGTTTTTCTCAAAATAATCTTCACTGTACTTATTTCTAGGATCCCAAAGTATCCATTCTTCATAGCCGGCATCATAAACAGCCTTCATTTGCTGCTTAATTTGCTCAGCACCATATGTTTGGAAGTAGCCAGCGGGTAGATATTTTGCCGTAAATGCCTGAATATATGGTCTAACTTTAGCCTTATAGCCTTCAACATTTTCAGTCTTTGTTTTAGTAGATAATAGCGCATTAAATACGACACCATATGGATCAAGGTCAGGCTTTGTAAACAATATTCCATTTATATCCTGTCCAACACCATTGGCCATTACACCTTTTTTTGCATTATTAGCATAGTGAGAAGGATAAATCATTGGACTTATGCAATAAATATCCTTACCTACCTCTTCGATACGTTGTCCAATATTTTCACCATCCACTTTGCTTTCAGTTATAATAGCGAAAACATCTGCCGAAACAGGAGTTCCTAGTTCGTCATGCAATTCCTTTTGGGCTTTTGCAAGAAAACCGTTTATAGCTACAGCCTTTTCAGGAACATTTTCACCATAATTAAAATCTCCCTTTCTTCCAGTAGGGAATCTAACATAGTCAAATTGTATTTCATCAAATCCTTTTTCAATGGCTTCTTTTGCTATAGCAATGTTATAATCCCATGTCTCTTCCATATATGGATTTGTCCATGGAGTTTCACCGTTTTCCTTCCACACTTGGCCCTTAGCATTTTTAATTGCCAAGTCAGCTCTCTTTGTAGAAAGCACAGGATCTTTAAAAACTACTATTCTACCAATAACATAAATCCCATTATCATGGAACTTCTTGACCAACTTTTCTGCATTGTAATACTTAACAATATTCTTAAATTCCTTTACCATAGGAACGTTTGAGTCATAGTTAACAATACCATCTTCCTTAATGTCAACTACAACGGTATTGAGCTCAGTATTTTTCGCGATCTCAATAATACTATCAACCTTTTCTGTCAGGCTTGCTGATGCGCCGGATAAATAAACAGCCTTAACCTTCACTTCTTCAATGCTTGGGCTTAATTGTAATGGATTAACCTTTACTACTTCTTTATCCTGATTTTGTTCAACATCAATAGCTTGTCCAGTTGTTTTATCTGTAGTATTAGCAGCACCGCTATTTGGATTCAAAGAGTTGCTTGCTTGTGCAACCTGACTGTTACTGCTTTGACCAATCTCGTTTGTTTTGTTGCTATTATTATTTTGACCTACAAAAAACATTACACTAAATGTTGATAATACGACAACTACTAGAACCGTTACTGAAATTAGAATCTTTGTTTTATTATTCATAGCTACCCCATTGTTCTATTATTTATTTTATATAAAATAGTATAATCATTTCTTTGCATTATATATTCATAGTAAAATAAATAATTAGTTTCATATTGAATTATCCAAAATAACATGAAAACACTTAAAGAAATTGTAAATTTTCCTTGGACACATATGAATTATACATAATAAAAAAGAAAAAATCAAACATATGTTGGTATGTTTGATTTAAAGTAATATATTAGTAATCAATATGTAACAAGCAATTTTACCTTAATACGTTTGGACTAACTATATTGACATTTATCTGTGCAGTAGTACTTATCGGATTTGTAGCAACACCCCTCTTATCAGCCTTAATATCGAAATTTATCTGATAAGGTTTCATACTCTTGGTACTGTAGTACTTATCAATTCCATTTGCTAGAGCCTGTTTAGTTGCCGTCACTTTAACCTTAACATCCAGCTTAATAGTCTGCCCCTTCAAAAAGTTACCCGTTAGTTTTATAGAGGATGATGGGGTTGTATTACTTGCTGGTGTAAACTGGATGGCACAAGAGGTTGTGCTTTTCTTATCTGTTGAATATGCTTTTACAGATATACTTTTTTCATTAATAACACTAATTTCAAATGGCTTTGATGTATTGTTTGGATTTATTAATGGTTTATCTACCTCTATAACTGGATTTGTGGTATCTTCCTTTAAAACAAGCTCAATCTGTATTGGAATATATGCACCCTGTATGAAAGTATTAATATTGTAATTAAATATATTATATTTTAATAATCCATAATCTGTAGACTTAAAGCATTCAATTGATGCAGGAGCGATATTTGAGGCCGGCCCCACAATACCACCAGTATAAGGAACTACTTTATAGTAATATGTTACTTTAGTACCTGGATTAGTATTCGTTACTGATGTATCAACAAAACTAGTAACGGAACCGGTCGTAGCTATTTCACTGTATGTACCATTTAAAGAGGTACTGCGTAATATTTTGTAGCTACCTGCATTAGGAACTAGTGACCAATCCAGCTTAACCTGATTGTTATTTACAACTTCCGCCTTCAAGTTGGTACTTCCGAGGGTAGTGAATGGTTCATTTCCCCAAATAAGCTGTCCGTCATAGTAAACGCAAATGTTTTTATTTTCTTTCCAACTAGTTGCAGTAGCATCAAAGGAATAATCGTCGCCTTGTTTGTAATTTCTATAAGCATCCTGTCCAGCAGAAAGTTGTTTAATAAAAGATGGTTGAACACCTGCATCACCACCAAGTATGTATCCGCTGTATAAAGAATCTGTACATGTAGTAGAATACTGAATATCACAATAATAGTCAGCTTTAGGTACAACATTAGTCATTTTTGTAAACGTAAGAAATACATGTTCTTTTACCTGAATATCTCTAGCATCTAATGGATTATTTGAGATAATGGGGTTTAATTTTGAATCAGAGCTTCCCATGTCTGAGTTTATATTTGGAACAGGCCCATCATTCATTGTAAACCAATATCTTACTTTTAACTTTTTTAAGTCAAGCGCTTGAGAACCATAATTGTAAATTTTAAACCATGGATAAAGTCTTGGTACCTCATTTGCTACAACGCCATTATTAGAGTATTGTAGGCTTATAACAGGCTTACCAGTACCAGTAACACTAACCGTATCACTTACAAATTTTGTTCCATTACTATTAGTGACCTCCGCCCTATAATTATGTTGTCCACTTGCAGTTTCAATAGTATAATATGCCCCATTATTAGCATTTTGATTGCAACTTTTGAACAATACACCATCTCTGTAAATAGATAGTGTCACTGCGTTATTCCAACTGAAATTTACTTTACTGCTGTTGACTGTGTCGACAGTAGTACTTACAAAACTACTATTTGCGGCAAAGACAGGTAACATAATAGAAACTAAAAATGTGAAAGTTAAAAAAATACTAACAACTTTCTTGAACATTTGCAGTACCTCCTACTCATTCAAACACTATATTAATCAAGTAAACCATATTTTTCTCAAAATAATACTCTTACTCTATTTTATTCCAAAACGATATGTATGTTGCGTCAAACAAACAATCTTTACATGTTCTTGACAGCAATATAATTCAAGGTATGTTAAATAATAATAATAATAACATTATATTCTATATTAATATATTTAGCAATTCTAATATAATTTTTCTTAATAATAATATACTATCAAACTTCTTTCCACGACTTGATCTTAATGTTTTTAACGCTTGCCAATCTAGTGGTGGCAATTGTACTATCACTTAGTACCGTATCCTTAGGAGAATACTTAAAGAACTTTGCCATCTCAACTGGTTTTTCACTTAACAAAATGTCCAAAGTATCCTCATCATATATCATAGTTGAATCCCCAAGGAATACGATATTTCCCCCCGCTATAAGAATCCCTTTAAATTTAGTATTATTTTTAACGTATATATCCCCGCTTGAATATACCACTCCTCTTAAAAATCCTTCTGAGTCCTTCGAAATAACACCCGACGCTCCAGTAATTGAATTATATAAGGAATCTGGCGAAAGAATAACGTCTCCTGTAGCTCTATACGCAAAGGTATTTGACTGTGTCAGATATATTGCCCCATCCGTTAAAACACTGACATCAAGACTAGCATTCGGCGTTTTTTCAGCATCAATTGATTTTAAGTCAAAAGAGTCATTGTTAAAAAACATTTTAACAGCATTTCTATAGTTTTCATTAGCTGAATTGACCTCATTCGTGTATTCAGTATAAGATTGCGAGAAGCCTCCATATGGTCCATAAATTGTGTCATTTGCTGCAACGGCACCGCCACACCAGCCATCAAGCTTTGCATCAGCGTTAGTTGTAATAATAATTTCATCAGTATTAATAGTAGCAGAATATCCTATACTGGATTTCCAAAAATCATCCCAAATCTTTTTAAAATGCATTCCTTTATCAAATATATTGAAGGTAGTTTCGGTACCAGAGCTAAATACACCCTCCATCATATTAATAGCTGATGGAGTACCTACAGAAGGCGTGTAATCGTATATTGCCTTTTTAAGGGTATTAGTAGAGTCCAATTCTGTAACATTTTTATAGCTATTTGTTAAGTTGTCAAATAAGTAAAATGTATTATTAGGGAAGTCACCTGCAATAAGCTCATCATCAGCAAAAATCTTGAATGCATCAGAAGGTTGAGTTCCTGACTTTAAAACAGAGATTCCCGATATATACTTGTTATTTGGTGCGGATCTCTTTTCAATTTCATTAAAGCTGGTACTTCCTCCTACAAATATACTGCCATTTAGCCACAACTCTGAGTCTCCACCTATAACAACTGCACTCGTTCTTGTTGAATCGACTGCTGACCCCTTTTCAAGTCCAACTAATTTTCCCTTGCTACTCGTATTAGGTACATTTCTAGCATTCCATCCCCCTATTTTAACCAAGGAATCACTAGAATTTACTATTAAATCATCAGTTAGATAAACTTTGTTCAGCTGAAAATTGGTAAAATGAGAGTTTCTCTCTAGTTTTACAGCTCTCGCATATACATCACCACTAATGGTAACATCTGATGTATAATACTTGTTTGTAGGAATATCATATGTGCCATATAAGCTATGAACATACGACATAGTAGCTACGTTACCATTTATAGTAAAAGAACCTGCCTTGTCTCCAAAAAATGAATCATCAATGCCAAGTCTCGCTCTAATTGCTGCATTACTCTTTAGGCTCAAGCCAATATTTGTATCATCCCAGATGTTTGATGTGATACCAGCAACAATTCCGCCATAGCTATAACCTGTTGCATCAAAGTCTTCCTTTGAAGGATCAGCACTGTCACGTGCTATTGTTCCAAAACAAGTAATATCACCATAAATTGTAGCAGTTCCACCAACTGAGAAAATATTTTTCATTGCTATAACTGCATTGTTTTCTATTAGATCAGGCTTGGTATTCTTATTAATTCTGACTCTTGTTAACTTACCATATGAAACAGGAACTTGTTGTGCTCCACCCGCCCCTGAATCAGTTAAAAAGCTTAACTCTATTTCTATATTTCTCTTTACTTTGTTATAGCTCCCTGTAGAAATAAGCTTTACTCCGCTAGCATATCCACTGACGCTTACAAGGCTCACCGATTTATAACTATATGTACCGGCTGAATTATCAACCTTATTGACATTATAGACTTCTTCTGGTTTCCAGTTTGTGCTAGCTTGAGTATTAATCCAACCAGCTATTCTTGAATAGAATTCTGCTAAATAATACCCCTTGAAAATCTCATTCAATCTCTGGTCATCTAAAACTGTACCGTTTGTATGGTCAATAACATTATAAAAACCGGATGCTATATCCTCTATACCTGCTGAAACATAGCTATCAACACCATTTTTTAAAGATACCGAAGCAGCTGCTCTAGAATCCTCTTGTACCTGTGCTACCTGCTCATCTATAATCTGAGAAGCTTCCTCCGCTCCTGCTTGTGCAGCCATTAATGCTTTACTTCTATCTGAATTCATTACACTTACACTTAGTTCAGAACCAGTAACAGTTATAACGGCAATAGCAGTAACTGAAAGTAAGAATAGCATAAACAATACCATTGTTAAGGTAGAACCACTATTATCTTTTATTAGCTTTTTAAAGTTCATAGCTTCTATCCCCTATTATTTCTTTACTAAAGTTGTTTGAGAATAAACAACACTACCGTTCTTCTTTATATTTGCAGTTATCTTGAATAATGAATTTAAAGCAGCTCCTGTATATGTACCGGTATCGTAATAATTAACATTGAAATCTATATCCGACCTGTTTAAAAAATTTACTCCAGAATTTGACTGTTCATCATTCATCACATAAATATTAAACTTATCATTATAGTAAGAGTTTAAATCCTTAACAAAAATATTCATCTGCTTCTTAGGTAAGCTACCATTTATATACTTAACAGTTAGTTTTATGTTGTTAGCATCGATGGGTATAAAAGCATTATATATGGTAGCTTCAGTACTTTTACCAAAGGAATACCTAAACCCCGAATTATAGTCAAGACTCAGAACAAAAGGCTCACTAGTACTTGATACATTACTAAATGTATACTTGCTTCCAATCTGTTGTCTTGATGCACCAACCATCCCATAATTACTAAACTCTATAGAGTTAATTATAGAGTCATCACTAGCTCCCTGATCTATAATAAGTTCAAAATCCGAGTCATTTCCGATAGCTGGATTATAAGTATTGATGGCTGCCGGAGTTACATTTCCACTGCTAACTTCCTGGATGGTATAGTAGGGAACAAAGATTGAAGAACCAGTCATAATATACGGCTGTTCACCAATAGTTGAAGCCAAAGCAGAGCGTGACTTAATCTCATATATTACCTTCTCAGCCATAGCTACAGCCTCTGTCCTCTCCTTGGAAGTTACATTGTTCTGGACAGAAGATAAAATACTTCCCAAAAAGGGAATAAAAATTATACTTAGCAATGCTACTGATAGTATTACCTCA
The DNA here is from genome assembly GCA_023433945.1 of Bacillota bacterium. Taxonomy (GTDB): domain Bacteria; phylum Bacillota; class Clostridia; order Acetivibrionales; family DSM-1351; genus Ruminiclostridium. The sequence goes on along the minus strand of JAEYTP010000028.1, from coordinate 10,219 downwards.
ACTAGAGTAGTTCCTTTTACGCTTTTACTATTTTTCATTAACAACATCACCAACCGTTTTACCTATTTTAACTCTAGGATTCTCACTGTTGTCATTAATAACTTTATATTTAAGTTTCAATTTAGTATTATTAATTATACTGACATTAACTCCTGCAGTATCCTCCTTGGATGCTCTTTCGGCAGATACTATCGTTAATACTATTTCTCTATCATTAGGGATAAACTCCATCAATTCATTGTATTGCTTATCAGGGTAACTCTCATGGTTAGTTTTAAACTTACAATAGAATTTCCCATTCTTTTGCTCAATAAACAGCTCAACATCTTCTACACCCTCGTTATCACCATATGCAATAGGATTTTGATATTTTTGCTTATCTACTACAGTGTTACAGCTTATCGATACACTTGGAGGATAGCCTCCACCAAAACTTGAAGAAACAATTGAGAAATCATATTTCAAATCAGTATTAGTAGATGAATTATTTGACTGATTCACCCTTCCACTCTGATTATACTTCCCGGTAGCAATGCCTATAATATATTCCAGACTAGGCTGAAAAATATTAGTTGTGCCAGAAGCTGGAGAAGGGAACCACTTTCCATTTGGAAGCAAGTAGTATTCGCCCGCACCACTATCCATTATTCCATAGAATTCTATAGATGCTGTAAGATTTAGTTTGATATCCAATTTATCTAAAGGCTTGCCGATATTCTCAGTTATTTCGCCTGCCCCATATTGTATATCAACATCCTTGCAATATGCTTTATTATCTAACTTATTCAGCAGGTCAAAAAACTTTTTTATTTGACTATTTGTACCTGTCGCCCTAAGCTTAACAGCAACGCAATAACCTGTCCCATCAGGAATGGCAATAGCTGCCCCCGTGGAATTTTTTTCAGGCACCAAGCCCAGCATATTAAAATAATATGCTATTTTATCCTCAATTGTATTTGTTACTTGCTGGCTTTTCTGCTCAACCAGCTGATTACCTAAATCACTAGCAGGCATTGATGTTTGCAACTGTCCTTCAGAGGGTGTACCTGTATCATTATCGAACTTTGCTACCTGAATAGGGGTAAAGCTAATAGAACTCAGATTAATACCTGAGTCATCTGATACTTGTTTTATTAATACCAAAAGCTCCTCACAATTAATATTAGGAGGATAAATCTGTCTGAGGTCGTTTAGTCTCTGAGTTATTATTTTAATTTCACTGTCAATAGAATTAACCATAGCTTTATAATTCATATTTACAGAATATGCATCATCTAAAGTAGTAATCTGAGAGTTTAAATCATTTATACTATCAAGCTTAGGCAAAAATAAAAACTTTATGTATATTGCTAAAAAAGCTACTATAGCCAATAGTATTAATAGTTTTTTATCTCTTTGCGACAGGTTCATTGTTTCACATCCTAATGTTTATTTTATGTATAAAGAATTTAATATCTTATCTATTGTCTTTGAATAATTTGAAAACTCCAATGAATTCTCTTTGTATGTTACAGCAAAAAGTTTATTGTTTTTGACTACACATATTTCTTTTATTTGATACTTATTACCTTCGGATGTATAGTAATACATGTTAATATAAGCATCTATTCCTCTTAGCTTTGTTTTATGAGAAAATATATTCTCATATACCTTACTTTCTTCCAGTTTAGCCACTCTTGACTTAATACAATCATCAATAGAGCTGCTTACATCCGAAACAGAAATGTTTATGCTGGCTGGTGAACTATTTATAGATAAATTCTTTGATAAAATTGAGATATTACTTTCTTCTTCGCTAACTATCTCCCAATCCTTTGGATAGCTTATGCTGAAGTCATGAACCCAGTTATAGTATGTCGAAAAATCACTTTGTGCTATGTTCGTAACATCAATATTAAAAATACAACCATCATCATTTTGGTCTTTTGTTATATCTATTATGTCTATTGAATCGAAATATCCCTCATTTGTAAGATTACGAACAAATGAAGCAATAGTATATTCGCTATCTGAAGACCCTTTTAGCTTTATCTTTACTGTCCCAAATTCTGCAGTTGTGGTCATATTTGTAATAGCCAAATACTCAGGGCAAGCTCGCTCTAGAACGGTTATCATCGCAAGCACATCATTACTATATGACGATAGCTTTTCACCTGTCTCCTCTCTTTGCTTAACAGCAGCCTTTAGAGAAACAAACTTGTTTTCAATACTTACAAAGTTAGAAGTCTCGTTAACTTGTGCCTGAAGAGCATCCCTATCCTTCGAAAGCGACATTTGATAAATTGTTGGGACAATATATCCGGCAGCAAACACAAAACCCGCTACTAATATTATCATTGAATAATATGTCTTCTTAACCTTGTTCTTTTTATCTGCTAAATAGCTTTTTGGTATTAGATTTAGATCCTTCAATATTTTAACCCCACCTTGCAGTATTATTGTTACTACACTAATTCTCTATTTTAGGAAGTCTATAGCTATTACTGAGTTTAATAATGTTACTTCTTCCATAACTTACTTCAGCGTATACAGTAATCACTTTTGTGTCTGTCACATTGCCATCTATTATTTGACCTGCATCAATGGTAATAGCAGAAAAACTTGTGACCTTTGCGTCTTTTTTGTCTGTGTTATCAAAGTAGTTAACTCCATTTAGTAGTATCTTTTTACTTGTATTATCAAATGAATATGCTTTTAGATTACTAGACTCATCACCAATTAAAATGCTAATCCCACTTGTTGTGGTAGCTAAGTTATTGCATCTTGCTAAGTCGCCCATTATTCCATAAGTGTTAATACCATTTCCATAAAAAATTTGTCTGGCACCTTCCTGAGCAATTACATTATCGGATTCTTTAAAGAATTGGGAATAACCTATATTGAATACCAGTGATATTGGCGCTATTATGATGGCTAAAATAGCTACTGCGGTTACTAGTTCTACTAATGTAACACCTTTTTGACATCTTATATTCATAATAAATACCCCATTACATTCTAATAAGTCCACCTAGAGCATTTACAATCTGAGGATAATCCCTTTCAAACTCATTTCTAGCTTTTTTACCCTTGTATATTATATTATTACTTACAGGTATAAAATCTACCGGCATATTAAAATAAGAAGCAAAGTATTCACGCAACCCACTTAACCTGCTTCCACCACCGCAGATAAATAACCTTGATACACGATTATAGCTTTCTCTTGAATTATAAAAATCAATGAATCTATTTATATCAGACACTATGGTATTTAGAGCGCTATCAATAATGTTTGCCAAAGCTTCTTGTTCTCTAATGGTATTATTAAGACCAAATTCACTATGTGAATTTGTGTTATCCGAACTGTTATAATTAATTTTTAGTTCTTCTGCCTTTAATAGATGAACATCAAAAGAATTGGCAACTAATCTATCAATATCTGCACTTCCATTTAATAAAATTCTACTGAATTTTAAACAATCCTTATTAAATATGCATACTTCGGTTGTTTCCAATCCTATATTTATAACCGCATACTCACCATTTTCCATTTGGTGATCTAATCTAATTAACTTCAACATACAATTTGCGGGAATATCTATGGCAAGCAATTGGTGTCTTAACAACTTAGAGAGCTTGATATATTCTTCTATCTGCTTATTGGGTGCAGCCACCAGTAACAACTTTGACTGATGAATTTCACCAACACTAAAGTTCTCTAAAACCTTAAAATCCAAAGTATAGTTTTGTAAGTCTACAGGAAAGTACTGTTGAGCTTCAAACTCAAGCATCTGTGATATTTCCTCATCTGTAGAAACTGGGATTTGTATCTCTCTAGTGATTACGCCAGTACCAGTAATATTTAATATTAGTTCACCGCTTTTAATCCTTAAGGCCTTTAGAGAAGAAGAAATGCTTAGTGCTAAGCTTTCGACATTAACTATGGTACCGTCTTTTATACAATTTATAGGTGTATCAATAATTGTGTACTCGCTAAGAACAATATTCTTCTTTGACTTAACACCGTAAACAATCTTAGTAGTTTTATTTCCAATATCTATAGCAATCACTTTTCTATTCATTTTTTTATCCCCAGTAACTCAATGATTTAATAAAAACTTAGATAAAAATCCAAAATATTCCACCCAAAGAGTAGAACAATAAATGCTCCAGCCGCAATAAATGGCCCAAAAGCAAACGCACTTTTATTATCAATCTTTTTTGTTAGCATCAAAATAATACAAACTATTCCCGCTAGAATTATTGCCGACAAAAGACACAATATTGTTAATTTCCAACCTAAAAACAACCCAATAGGTGCCATAAGCTTGATATCACCCATACCCATAGCATCGGAGGTTTTGAAAATTATGCCCCCTATTACAGAAATCAGAATAAGCGAACCAGAGCCGATAAGTGCTCCGATAAAAGGATTGAATATATTGTTGTCTCCATAAATTGCAACCGGCGAAAAAATATTATAGACTGAAAGTGCAATACCACCAATCAAGCCAGTAATAACAAGTCCGTTGGGTATAATTTTGTATTGATAATCAATAAAGATAACACATATCAAAATACTAGAAATAAATACGGCAGCAAAGAAATCTATAGTAAAAGAGTATTTTAAAAATAACATCACAAATAAAACTGCAGTTATTAGCTCTACTATGGGGTATTTGGCGGATACTTTCTTCCCACAGTATCTACATTGCCCTTTTAGGAAAATGTAGCTAAATACAGGTACAAGGTCGAGAGGCCTCAACCTTGTACCACAGCTTGCACAATGTGACGGCGGGCTTATAATTGATTGTCCTAGCGGAATACGCGATATGCATACAGTAAGGAAACAACCTATAACAAGACCGAAAATAAATATGTAAGAGTAGATTAGGATCATGGGTTAGATGATATTACTATTCCACTAGATGATGTTGTAGTAAAAGTAACCGCGCCACTTGAAGTAGTTAAAACAAAATAGCCTGGCTTCTGTTGTGGTGTTGGTATAGGATTAAGTACTTTTTCAATAGCACTAATAATATTACTCCTCTGTGTCTCTGAAGAAGTAATATCCCCGTTAACAATAGCCACTTTTAATGCGTTTGAAATTGTCTTAGCATTGGCATCATCTGCACTGACTTTTGCTTTTTCAATTTGTCCCAACACCATCGGCGTTGCAACAGCTGCCAAAATACCTAAGATAGCTACAACTACGATCAATTCTGTAAGAGTATAACCCTTACGGCTCTTTACCTTTTTTCCTAAATTCTTAATAAACATTAACATAGAAGATCCCCCTTATTTTTTAATTTATTTAGCCTACCCCTTGATACATACTAAATATCGGCATTATCATTGCCACTACAATGAAGCCTATCACGATAGCTAGCAGCATCATCATTAGTGGTTCTAACATTGCAACCAGTTTTGAAATAGAAGTCTCCACTTCTTCATCATAGAACTCCGCCACCTTTTCCATGATAGCATCTAGTGAGCCTGCTTCTTCTCCAACACTAATCATCTGGGTTACCATGATAGGAAAGATACCAAGTCTCTCTAATGGACCAGATAATGAAGAACCCCTTTTTATATCTTCTTTAACCTTGACAAGACCACGAGTAACAAGCTGATTATTTACAACCTTTTCAACAACTTCTAAGGACTGAATAAGTGAAACACCAGAGCTTAAAAGAGTACTCAATGTTCTTGTAAAGCGTGAAGCCAAAATTTTCTGAACGTTTTTTCCAACCATTGGCATTTTGTAAAGTATACTGTCAATGATAAATTTGCCATTTTCAGTAGACTTAAACTTTTTAAAACTATATGTAAGTCCAACAATTGCAACTGCAAGGCACACTAAGAAAATCCAATTGGTAAATAGTCCACTTACAAACAAAAGTATTTTTGTTGGTAGTGGTAATTCTCCACCTACTGAAGCAACCATACCAACAAATTTTGGAACTATAACAATAATCATAAAAATAACCATAACGGCAGCAATACACCCTATTACTGCTGGATATACCATTGCAGTAGACACCTTGGACCTTATCTTGTTGTCTTTTTCAAATTGTTCCGCAAGTCTTCCTAGTACCACTTCAAGAGTACCACTAACTTCTCCAACCTCTATCATACTGGTGAAAAGTACCGGAAAAACCTTATTCAGTGCTTTCATAGATTCTGATAGTGTTTTACCTTTTTGAACCTCATCATAAACCTTTGATATTGCTGCTTTCAAACTGGGATTATCTGTTTGTTTTTTGAGCATATCCAAGCAACCGATAACTGATACACCGGCATTTAACATCGTCTGAAACTGTCTGCATAGAATAGCCAGCTCTTTAGCTTTAACTTTCTTTGTAACTTTTAACTGGACTTCTTTGCCTTTTTCAGCACTATCGGTGATTGAAATTGGTATATACCCTTTATCCTTCAAAAAGTTTACCACTATCATTTTATCTGATGCTTCAAAAGTTCCAACTATATTCTCACCTGTATTAGTTTTTGCTTTGTATGTATAATTCGCCAATAGCACCACCCTAAATAAATAATGCATACTACAGTGTCATAAAATGTAATCTAATCTAATTATATCACAATATGTAAATATCTCTATATGTTTCATAACTTTTATTTATTTATCCTAAAAATCTCATCAGGTTGTCCTGATCAGCTGCATGTGTGAGTGCATCCTCTTGTGTAATTAACCCTCTTTTATATAGATTAGCAAGGCTTCCATCCATGGTCTGCATACCGAACCTTGCACCTGTCTGTAGTTGTGAGCTTATTTGATAAGTCTTTCCTTCTCTTATCAGATTTCTAATAGCTGGAGTAGCTACCATTACTTCAATAGCAGCTACTCTCCCTGGCTTATCCCTCCTTGGTATCAGCTGCTGTGAGATCACTCCCTGTATAACTGAAGAAAGCTGAACCTTTATTTGCTGCTGTTGATGAGGGGGGAAAACGTCAATAATTCTATCAATAGTATTTGCAGCTCCAATGGTATGTAAGGTTGAGAGTACCAAGTGACCTGTCTCTGCTGCTGTAACAGCAATTGCAATAGTTTCGATATCGCGCATCTCCCCAACTAAAATAACATCTGGGTCTTCTCTCAAAGCAGCTCTTAATGCAGATGCATATGAGTGTGTATCATTACCTATTTCACGCTGATTAACAATAGATTTATTATGTCTGTGCAAATACTCAATAGGATCCTCCAATGTAAGAATGTGACAGTCTCTATCAAAGTTAATGCTGTCAATAATTGATGCAAGGGTTGTTGATTTCCCGCTCCCCGTTGGACCAGTTACAAGGATTAGCCCCTTTGTCTTTTTCGATAATTCTCCTACGATATCAGGCAGCCCCAGTTGCTCCATAGAAGGAACATTAAGATTTACCATTCTAATAGCTGCACAGTAAGTTCCTCTTTGCTTGTATACATTTGCCCTAAATCTACCCATTCCTTGAAATGAAAATGATAAATCTAATTCACCGATATTATTATAGTTTGTCCATTGCTCATCACTCAGCATATTTCTAACTAAGGCTTCGGTATCTGCAGGTAAAAGCTTTGTGTTCCCAACAGCTTCTAGTCTGCCATTTTTTCTTATTGTAGGCGGGATTCCTACTGTAATATGGAGATCAGATGCCCCATTATCCAATGTATATTTTAATAATTCCTCTAATGTCATAAATCCTCCAAAACCTTTTTAACAATCACTAGTCATTTGAATATGCAATTCTTATTAATTCATATACAGTAGTATCACCGTTTAGAACACTCTTAATAATGTTTTCATGCAAAGTATACATACCATTTTTTATGGAGTAATCTTTTAGTTCATCTTCGGTGCAATGGTTATTAATCATTTCTCTATGCTTTTTAGTTATTGTCATAACCTCATAAATTCCTTTTCTACCACGATATCCAGTTTTGTTGCACATTGGGCAACCACGTCCCTTAGAAAGTTTGGGCCTATAATCAGTTATTCCTAGTATTTGAAGCTCCTCGTCTGTGGCATCATAACTAATTTTACAATTAGTACATATCTTTCTTACTAATCGCTGTGCAATAACCCCAACCAAAGACGAACCTACCATATAGGGTTCTATTCCCATATCCATGAGCCTTAGTACAGAACTTGGTGCATCATTTGTATGTAATGTACTAATAACAAGATGGCCTGTTATGGCAGCTCTCACTGCAATCTCCGCTGTTTCCTTATCTCTTATTTCACCAACCATAATTACATCCGGATCTTGTCGTAGTATGGACCTTAATCCTGCTGCAAATGTCATCCCTACCTTTGGATTTACCTGAACTTGGTTAACACCCTCAATAACACATTCTACAGGATCTTCAACTGTGATTATATTGACATTTGGCTTATTTATTTCATTAATAGCACTATACAAGGTTGTTGACTTACCACTACCGGTTGGGCCAGTAACAAGAATAATTCCGTGAGGATTTAACAACATTTTTTCAAATAATTCACCTTCATATTGATTAAATCCTAATTGCTCCCTAGTAAGTACAAATGCCTTTTTGTCAGCAATTCGAATAACAATCTTTTCCCCAAAAACTGTAGGTAATATGGATACTCTAAGATCGTACTCCTTACCATCAACTTCAACACTTATGCGACCATCCTGTGGAAGTCTTTTCTCAGCTATATTCATTCCACCAATTATCTTGATTCTAGCTGATATGGCAGGCATTATATCTATCTCAGGACGCATTATTTCTTGGAGCTGTCCATCAGTACGAAACCTTATCTTTATGTATTCCTCAAATGGTTCAATATGTATATCACTGGACCTATTTCTAACCGCTTGCTCGATTATAGAATTAATTACTTTAACAGCAGGAGCATTATTGACCTCGTCAATCGACTGATCTTCTATGGTCTCAGAATTAATCTTTAGCGTTGAAACCTGTTCCTTCTTGAACTCCTCAACTGCCTTCATTGTTTTTTGAGTACTGTAAAACCTGTCAATTGCCTTATTGACATCCTCTATACTTGCTATAACAGGCTGAATTTCCAGTCCAGAATAAATCTTTAAATCATCTATTGCGTAAACATTTAATGGATCACTCATTGCTACAGTCAGAATTCCATTGTCTTTTTTAATGGGTATTAATCCATACCTTTTGGCTATTGATTCTGGAATCAATGTGTATGCTTGTTTATCAATGTTATATTTTTCAAGCTTAACATGCGGAATACCAAGCTGAAACTCAAGAACTTGAATTATATGGTCTTCGGTGACAAATCCTTGAGATATAAGTATATTCCCGAGCTTTTCACCCGTATTCTTTTGGATTTCAAGAGCCTTAAATAATTGCTCATTAGTAATCATGCCTACTTCAATAAGTAGGTCTCCTAATCTTTTTCTCGATTGTTTAATCACATTTTCACATCCGATTTAGCATATTTATTTTATAAGGTTTGTTTTACAAGTAAAAGATTAAATACATCCACTGACATTAAATTTATTAAATATCAATTATTGTACTATTATAAAGAAATAATTATTGCTTACTAATATAGAAAATATTTGTTCAATTTTAAAAATATAACAATTAAACAACATAAGTAGTATACCACTTAGTATGAATAATTTCTATACAAATATATCGCATTATGTGGAAAAAAACGATTTTGAGTCATAGGGGACGGTTCTTTTTTGACTCAATGAGTCATAGGGGACGGTTCTTTTTTGACTCAATGAGTCATAGGGGACGGTTCTTTTTTGACTCAAGAAACACAAAAAAGCTACACTTTTTAAAGTGTAGCTTTTGGCTCCTCAAGTAGGACTTGAACCTACGACCCTGCGGTTAACAGCCGCATGCTCTACCGACTGAGCTATTGAGGAATATAAATCTGGCGGAGACCTATTTTCCCGGGCCGTTACCAGCCAAGTATCTTGGGCACTGAGAAGCTTAACTGCCGTGTTCGGTATGGGAACGGGTGTATCCTTCTCGTTATATCCACCAGAAAATTGAAACCGTTATCAGCAGCAATTGCCGCCTCTACGATTTGTTAACTTTTCAAAGGGTTTTACACCTTCAAAACTATATAATGTATTGCGTATTAAGAGAAAATATTAATTCATTCAACGTTTTAGACCTTTGACGCGCGTTTCGCTTACGCGAAGCCGCACTTACTTTAAAAATTTACCTGTTATCTGCGATTCCTTATGGAACCCAGATCTATATGGTCAAGCCCTCGAC
>JAEYTP010000090.1 GCA_023433945.1 Bacillota bacterium | reverse complement strand
AACGAGTGACCCTTCTGTTCTGTGGATCCTTGTGGAAGCTATACCCTCCACCAGTATTTGATACAATCCCTCCGTAATTTCCGCTTCCAATATAATTTATCCATGGAGTTGGTGTATCTGGTCTTGTAACCACATATTCCTTGTTTTTCTGATCAAAATAGCCGTACCTCATCAAAATACCTCCTGTTTGGGAACGTTTTCATTTTTCTATAAAAAAATATTACTAAAAGAAGTAATATTTTATTCTCCTATGTATTCAATCCTCTGAGCACATGAATTTCCATGTATAAGGCATGTGTCAAAAGATATTAACTGTGGTTCTGTGCTGTTATTCTCTATATTTTTTATTACTAATTCAATGGCTTGTTGAGCTACCAAATCCATTGGCTGCTTCATGGATGTGAGTATCACACTGGATGGTATAAAATTGAGAATATCCGTAATATTGTCAAATCCAACAATTGATATATCCTGAGGTACTCTTATGCCCAATTCAGTCAGTCTCTTTACAACTTCATATCCGATAACATCATTAAATGCAAAAATAGCTGTTGGGGGTTCTTCAAGGTTTATAAGCTTATCAATGGCATAATATCCGCAGTCCTTTCCTGCGTCTGTCTCAACAATATATTCTGGTATTGGGAGTAAGCCAAAATCCTTTACTGCAGTTAAATACCCCTGTAGTCTGTCTGCTGAAGCCCTGTGCTCCATATTTCCAGTTATATGAGCTACTCTTTTATGTCCAAGTTCAGCAAGGTGCTGAACTGCCTTTCTAGCGCCATTAAAATTATCAATAATAATGTTATTTATGTTTATATCATTAAAATGGTTCTCTATCATAACAAAGGGGAAAGATGAAGCCTTTATTTTCTCAACTAGTTCCTTATCCTTTGTATCACTGCCAAACAGTATTAATCCATCTGCCGCGCCACCAGTAAGGTATCTAATATATTTCACCTTTGAATCAAAATTGTCATTTGTACTGCAGAATACTACATTATAATCAAACTTCTTTGCATACCTCTCCAGGAGATTTGCTAGTTCTATGTATACTGAAACATTCAATTCATTATATATAACACCAATAACATTAGTGCGGCGTGTTACAAGTGCTCTAGCTGCTTGATTTGGTGTATACATAAGCTTATCAATTGCTTCAAGCACCCTGGTCTTTGTTTCTTCCTTAACCCCAGGTTGGTTATTCATAACTCTTGATACGGTTGTCTTTGACACCCCTGCCATTTGTGCAATATCAAAAATGTTACTCAATAATATCACCTCTTTGGGAACGTTTCCCTATTCCAATTATAGTATTGTTATTTCTATATTTCAAGTGTTAAGTATTAATCTATTTTGAATTAATATTTTATTATTAATTGCTTTGGTGGAGCATCCTCTGTCTGGTTACCTCGTACATCATAACAGCGGCAGCTATTGCAGCATTTAAGGACTCAGCCTTACCAGGCATGGGTATTTTCACTAATATATCAGCTTGCTTTACAGTAATATCGGATATTCCATTTGCCTCATTGCCTATAACAATGGTTGTTTTAGCAGTAAGATCTGTTTCAAAGTAGTTATTTGCTCCTGCCAAATGGGAGGCTACAATCTTGTGCCCAACAGATATTAAGGTTTGCAATGCCTCTTCTATCTGGATTCCATCAATTACCGGAACATGAAATATAGAGCCCATAGTTGCTCTTAGCACTTTTGGAGAGTATATATCGACACACCCCTTTGAAAGTATAATACAATCCGCACCGGCTGCATCTGCGGTACGAAGTATTGTACCAAGATTGCCTGGGTCCTGCAAGCTATCCAACACAACTACAAAGCTACTTTTTTCTATAGTACTCAACAAATCGTACTTTTGCTTTTTCATTACAGCCATAATGCCTTGTGGTGTCTGGGTGTCGGATATTTCACAAAACAATTTATCTGGTACCCCAATACATTTAATACCCTTTGCCTCAATATCTGTAACTAATTGAGCACTTTCGCTTTCCTCAAGCAGCCTTTCGGATACAACTATCATTTCTATTTGTTCTTGTAGATCAAATGCTTCTTTGACAAAACGTAAGCCTTCAATAAAAAAAAGTCCCTTTGAATCCCTATTTTTTCTTTGCTGCAGTGACTTTATATCCTTAATTGTTGAATTCTTATTGCTTTGCAAATACTCCATATAATTTTCTCCTGTTTGATAAATAGAATTAGTTGTATACGTATTACAGTGATTGATTACCTTAAAAATATATCATATATAGTCAATCGAGTATATATGTAGGCAATCAATAGCTAATATCATGAATAGACAATCAATATCTAGTAGTATATATAGGTAAGCAATATCTATTAGTATATATATGTAAGAAATATCTAACAGTATATATATAAACAATATTTAATAGCAAAAAGGGACTCTTCATAAAGAGTCCCCACTATTATATAAATAATAACTTAACTGATAATTACTTAGCTGACTTAGCCATTTCTGCAAGCTGAGCGAACGCTGCTGCATCATTAACTGCCATGTCTGCTAATACTTTTCTGTTGAGTTCAATGCCTGACTTCTTGAGTCCGCTGATGAATCTGCTGTATGATAAACCATTGATTCTAGCTGCTGCATTTATTCTAGCTATCCAAAGCTTTCTAAAATCTCTCTTCTTTGCTCTTCTATCTCTGAAAGCATAGTTTCCTGACTTCATAACAGCCTGATTAGCCATTTTAAAGAGCTTGCTTTTTGCTCCAAAGTATCCTTTTGCAAGCTTTAATATCTTTTTATGTCTTGCACGGGTTCTAACCGCACCTTTAACTCTACCCATATCCTGTCAATCCTCCTTCTATTTATACGGAATAAGCTTCTTTA
>JAEYTP010000046.1 GCA_023433945.1 Bacillota bacterium | reverse complement strand
CATACCGAACACAGCAGTTAAGCATCCTAGTGCCGATGATACTTGGTTGGAGACGACCTGGGAAAGTAGGAATCTGCCAGATTTATATCAAGACCTCATGTTAATAGCATGGGGTTTTGTTTGCGTTTAAAAAACATCTTATGAATTACTTAAGGAGGGATTTAATATGCCGGCTGCAAACCATCCAGCGTATCTGGAAGAGCTAGAAAGGTGCAGGTATACATTGGAGTATGTAGAATCAAGTCTGGAGAAAGCCATCGAAAAGAAAAATCGAGTAGGAAAGGACTTGGAAAATGTTCAAAGGCATTTGAGTGGTGAAAGCAGTGCTGATTATACCAGTATAATAGTAAACACTATTATTCATGATAGCCTAATATTAAAAATCAGAAATCTGTATACTGCAAGAAGTAAACCATATTTCGCCAGAATAGATTTTCGTGAAACTGATAGTGATGTTTTGGAAAAGTTATATATTGGAAAAATGTCATTAGCAAGGGATGAAGATCAGGAAATAATAATAGTTGACTGGCGAGCACCAATAGCAAATCTATATTATGAAGGTAGATTGGGTCCCTCTAGCTATGAATGTCCAGGCGGTAAAATTGATGGTAACTTGGAACTTAAAAGGCAGTTTTCTATTAATAATGGAAGTCTAGAAGAAATATTTGATATTGATATTACAACCAATGATGAATTTCTACAATCCTATCTCGGAGCCAGTGCTGAAAACAGGTTAAAAGAAATAGTATCTACAATCCAAGAAGAGCAAAATGCTATAGTAAGAGCTGACATGTGGAAACCTCTCATAGTACAAGGTGTTGCAGGTAGTGGAAAAACAACAATAGCCCTGCATAGAATTGCTTACCTTATCTATACGTATGAAAAAAGATTTGATCCCGATAACTTTATGATAATAGCACCTAATAGGTTATTTCTGAACTATATTTCAGAAGTGCTACCTGAGCTTGGCGTTGAAAAAGTAAAACAAACTACATTTGAGGATTTTGCACAAGAGCTGATTGGAAAGAAACTAAGAATAACTGATTCAAATGAAAAGCTTAACTTATTCGTTAATAATAATTCTACTATAGAAGAAAATAATACTAATAACCTTATAAAAGGTAGTTCTATTCTAAAAACATCAATGCTTTTCAAAGATATAATAGATGAATATATAGATATTGTTGAAAAGGATTTTATTCCAAAGGAAGATTTGATATTTGGAAAGAAGACAGTAATGACCTATGATCAAATAAATACTCTTTTTATTAGGGAATTTTCCATGTGGCCTTTTGTGAAAAGGTTAAATGAATTGAAAAAGTCTTTAACAACAGCATTAGCAACAATTAAACAAAAATATATTATGGAGACAAATGCCCAATCTGATTTAAAGGCAGCAAGAATAAAAGAAAGCATTAAAGACACAGAGGAGCGTCAACAAAAACTTACCGATTTATACGAAAAGAGAGATACTATAATACAAAAGATAGAGAAACAAGCAAAGACTTTTGTAAAGGATTATATCAGCAAAATATCTAAGCTAAGTCCTTATCAATACTATATGGATCTTATGAACAACTCACATGTATTTCATAAAATTGTGGATAAATATACGGATTCCGAAGAAATCTGTGAATATATGCGGACCAGGACTGTACAACTACTTATAGAAAATAAGGTTGACCAGGAGGATTTAGCTCCAATCATTTATCTCAAGTATAAGATATATGGTATGGATGAAAAGATACCTGTCAAACACATAGTAATAGATGAGGCTCAGGACTTTAGCGCATTTCAATTCTATGTTTTAAAGCAGATTGTTAAAGATAGTTCATTTACAATATTAGGCGATCTATGTCAGGGTATTCATTCATATAGAGGTGTACGAAAATGGGATGAACTTGTTGAGCAGGTATTTAACGGTCAGTGCAGATATTTACAGCTTGAGCAAAGTTATAGGACAACAGTAGAAATAATGGAAAGCGCCAATAAGGTAATCTCAAATCTACAGCACTTAAACGCATACAAAGGAAGGCCAGTTATAAGGCACGGTAAGGATGTTAAATATATAAAATGTTCTGATACAAATGAAATAGCATTTATTATGACTGATATTATTAAAGAACTCAAACAATCAAATTACAAATCTATAGCAGTAATCTGCAAAACATCAGAAGAATGCAAGTACTACTACAATACTCTTAAAAAGATTTATCCAGATATCTATGTAGTAACAGGTAACGAAAAGGAATACCATAGCGGGTTGGTAATTGTACCATCATTCTTATCAAAGGGTCTAGAGTTTGACGGTGTAATCATTTCAAATGCAAATAAAGAAAACTATACAGAGGATGAACTGGATACTAAGTTGTTGTACGTTTCAATGACAAGAGCACTGCATGAAATGACAGTGCTCTATGAAAAAGAAATATCACCTTTACTATCAAATTTTAAATGAAGAAACTTCTTCTTGTAGGTTATCTATTGAAGCTCTTAACTTCTTGGATAAGCTTGATATAGCCTCAATTTGTAATGCTTGATCATTCATTGCAACTCGAATCTCATTTGTGCAAGCACTATTACTTTGTGCTGATTGTACAATATCGTTAACTAGAGCTTCGAGTTCTATGTTTGAGTGGGAGAACAAGCGGATACTATCATAAATATCCTTAATACACGAATTTATTAGTTTGAAGCTATCGTTAATATTGTTAAAGGAGGAATAGGTTTCAGCAATAAATTGTACTTGCATATCAATAATATCTCTTGTGTTAGTAATTTCAGTTAGAGTGTTTGCAACCTCTAACTGAATTTCTTTGATTAGTGCATCAATAGTATGGCTGTTTATGGTAGATGCTTCTGCTAATTTACGGATTTCGGTTGCAACAATTGCAAAGCCTCGACCGTGTTCACCTGCGCCAGCAGCTTCAATAGCGGCGTTGAGCGCCAACAGATTTGTCTGTCCGGCAACACTACGTATTAAATCGATAATTCTTCCAATTTGGTTGGATTTTTCTGTTAATCCGGCTATTATTTGAGTTGTATTTGAAATTGCAGACTTACTCTTTTCTATTATCGCAACTTGTGATTTAATTTTAGACATTTCTTGATCTAATTGTTCAGTAGTAGTATTTGAATAGCTATTGGCAGTTTCAATCTTGTTTGAAACTGTAGTAATATTATTAATTGTATTATTGATTTTCTCTTGACCTATTTTGGCAACCGATAATTGGTGAATAGAGCTGTTAGATAACTCCTCTATAGAGGCATTAATTTCTTCAGAAGCTACTAACGAAGCCTGATTGAAAGAGTCAACTTCAACTGAAATCTCGCACACTTTACTTGAGGTTTCCGCAATAGACGAAATTATATTATTCATTGAAGATGACATGAGAGAAAAGGAATCTATCAGCTTCTGAATTTCAAACCCAGCCTTGCCTGTGATTGAAACATTAAGTTCCCCCTTAGACATTTTATCAGCAGCCGCCCCAACTGTATTAACAGTTCTAAAGAAACTATAGGTTGCTAAAACTAATATAATTAGGAAGATAAAACAAAATACTGATGTAATAATAATCTGCAGAAAAGCACTTTGAGATATTTTATTATATAAATCTTCAGCAGGATAGTCGCATCCTACGATACCCACTACATTACCGCTAGAGTTTATTATAGGTGAATAAGAGGATAAGGTCCATCCGTAATCATCTGTGTATTCTAGTTTACTATAGGTGGATATTCCGCTATCCATTGCCTCCATAATAGAGGGATCAAATTGTGTAATGTCTTCTTCTGTTCCAATTGGTGAGAAGTTTTCCTCATCGCTAGGGTCTGCACTGGCATCAATAACATACTTATATGTAGAATCAGAGACCTTTGACATTGTATAAAGAAATCTACAGTTGGATTTCAATTTTTCATCAACCATTTTGAGTCTAATTTCATTATAGAAAGGAGAACTATCATCCTCAGACTTTGCCAATTGCTCAAACTGATTTGCATCAATAAATCTGCTAATATTATCAGTAAGTACTACGCCTTGCTGTCCGAAGATATCAGAAGATATGGTATTCATTCTAGAAATAGAAGTATAGCAAAGAACGCTCCCAAGACTAAAAATAGTAATCAAAAAAAGTAATATTACTTTAAAACGAGTTGTTCTAAATAGCTTAAACCTCTTTTGTTCCTTTTGCATAAGACTCCTCCTTGTATAGTAATAAATTTGAACTAAAATACTTGAACTACCCTATATATGTATAATACTACAAAATAGCTAAATAATCTTATAAAACTAGCAAATTAATAGGTAGGGATAAATCAGTAATGAAATAAAAAAATATAGTTATTTTATAAAAAAAATCCTTGCAATGGTACGAATTTTATAGTAAAATATTGAATGTTGTGACGTGGCATACGATGACGTGGGAGATTGCTATTCATAGAAATAGGTAACTTTCACTGAGAATGTCCGATTCAAGAAACCGGGCGACAAGGTCACTGTACA
>JAEYTP010000065.1 GCA_023433945.1 Bacillota bacterium | reverse complement strand
TAACCTGGTCATTTTTTAATATAATCTGCACAAGTTGTTTTTTATTTACATTTCTCAGTTGAGACATTTCTTGTTTTATGCCCAATTGCGATATTATAGCTCTTAACTCC
Source organism: Bacillota bacterium (assembly GCA_023433945.1). Lineage (GTDB taxonomy): Bacteria > Bacillota > Clostridia > Acetivibrionales > DSM-1351 > Ruminiclostridium. The sequence goes on along the minus strand of JAEYTP010000065.1, from coordinate 4,229 downwards.
GAATTCGTCTTTGCGTAAAGCTGTTCCTCAGTAAATCCAGTAGCTCCTTGAGTATCTATTGGGAGGCTACCATTATCACCAAGCTCGCCCTTGCTTTCATTAGATTCAGAAGGTGTCGCTTTTGGTTCATCTGTAACCTCTGTTGGCTTATCAGCCGTTCCAGTTGATTCACTATTTTCCCTTACTGGTTCAACAGTATCAATAGTTCCATCAGCAGATACATCAGCATTTGCTATGGGCTCAGCACGTTCCCCTATCGGTTCATTCGGGTCTACGGTTGGTAATGCATTAACAGTACTTGACTGATTCTGAGATAACCCATATGACTCTTGAGCCCTCGTTTCACCAGTAGAAACATCTGCTTGAATGTTACCATTGCTTCCACGGCCCATGCTCGAAAGCTGATCGTTGTTGGTCTTTTTAGACGAAGGTAGCTTAACAATATTGAATACAGCACTATCAGCCCTCGGAATAACATGTGTAGCTCTAACCTTTCCTACTTTTTCAGCTGCCTTTCCACCTGCGTCAACTGCCGCCTTTACAGCTCCAACATCACCAAAAATCTGTACTGTTACTATGCCGCTACCGACCTTTGTGATGCCTCCCAACCTAATATTTGCAGCTTTCAGTGAAGCATCTGCTGCCTCAATTGCGGCTGGGTAGCCAATTACCTCTATTAATCCTAAAGCTTGCATACGTTACTCAAATTGCTTTGGGTTCTCTGCAACTGCTCTGACAGCCTCTGCAAATGCAGTACATGCGGCATAACATGCTGACTGAGAGCCTGTGAGCAAACCTCCGCCAAAGTTTGTTTCGGAAGGAGGTCCGAAAAATGATACCAGCTTAACATCAGCTGCCTTCATTGCAGCATCCAGTCCGTACATTGCTTCTAGCGGTGGCGCAATTAGATAAGCCAAAGGATCTCCCTCTGGTATATTTGCCTGCTTGGACAAATATGAACCTGTACGTGAAACAGTGTGTGCGTAATACACTATAGAGTCATCATCATTTGCACTAACAAAGTATGAGCCATTTTCCATAAAGTTTAAAACAGCTCTCATGCCACTTCTGACTTCTGCAGGACTGGGGCCTCCAATAATTCCTATAACTTCACCGGCAAGCTTTGTTGATGCATTTGCTGCACCGGCATACATTGAGCGGGCATAAACGACATCGACATCTGCATCCTTTGTTGCCTCATCCAAAGCTGTATAAGTCACATCATCGCTATCAGCAGTAATGATTCCTATACTTTTGTGTCTAGGTCCTAATTTAAGGTCGTCTGCCAAGCCAGGACTTACATTTGATATAATTCTAACACCTAATACCTTTGGTCTGATTTTGTCATTCTTCACTTTTATCCCTCCTCTTCTATTTGAGGTCTACGCCTGATGCCTTCTTATCTAAAATCGTTTTGATAAGTTCGGCTATATGAGCACCTGCTTCAACAGCAGTGGTTCCACCCTTGTGAATATTCGAAATAACTGACCTTTTTGCTTCGGGCAAACCATGCTTTGGCTTGTAAGCTATATAAGCTGACATTGATTCTGCTGTAACCAAGCCCGGTCTTTCACCTACTAGCATACAGATTACATCTGCATCTGTTACCTCTCCTACAGCATCCATTGCTCCTACTCTGGCGAATTTAATAAATAGGATGTCTGGGACTGTAATCCCATACATCTGAAGCCCCTGTTTTATAGCAGGAATAGTATCCTCAACATTAGCCTCAATTGCTGATGAAGATAGTCCATCACCCACTATAATCAAAACTTTTGGATTCTGCCCGCAGGTCCTTCTTATGATGTCCAATTGGTCACTAGGAAATCTTCTTCCTAAGTCGGGACGTGTAACGTATTCGTCTTTGTCATGGCACAAGGTATGAACAAAAACAAAGTTATTTTTCTTTACAAAATCTTCTGAAACATCCGAGAAAACAGCATCCTGTGCTGCAGCATGGTCGGCTCTCACACGCAGCATAGTCAATGTTTTGTACCTTGCTCCGCATTTGCCAATACCAAGTCTAGCAGGTGTTTTTGACTTCATTTCAAGATATGCAGCTTCGTTTTTAGCATCCTGAACCAAAAACATTTTTTTGAGGTCTATCTCGGTAATATCATCTATAATACCTGAGGTATCAATCGTTGTACCTCTAGCTGGTGATTCACTGTTCTTGGTCATTGTTGCAGCCCCACCGGCTGAGCCACCATTGTTAAGCATATCCTCTACCAGCTTTTCCACTATCGATCTTAAGTCTTTTTCATTCATTTTTATCTCCATTTCCAGCAAACGCCATCAATAATTTAAAATATAAAAAACGGTATTTTACATTACATTTTAAAATAATTGTGATGCATCACCAGCTTTTGGTGTAAGCTTTCCTTTTTCATCAATAAAGCCCATCTTAAGCAACCATTCATGGAATGGTTTAATTGCTGTTAATCCGAATATTTCTCTTAATGCAGCGGTTTCATGGAAACCTGTTGTCTGATAGTTAAGCATTACATCATCACCGTGAGGAATACCCATGAAGTAGTTACATCCAGCAGCTGTGAGCAGTACTGACAAATCTTCAATACTATTCTGGTCAGCCTTCATATGGTTGGTATAACAAGCATCACAGCCCATTGATATTCCAGTCAGCTTACCCATAAAATGATCTTCAAGTCCAGCACGAGTAACTTGTCTGCCATCGTACAAATACTCAGGTCCTATAAAGCCAACAACTGTATTTACTAGGAATGGGTCGAATCTCTTAGCAAAGCCATAGCAACGAGCTTCCATAGTTACCTGATCTGTGTCGTGGTGAGCTTCGGATGAGAGTTCTGAGCCTTGTCCTGTTTCAAAGTACATAACATTTGGACCAGTAGCAGTACCTCTTGACAATGCAAGTTGTCTTGCTTCCTCAATGGTTTTAGCAGTAAATCCAAATGCGGTGTTGCCCAGCTCAGAACCAGCAATTGATTGGAATATCAAATCCGCAGGTGCACCCTTTCTAATTGCATCCATTTGGGTAGTAACGTGTGCGAGTACGCATGTTTGAGTTGGAATTTCTAGTTTTTGCTTAATCTCTTCAAAGCGCTTTAAAACTCTAATTACGCTTTCTGTTGAATCATCAACAGGGTTAAGGCCCAGTACTGCATCTCCCGCACCATAAGTCAAACCTTCTAAAAGAGAGGCCATGATTCCATCAGGGTCATCAGTAGGATGGTTTGGCTGTAGTCTGCAGGACAATGTTCCTGGCAAACCTATGGTGGTGTTACAATGTGCAGTAACAATTATTTTTTTTGCACCATAAATAAGGTCCATGTTAGACATAAGCTTTGCAACTGCAGCTACTATTTCAGAAGTAATACCTCTTGAAATTCTCCTGATAGCTTCACATGAAGTTGTTTCGGACAATATCCATTCTCTAAATTCTGCTACTGTCCAGTTTTTGATTTCATTGTAGATTGACTCATTTACGTCATCCTGAATAATTCTTGTTACCTCATCAGTTTCGTAAGGGACAGCAGGATTATTTCTCAAGTCGGCTAAGGTTATATTTGATAATACAACCTTTGCTGCAACTCTTTCCTCTGCGGATGTTGCCGCAAGCCCAGCCAGTAAGTCACCAGATTTTTCTTCATTTGCTTTTGCCATTACTTCTTTAAGTGATTTGAACTGATAAGTGTGTCCAAATAACTTTGTTTTTAGAATCATATATACCTCCTTACAATAATGAGTTCTATATTTAATCACATTCGGCTATTAACCTATGACGATTAACTGAAAACAAGTGTTTTTACAACTACAGGTAAAACCGAACCTAATGCAATAGGACTTCCAATATCAATGTAATCCCCATTTTCAAGCTTAACGCTATCCAAGCAAATAATATCTTTGCTAAAGCCCAGCTTGTTATAGATAGTTTGTCCCAATACCTTTGCCATATCCCTCTCAACTATAATAATTAAGGGTAATTCCCTCATTATTAACTCCTTTAGGCCTTCTTTGAAGCCTTCTGCATACTCTGATATCTCTTTAAAGGAAGGGTTTTTCTTTCCTTCTATGGCTATAGCTACCCTTTGCAAATCCCCTTCTAATTTAAACCACTCAAGCTTCTTTTTGAGAGCTGTTGCAAGATTCTCTGCACCATTTTGCTCATCTTCTATAGAAAGCTTCAATATAGGGAGATTTTTTATCGGGAAGACATTCTTTGTATAAGTTATAGTGCTACCGCTGATTTC
>JAEYTP010000063.1 GCA_023433945.1 Bacillota bacterium | reverse complement strand
ATGGGATTACAATAAATTTAAGGGAGTTTACAGTAAGCTCAAATTAGAGCACTGTGAATTCCTTTTGTTTTTAAAATTAGTCACTTCAGAGAACAATCGCACTCCCGCAAGGGCTGGCGGTAAAGTTGTTGGTATGGTGCAGTCTTTGGCTACAAGTGGTAGATAGTGCTTTTTAGCAGGAATAGTGCAGATTGTTGGTCGCCAGCCAAACGCCGCTCGCAGAGTCGAGGTGTCACTAGCTGCTCGCGGGTTTCGGGAGTGCTGGGCGTTAGATGAAACTCCTGTGCCAAAAACATATATGTTTGATAATGAGGTTTATTAATTTTGAAATTAAGAGGGGAATAATGCCTAACATTTACTTTTTTAGGGGCAAAGCAGCAACTGGAAAAACAACTATTACTGATATTCTGAGTTCCAAAATGAACGTACCGGTATTGCGAAAAGACGATATTTTTGATGTTCTCTCTTTTTATTTAGAAGATAACTCGTACAAGAACAGTATTTCATATGACATGCTTTCAAAGCTAATTCAAACAAACATAAATAATAATACTGATATAATTGTAGATATTGGTTTGTCTAATACTAATGGTTGGAAAACATTTCAATCTAAACTTGAATTAAAAGATTGTAAAGTTTTTACCTTCCTATGTGATTGTAGTGATTTAGATATTTGGCTAATGAGATTCAAAGAACGGCTAAAAAATCCAACACCTAATCAATTTTTTAATACATTAGAAGAATTAATTGAGTACTATGAAAGAAGTGAAATAGAATTATTAGATAACGAGTACTATGTTGATAGCTCTGATAGTATAGAAAGCATCATAAGGTTTATTCAAGAAAAAGTTGGATTTTAGAGATTACCATATACTTGTTTTTACGCATTTGTTTTATTTAACGCACTAAATATTGTTTGTCTTTATTAATATGCCATACTATTGACAAGTTTTCAGTGTTATCGATAATTCATTATGATTTATGAGGAGGAGTTTTTTATGGAAATAACAAAAGAACAAATTTATATGATTATGAAAGATGAACGTTATCCTTTAACACTAAAATATGACCCTGATTGGATTATTGGAAACGCTATGGGGTCACATTGTCTGTGGCTGCAAGAGTCACTAACACAGGTTATGCATATAACTCCTCATATGCGTATTCTTGATATGGGCTGTGGGAAAGCTATTAGTGCAATCTTTCTTGCTAAGGAGTTTGGAGCTCAAGTATGGGCAACTGATTTATGGGTTAGTTCTTCTGAAAATTGGAAGCGTATATGTGAAATGAGTGCAGAAAATCTGGTATTTCCAATTCATGCGGATGCACGAGAATTGCCATATGCTGATGAATTTTTTGATGCCATGGTGAGTATAAATTCCGTATTTTTCTATGCAACAGACGAGGAATTTTTAAAAAATAATCTTATAAGGCATGTTAAACCTGGTGGTGAAATCGGGATTATTGTTCCAGGCTTCTATAATGAGTATAATGGTAAAATACCAACTGAATTGAAACCTCACTGGAGTGATGAACTTAACAATTGGCATACGCTTGAATGGTGGATAAATCATCTAAATAGTTCAGGTATGGTTGATATTATATTAGCTGATACGCTACCAGACAATGAAGGTAATATGATATATAAAAGGTCAGCAATGATATTTAATTGCCATGAAGCTCCTTTCAATGTACTTGCAGGGGATAATATTACATTTATCAGAATAATTGCAAGAAGGAAAATGTAAAATTAAATGTTTAGAACGCATACTTTATATAATATGAAATGAAAACCATTATATATAAGAGGGAGCTTCATCTAACAATCGCACTCCCGCAAGGGCTGGCGGTAAAGTTGTTGGTGTGGTGCCGTCTTTGGCTACAAATGGTAGAGAGTGCTTTTTAGCATAGATAGTGCAGCTTTGTTGGTTGCCAGCCAAACTCCGCTCGCAGAGCCTTTGATTCACTAGCTGCTCACGGGTTTCGGGAGTGCTGGGCGTTAGATGAAACTCCTTTATGAAGTGCATATTAGTAGAATAATGAGAAATTAGACTGTATGGTATAATTACTTCTAAATAAATATTGATAAATAAAGATAAAAGGAAAATTCAAAATATGAATGGTAAAATAATATTAAATTTAGCAATAAGCTTAGATGGATATATAGCAGATAATGATGGAGGATATGACTGGATAGTGGGAGATGGTAACTCTACTTTAAATACAAAAAACAAGTGGAGCCATGATGAATTTTTAGAAAACATAGATGTTGTAGTTATGGGTAAAAACTGTTTTGAACAAGGTATGCATAGAGAGTTTACTGAAAAAGATGTATATATAGCAACTTCAAAGGAACTAGAAGATTTTGAACATTATCATTTTATAAGTAATGATATAGTAAAACAAGTAGAGAAACTAAAAAATGAGGGAAAAAATATATACTTATTTGGTGGTGGAATTTTAATTGATAATTTTATTAAATCTGATGTGATAGATGAATATGTAATTGGAATAATACCGACTGTTTTAGGGAACGGAATAAAGCTTTTTTATGATAATAATCCTAAAATAGATTTAAATCTTGACTACTATGCAGTTGAAGATGGGATTGTAATAATGAAGTATTCAAAGAGAAATAAATAAATTTAATATTTTATTTTACATTATTTATATCCTATAAAAAATTAAACCTTTTTATAGGATGGGAGCTTCATCTAACAATCGCACTCCCGCAAGGGTTGGCGGTAAAGTTATTGGTGCGGTGCCGTCTTTGGCTACAAGTGGAAGATAGTGCTTTTTATCAGGGAGAGTGCTGAATGGTTTATCGCCAGCAAAATTCCGCTCGCAGAGCCTTTGTGTCACAAGCTGATCGAGGGTTTCGGGAGTGCTTGGTGTTAGGTAAAATCGGAGTACATCAGTGAGCTGTATATTATAATTATTTTTGCTAGAAAACTAAAAACTCGTTAGAAGTGAGGATGTATGAGAAAGATTAAAAAAATATATATTTTTTTAATTATATTTGTGTCAATACAAATTATGAACTTGCTATTAAATAAAATCAGTAGCCATTTATATGATTTATTTAGTACGAACAATTCTGTAAAGAGTGTAGTAATTGCTGCGATTTCAGAATTAATACAATTATCCTTGGCAATTTTTATTTTTAAAATAGTATATAGAGAAAATATTAGTAAGCTAGGGATTAACTTAAAAAACATAAAGTTAAGTTTGAAAATTTTTTTTCAATTTACAATTATATGGATACTTTTGACATTTACCTTTCTTATAGCTACTTATATTTTTAACAAATCTTTATGGTACAACTATTTACATACTCCATTACCAAGCAAAGAATATATATTAGCTTATTTAGGGTTTGCGGCAATATTTCCAGGGATAGGTGAAGAAACACTATTTAGAGGACTTTTAATATTTATTTTTTTAAGAGCTGGATTTAAAGGCTCTATCAAAATAAAAAAAATAAATATTTCATATGTCGCTATTTTAACAGCAATTATATTTACATTTGCCCATGTATATTATAAGATTTATCCATTTGAGATATTGCATATAAATTATATTCAACTATTAATGGCATTTTCATGTGGTATATATTATGCAGTTGTATATGAGAAGACAGAAAGCTTATTATGCACAATATTGTCACATAATTATGCAAATTTAATTACTACATTATTGGGATATGCGTTATCTATTTTGGGAAGTGGAATAGTGAATTAGAAAGCTTTTATAACCGACTTCAGCTAACAAATTCCTTCACGCCCAGGGCTTCCGCCAACAAGTCAAGAGATGTCAACTGGTGTTAAGAAGGAAGTGCATAGAGAGATATTTCTATTGGTTGTAGCATATGGCTGAGGCCAAGCCCCTTCCCGTGTCGTGGTGAAACATCGGCTCAGGGGCTTCGTGAAGGCAGGGCGATCAAATATGTATGCCAGTTTTGTTAATGTACAAGAACTTTCGGAAGCAATAATTGACTTGCATATAATAAATTCACAGGAAGAGGTAGCTTCATCTAACAATCGCACTCCCGCAAGGGTTGGCGGTAAAGTTATTGGTGCGGTGCCGTCTTTGGCTAAAGTGGAAGATAGTGCTTTTTATCAGGGAGAGTGCTGAATGGTTTATCGCCAGCAAAATTCCGCTCGCAGAGCCTTTGTGTCACTAGCTGCTAGAGGGTTTTAGGAGTGCTTGGTGTTAGATGAAACTCTTCTCTATTGTGGATATGCTTTAAAGTATGAACTAAGGAATATAAAATAATCTATGAAATAAAAAATGTAAAGCGAGGATATTTAAAATGAATAAAAATAAATTTTGTTCTATACTCTTTTATTTGGCTGCATTATGTTTTTACATAAGCTCAATATTAAATTTTACAAGCTCAAGTAGTAGTATGGGGGTAGTATATTTGTGTCTTGGCTCAACCTTTCTATGCTTGGGTTCAGTATATGTAAATAAGCAAAAAACAGACAATAAGGATAAGGATGAACAAAATAATAAATAGTAAG
>JAEYTP010000041.1 GCA_023433945.1 Bacillota bacterium | reverse complement strand
CTGACCTGATGGCTGGAATGTAAGTCCTTCGATTTCGAGGTTTCCATTAACAACCTTTGTAGTCTTCTTAGCCATATCAACTAATTCTTCAATAGTCTGTGGTGGCTTCTCAGGATCTAATCCATTTGCCTTGAAAATATCCTTGTTCCAGAAAAGACCTAATGTACGAACTGCTGTTGGAATAGTGTAGTACTTGCCATCTATCTTATTTACCTTAACCATTGGCGCGAATTCACTCTCAATTTTTTCAGCGGAGAATGAGGACGCAGGAAGCTCTTGTAATGTACCTGATTTTACATACTTTGGTACCCATCCGTAATACAAGTTGATAATATCTGGTCCAGTTCCTGCTGATACTGCAGCTGCAACCTTCTGTTGATATGAGTCATATGGGAAGTGCTTCTGAACAACTGTTATGTTACTATTATTCTTTTGGAACTCTGCAATAAGCTCGTCCATTAAGTTAACCTTTGTTTCATAGAAATACTGCCAGTACTCAATTGTTACTGGTTCCGCTGCTGCCACCGTTGAAGAAGCTGCTGCCTCAGTGCTTGTACTTGCTGCTGCTGAAGAATCACTTGTAGCTTCATTGCTTCCACATCCCGCTAAAAGAGAAACTGAAATGCAACCTGCCAAAATCATAGATAATACTTTTTTAAACATAATATCCCCCTTTTTATACAGATAGTATATTGGTTATACTCCTTTTTTTAGTTTTCACTAAGTGTGTGAAGTTTAGATAATAATTATATTCCTCCTTTCATATTGCTTCTGTGTTACTTCACCATAATCAGCTATTTCTAAAAAAGGCAACCTTATATTTTAATATGTATTAAAATATCAATAATAAATAAAAGCTCCACAAATTGCTTTTATTGGTTTGTTTTGTTTACTTACAAACACAGCTATTAAAAAAGTTTAAAGCACTCCCAACAGCTCCACCGTACTTTTTTGTCTTTGATAGACTAATCTCTACATTTAATGGTATTAACTGCTTTATCTTCTTAGTTACTTCATGTAGAAATTCATCACCTTCGCCTGCCATTCCACCGCCAATTACAACCATTTGAGGATTAAGTAGACAAAAAATGGAGCTCAGCCCTAAGCCTAGATATTTATAAACATCATCCACTACTTTTTGAGCAACTTTGTCACCTTGCTTTGCTTGTATAAAAATATCCTTGCATTCTATATTTTTATTTGTGATTTCTTTATAAATACGACTTGCGGCTGATGCAGATGCTTTTTTTTCAAAGAAACCAAAATTATTTTCGCTACATTCATCATTATAAGCTTCAATAGATAAAGGTAAATATCCTATTTCACCGGCTTCAAAGCTATGCCCTCTATACAGCTTCCCTCCAAGGTATAATCCACATCCGATACCCGTACCAATAGTAATCATAACAAAGTCATTATAATCTTTTGCTGCTCCTAAATACTTCTCAGCTAAAGTCCATACGTTCACATCATTATCAATACATGTACTAATTCCAAACCTATCTTCTATACGATCCTTTAACTGTACATTTTGCCAGTTAAATGCAGGGCATACAATAACATTTCCCGTAATATAATCAACGGTACCTGGTACTCCAATACCAATACCACATATATCTGTCTTACTCTCTTTTAATACATTATCAATAATCTCTTCTATATTTTTTAGGTATTGATCTCCATAATAATCGCTTTTTCTAGTACAAGAATAAATGACGTTTCCGTTTTCATCACATATTACAGCTGAGATATTTGTTCCCCCGATATCCAAACCAATACTTGTCGGCATATTTCACTTCCTTTCTTAATTAGTTTGTTTTGGTTCCTTACTATCTAAATTTATTTTAAATCAGATTATTCGCTCTGTCAAGCAAAAAACATAAATATTTTGCTGTATATTATGTAAATTTGTTTTTCAGATAAAAAATTAGTTTTTGGGGGCATCACTAAAGCATTTGCTTAATTTTTAACAAAACTTAAGCTCGATATATCGACGTTATGTCAACATACCGAGCTTAAGTTTTTTAATACAAACTAATCATTTAATTGCCTAACCGGCCTTGCTTCAATGTACCCTCTATATCCCATTGGTGCAAGTTGGAACCTGGGTCCATCCTCTTGTGCCCATTTAAATCCATAAATCTCAGGATTATAACTTTTTATAACTTCCCATAGCTCACCTATTGCCTCCCGGAATTTTTCGTCATCATAAGGCTGTCCCTGAAATACCATTATCTTACATGGTGGAAACACAATTAATTCAAAGCCATCTGGAACCTCACCCGAATAATCCATCGGCACTTCAACACCCTGTACATACTCTGAGGTTCCTGGTTTTCTCATATTAACAGGCAACCACATCCCAATGGGCTCATAAATAGCTTCTTTAATGCTGCAAAGTACACCCCAAATATCACAGCCAACTTCTTCACAGTATTCAAAGTAATGAGTAGCTTTTGTACCTCGCTTCAAGATACATTTTCTTTGAGGCCTCTCAACCACTTGAACAAAAACAGTATTAGTATTTGTGCTCTTTTCGTTGGAATTCATCTCCATATCATTCACTCCTTTTTGAATTGCAAGATAGTAGTCACGGATTCGAGAGGGCATAAATAGTTTCAACGGCGGCGTCTTACTGCAATATTTTTGAGGCGTAATCCCAAATTGCTTAGAAAAGGCTCGGGTAAAGCCTTCATGAGAGTCAAATACAAATTCAAACGCCACATCAATAATTTTCACATTATCATCTCTCAACTTAAGAGCTGCCCGGGACAGCCTAAGCGCTCGAATGTATTCAAATGGCGTTTTCCCTGTCAACTCTTTAA
>JAEYTP010000024.1 GCA_023433945.1 Bacillota bacterium | reverse complement strand
TTTGAAAAGGAATATGTATCACAGGGCTTTACAAATGACAGAACAATCGAGGAAACGTTAGAAACTGGCTGGAGACTTCTTTCAATATTCCCTAAGTCAGAGCTTAAGCGTATCCGAGACGAGTATTTTGATAAGTATATGAAGTAGAGCGAGGTGACATACATTGGCTATTATGCGTGTAAACCCAACCAGAATGGAGCTTACAAGGCTTAAAAAGAGGCTCAGAACTGCCACTCGCGGTCACAAGCTGCTAAAGGACAAGCGTGATGAGCTTATGAAGAAGTTCCTTGAGCTTGTTAGGAAGAATAAGGAGCTTCGTGAGAAGGTTGAAGCCATGATAATAGATTCCCACAAGGAATTCTTGATTGCAAGAGCTGTAATGTCATCGGAGGTTTTAGAGAGTGCGATTATGTACCCAACTCAAACTGTAAAAATGACAGTAGGTACTGCAAATATCATGAGTGTCGAGGTTCCTGTGATGAGCTTCGAGACAGGTGAAAGTGACGAAAAGGATGTATACTCCTATGGCTTTGCAACTACCTCAGCTGAGCTAGATGGCTCAATAGCAGCATTGTCAGAGGTGCTTCCCTATATGCTTCAGCTCGCTGAAACCGAAAAGACCTCACAATTGCTGGCAGATGAGATAGAGAAGACCAGAAGGCGTGTAAACGCTCTAGAGTATGTAATGATACCTCAGCTCACAGAAACCATCAAGTATATTACAATGAAGCTTGATGAGAGCGAAAGAGGAAATCTGACCAGACTGATGAAGGTCAAGGACATGATGCTTGAGCAGGTAAGAAAAGAGCATGCAAAGTAAAATAGCAGTAATACCAAGGCTCACAGGGTTTCCTGTGAGCCTTAAAATTTAATGGAAACATGGTTTTGACCAAGACTTTACCTACACCACGATGGTATTAAATAATACTGAATGGTATAATCTAAATACCAAATCCATTATCACTGTTTATATCTGTTTTACTTTCATTCTTATTATCATTATCATAGGTAGAACTTTCGATACTTTTAAAAATGTTGGGTAAAAGACTTTCACTAAATCCTGCTAGTGTAGCTATTGCATAAATAAAAAAATCACTATTTGAATTAGCTTGTACAACTCCTAGTATTAAATCCGATTTTATTAAGAAGTAACTTATAATACTAGTAAGCATACAGAAAACTACTTTATAAATGGATACAAAAATATAACTGAGAGTGCTTTCTGATACTTCAAATTTAACTTTTTGTAACTTTAAGTTTAAGGATATAAAACCACCTATAGAACCAAATGTAGCTATTTTAAGAAAGCTAACATATTTAAAGTGTTCTAAGTAAATTGATAAAAATATCATAAATATAGTTACAATTAGAAAAATACCAATGTACCACAGCTTTTTAGTTAGTATTTTTCTCTCATGCAATTTATTTAGAAGAGAAAGCAATATTTTTTTGCTTGTATCAATTTCTCCAAGCAAATAAGAATTGATAGCTACAGCTCTCTGATAATCAAAAATTTCTATAGAAGATCTAGATGAAAATTTCAAACTAGATGTAAGATATTTACACTCAGCTAGTAAGTGTTCAATTTCTATTGGAGCTCCACCAAAAACCATAACTTGTTCATCTTTTGACTTAATAATTATGTAATTTTTTTGTGCATTACAAAAGTATATTTTTTTAATAATATGCCCATGTATGTACATGTTTTCCTTATATTGTGTAAGAGAAGTAATCTTTTTCTTTGCTTGAGCGGTATCATTAACATTATTAGTATGATTATTTTGTTCATTATCATAAGTAGGTTGAATAACGTTGCTTTGTGGGACTGTCATATTTTACTCCTTAAGTTCAGTATTGCCCATATGTTGGAAAGGGAAAATCATAATCGTCATAATCATACTCTACTGGATTATTCCCTTTATATTGTTCTATTCTATACTGGTCGTCTAATGTCAGTAAAGATAATGCGGTATCATCATTTTTTAACACTGCGTTTGCAGCTATGACTATCTTTGATATTAATCCATATTCTCCAATAAGTTCAATTGGTCCTGGGGATTGAACATTCGATTTTATATATAAGTTGTTCTTTTCAAAGTCATTTCTAAAGATATTATAAATATGGTGTAAACTTTTTATAAAGTATGTATACTTATCAAAGTCTATAGAATCTTGTGTTCTAACCTTAAATATTGAGTGACCTTCATCTTCTTTTACATAAAAGTCAAATAGAGTTCTGTTTATTTCAGTGATTACTTGTTCGTTCTTTAGGTGAGCAATCCCATGATAAACACCTAGTATTAGCTTCAAGTTAGGCTCTAAGTCCTTTCTATTAATTCGTTTAATCCAATGGACATCTCTTGCCTTATTTAAATGGCCTATTAATTCTTCTTCAAATGACTCACATTTCTTTCTTATAAAAGGCTCTCTTATGTAAGGGTCTCCAGATACTTTACCAATCAGAACATCATCTTTTCCTGGAGTAACAATTATATCACCTATTTTTAATTCATTAATAAAGTTATAGACTTTACTTGATATATCGCTAATTTTTCTAGACAAAGCCCTTGGTGAAAGATGCGCTGAGAGCTCAGGATAATTTAATTTAACTATCTTTTTTACATATCCAATGTCTTTAATTTGTCCTATTCTTTCTATATCCGATATTCTGTCCCAGCCGACTGCTATACAGCTTGACATAGCGAACTCATCAAAATAGGTACTCTCTATGCCTGAACGTATTATCCAATAATTAGTTTCATTCGGTATTTGAGGGATGTCTAAAAGGTCCATTGTATTCCTCCATTGGTAATTAAATAAATTTATAGAATTATTTTACTATTACATTATTTATCTAAAAACTATCTATGTCAATAACTTATTTTATGAGTCTGTCTATTATGTAATACTGTTGTTCAAAAAAGTAGCAAAGTTAGTACTGTTACTATACACATCAACCAAAAGAATGTTTCTATTCCCTACCTCTTTTTAGACGTAAAGGTATTGTAGTTTAGTTATACCCCAATAAATAATAGCTAGGGGGAGATAAACCTCTCACTAAATTATATGTTGATTAATATATGCTCTAAAACTTGCTCATGGGAGTTATCCAAGTAGTCAAATACAATAAAGTTTTTGCCATTTTGCCAAAAAATATATACCTTACATACTGCTCTAAAATTAATTATAAGTATATGAAACATGCTCTAAAAATGAAAATAAGATTCCAGGTCATGCTCTATAATTTCAATTAAGGTTATTAGAACATGCTTCATATTGATTGTATTAAAAGGTAAAAATCAGCTCTATTGAAACAGTTTTTATAGTAGTTATTGTAGCTTTATTAGAGTATAGCTTATAGAACAGTTTCAAAATATGCTTCAAAAGCAAAAAAGCATTTAACAATCTAGTTAAAAACAGGAGGGTCAATATGAAAGTAGGGTATATAAGGGTGTCTTCAAAGGATCAGAACACAGCAAGGCAAGAAGTACTCATGAAAGAAAACGGAGTAGATAAAATATTCATGGAAAAAGTGACTGGAAAGGCTACAATTTCAGAGCGACCACAATTAGAAGCACTTATTAACTATGTTAGGGAAGGAGATACAATAGTTGTAGAGAGTGTTAGTAGATTTGGTCGTAATACTAAACATTTACTTGAGCTTATGGATATTTTAGCTGCAAAGAAAGTAGAGTTTATAAGTCTTAAGGAATATATAGATACAACAACACCAGCTGGTAGATTAATGTTAAATATATTTGCAGCTATTGCAGAGATGGAAAGGGAGTATATACTTGAAAGACAGGCAGAAGGTATAGCAATAGCAAAAAGTGAGGGAAGGTTTAATGGTAGACCACCTAAAAGACTAGATGCATTTGACGAAATATATGAAAAGTGGAAAAGTAAAGAAATGAGCTTAGCAATGGCAGCAAGAACCCTAGGGGTTTCACGTTCAACGCTTTACAGAAAAATCAGAATATATGATAAAGAAGAAATCATTGACTATTAAGATTTACAGATGTTTATCAATAATATGCTATCAGAAATTCTATAAATAAAAAATATTAGCTAACAGGTAAGTATATATATTGAAACAGATTAGTGGTTTCAACAATATTAAACTTACGATTCAATAATTGATGAAGAATAGAAAAATGGGTAGTTGAGTTCCTTCTGATTAAAAAAACAGTGTACAGTAGAGGGTACATTAGTATGGGACTTTTTAAAAAATATAGTATTAAAATAAATAATGTAATTTGGGACGTCAGTTATTAAAGGACATAAAGTAAGTAGTATATTCAATAAAACATATGTACAAGTTAAGAAAAAAATACTAAAATAAGTATATTTTTAACATTCATATTACAATAAAGGCAGGGGAATTTAATATACCCTGCCTTTATTATTACATTTTAGTAGTAAATATTATCTTACCCTCACAATATATACCCCCAAAATATAAGAACCAGAGCTACATAGAAATCTAGTGCTATTAATATACATAAAATATCATATATACACCAATATTCTAATTATGGTAAAATACATAACAAAATGTGCTGTAAGTTATTAGTTAATATAGGAGGAAAACCCATGGATAAAAAATTTATCGACGTAAAGAAAATAGTTGTTTCAGTATTAACACTTATAATATTGATAGGTCAAGTAGTACCAACATTTGCAATGTCATCAACTGACATAGCAGATATTATGAGTGTGTCTCCAACAATATCTGTAAAAATGTATGACAATACTCAAGCGCAATCAAAGGTTTCATTAAGTGAAACCAACATAACACTAGCAGATATAAGTGATACAAAAGCAACAGTAAAGGAATTCTCAGATGTAAAACCAAACACATGGTATTATAATGATGTAATGAAGGCAAGGCAGGAAGGCTTAGTACAAGGGACAAGTAATAATAACTACAATCCAAATGGTAAAATTACATATGCAGAATATTTAACTATAATATCAAGAATACTTGATGAAACAGTTGAAAGCAAGCCATCAACTCAAAACTGGTATGACAAGTATATATCAAGTGCTAGAACAATTGGAGCAGTTGATAAGAATGAAAAAGTACCTGCAACAATAGCTATACCAAGAGAATTAATGATTAAGTACACATGCAAAGCATTAGGAATAGAGCCATATACAGGAAACAAAGTAGTGTTTAATGATGTTAAGTCGGAGGATGCAGCTTATATAAATGCAGCCTACAATGAATACTTAACAGATGGAGCAGGAAGAAATGCAAGTGGGTATAAAGTATTTGGGTATGGACAAACAGCAGATAGAGCCCAATTAGCGGCTATGGCTTTAAGAATAAAGGCATACAAAGAGAACCCAACAGCATTTAAAGCTGAGAAAGCTGAAGAAAGAAAGCAAGCAGATGAAGCATATGCAGAAAAGTATTTACAATGGAATGGTTATGTAATACCAAAGGAAGCATTAGTAGTACCCTACGGAGGCACCAGTAAAATTAGTTGGGATAGCGAACCAATAGATAGTGTAGACTTCTGGGGCGGAGTAATGTTTACAGAACACTCAGATGGGTTAGATATAATGCAAAAAGTATTATCAAGCAAATACAATCCAACAGTAATCAAACAAGCAATTGATTATGCAAAGACTAAAGTAGATTACTGGCAAAAACATAAGAATGACCCAGGAGAAGAAAGTGGGTTAACAGATGCAAAATCTCCTATATTAGAAAAAACCTACAAGTTAACAAATAATAGGGTATTGGAAGTAAAAAGCTTATACGGAGACGGTTCTATTACATTCCTAGTAAGAAAAGTATAAATACAAGCAACAAAATGGGGTTATCGAGAGATAACTCCTTCACTATTTTAAGGAGGGAACAAAGATTGCACGGAATTAGTAGCAATATAGAAGAACATGAATTAATAGATACAATTGACAATTGCTATGATATACTTACTACATCAGAATTCGATACAACAATAGATGATGTAGGGAGTGAAGATAAAATGGATTTAGAGTTTGTATCTAAAAAAGAAATAACACTATACGGTGTGTACGACTCAGGTTATATACAAGAAGTTATTAAAGATAAAGAATTGATTAAAAATATTAAGCTTTATGAAAGTCTTAATACAGCTTTAGCAATAACTAACGTACAAGATAACGCAAGAGGAATAATAAAGTGTACACTAGATACAACAGACTGCTTTGACCTATTAAACTTAAAGGATATGAGGCTACTTCAGGACTACTACAACTTGGCAATAAAAAATAAAAAAATAGCTAAGGGAATTGAAGATGCACAGTTATTGAAACAGTTTATTGGGGAGTATAAAAAATATAAAGCAATAAGAGTACTACATATTAATAAAACCAAAATACATTCATCATCAAATCTAAATACAGGAACATACATACAGTATAAAATAATAAACAGTTCATGTATAAAGGATATAAAACAAATAAAATAATAATCAAAGGGGTTATCGAGAGATAACTCCTTCACTATTTTAGGAGGGGAAAAGAACATGACAGATAACGAGGATGCATCAACCTTTTTGATGGTTATAGGCTTGCTATACAACACTATTTTTAATATTTATTATTAATTTTTATGGAGTTGATAGTATGTTAGTATTAAGTGAGAACGGAGTGCATATTGAACAGCTAGAGTATGGTTCATATGTTATTAGTGTAGATGGTATTGGACCAATATTAATGGTTAAAATGCCATGGGGATATCAACCAATGGTAGATGATGATTTTCTTAGGGCATTACATAAGGGAGTAGCAATTCGAACAGGCAAGTATCGTAAAAGAAGAGATTAAATAAGGTTTAAAGGGAAGTCTATTGTGGCTTCCTTATTTTTTTGTATACATTTAAAGTATAAACGTACCGATGGCTAGTGTGAAAAAATGATTCATTAGCAATAAAGAATAATTCTGAAGTTTGAAGTAATAAAGCATAGGGCTGTATACAGGTAGGTTTTATACAGAGTTGTGACTAGTTATAGAAAAATAAAGCTATGTTAATGTAATAGATTGTTTAAGCGTATAGAAATACTTAATTTATAACTAATAAATATATATAGTTTAAACATAAATAATTGAATAAAAATGATTGAATTATTTTTGATTGTCTTGAAAAATATTCAGCACAGTAACGATGTTTATTATAAAAAAGTATGAAAATTAGATAGTTTGGGGTAAGTTTTTTATTAAAAAAGTATCGTACTGAAAGGCCTGTAATTGAATAAGTAAAATGAAAAATAGAATAATTTGAAAAAAAATAATTGAATAAGTTAAAGGGAGGGCGAGGATTATGTCAGACAGTAACTTTACAGGACTATTGAGGCAATGTATAGGTTTAATGTACAAAAATGGAACCATTATTGCTGTTGATAGTATTGCGGGCTATAGGCAAAGTGAGCAGGCAAAGGAATTATTAATACTACTTACAGAACTAGTGATGCAAACTGATTTTACAAAGCCAGACACTAAGGAATTTTTATCTGATAAATACAAAACTTATAGGGGAATAAGTACTGCTAATGGCTGTGCTACTAATAAACATACTAGCAGAAGTAGAATTAGTTATGACCTTACAAAGCTTAAAGGAGTAATAGGTGAAGATGCTATAAAAATAATACTTAGCAGTAAGGATAAAGATTTATCGATATATAAGGACAAAATACAGCAACTGCTTAAGAAATACAAAGAAAAGTCATTATTAGATGGGTTTGCAATTAAGATACCACAATGTAATGAGATGGTTACAGGTTTATCAGAGAAAGACAGATGGGAACTTGCTAGAATTATAAGTATGAGTTCAAAAAAGAGTAGAGCTAGAGATGAAAAAAACCTTACATCAGATATGATTGGGTACATAAAGTATTTGGAGGGCAATAAAGGGAGTTTGCAGGGTGATGACTTGGACATGTATCGAACATTGGTTGAGTGGTTGGGGTAGTTTTTGCCATTTTGCCAAAAAACTAGTACATTTATTGTTTATTATCCTTTATTATTATAGTAAGTAAAATACATATTAGGGAGAATGAACATGGAAAGAAAAAATAAAGTACATAAGAAGAGTGTGACGGATACCGTTAAATTAAATAGGCGCATTAATTATACAATTATTCGTATCTTATGGGATTGTGTAAAGCATAGCTTTGGAGTAAAAAAAGTAAAAGGGAATGAAAATAATAAAGATAGCTTCATGGGGATGTTTGAGTTATCAAAGCCTAAGCTTGATAAACTTACATCTAAGTACGCGGGGAATGCATTTTTGATTTCATATTCAGAGAAACTACAGATTAAAACTGGTGTACCTTCAGAATTTTTCTATGGGCAAAGATGTCTTAGCATTACTGGGTTTGGTAAAGAAAAATGGGAAAAGTATTTTAAAGAAAAAGACGAATATCAAGATTATAAAAATGAAGCTAGGTCTAAAAAAACAACTGAACCTACTAAACCTGTTTCGATAAAAAAGCATGAACAGGAACTAAGAAAGTATCTTAAGGAGTTAGAACCAGATATACAGGATACACAGAAAATAGAAGGACAAATAGAGATATATATGCTTAAGTATTTTATAAAATATGGGGAGGCGTATAAGAATGCTTATGATATAAAGATTGAAAAGCTGTCCGAAGAGCTTAAAACAGTGGATATAGATTATTTTGTTAATACGCGGCAAAGAGTGCTTGATGACTATGTGGAGGTATTATCTGAACATATAGAGTGTATTAAGGCTGTAACAGCGATAAGAAGGTATGCTAGTAAAAAAAATAAACACAAAGATGTAGGAGCGAGTGAGTCTAGAGAAATTAACTCTATCAATCTGGATAGTTTAACAAAAAAAGAATAGTAAAAATAGCATTAAATATACTTGTAAAATATCCGTAAAAGTATAAATAGAGTACATAATAAATAAAAAAGTATATCCTTATAATGGTGTGAGGATATACTTTTTTATTTGCGAGCATATCTAAAGTATTAAACAATATATTATACAGGATATTTTGCTTAAGAAAATATGTCGTATAATTTAGTCATAGAGAAACAAAAGCGCTTGAGTTACTCACAAAATTAAAATACGGAGGTTCATTAACATGAATAAAAATTTTTTTGAAACAGCAACAGAAATATATAAAAACAAGAAGGAATATAAAGTACTTGCAGTAAGATTGGTAGACAAAAGCTCAATGAATCAATCAATTGGGTTAGTAGTAGAGTCATCTGATGGTAGATGGTCAGAAATTAAAAGAGTTAAAAAAAGTGGTCTTAAAAGTGGAAATATACTTAACTTTTTACTTGATATGGAAGGTAGCTTTGACTTTGAAGATGTTAATAATACACGGTCCAGACTTATAGAAAAATATTCTGCTTTGGAAGAGCTGGATGTTACAGAAAAGGTTGATATACAAACGATAATTAAAGAGATAATACAGTATGCAAAAGAGAGATTACAACTGCATACTGATGAAGGGTACATAGATATTGAAAAGAAAAAATTTCAAGAAATGGTATCAGAACAAGATTGGGGATACAGCAAACTGGAATTACTAAAGGTCCTTAAGGCATATGGAATACTAAGAGCAAATAAAGGTAGAAACTATGACTGGGCATTAACAAATGAAGATGGTTATCAATATCGTGTGATTAGTGTACTGACATTTGACGAAAATAAGGAGGTAGCCTAATGAATATAAGATTTATCACATGGTACGGGGGGAAGTATAGAGTTATATTTCAATTGTTATGCTTGATATGCTGGGGAAGTGAAATATGGATTGAGCCATTTATGGGAAGTGCAGCAGTTACATTAAATAAAGCAAGACATCCCATAGAGGTAATAAATGACCTCGATGGGACACTAACAAGTCTTTTCTGTCTAATGGCTAATAAGGAAAAGGGTAAAGAGTTATTAGAAAGGCTACTTAAACTAAAATACTCTGAACAAGAGTTTATAAGGGCAAAACTTGCAGATAAGAATAACTTTAGAGGATTGGACGAGTTCACCAAAGCAGAGTTGACATTTATATTAATTACTCAGTCATTTAATTCAACCAAAGAGAATTGGCGAAAAGGTATAACACAGGACGAGTATTCTTCAATACTACACAAAAATCTAAAATACGTACATGACAGACTTCAAAATGTAAAGGTAACAAATATTGATGCAATGGAGCTAATTGCTCAATATGTAACAAATGAAAAAGCATTTATGCTATTAGACCCACCATATTGCCATGAGCTTAGAGGCAAAAATGCAACTAATGTTTATAAGTATGAAATGGATTTAAAAAAGCAAATTATAATGCTTGAATTAATTAAAAATGCTAGATGTAAAATGATAGTATGTGGATACAGGAATAAAAATGGACCGGATTTATATGACAATTATTTACTAAATAACGGATGGAATCATTATAAACTGGCTGACCTAAAAAAATCCTGCCAAACAAAAATAATAAAAGACACTGCAGAAGAGTGGGTATGGCTTAATTATGATCCACCTCAAATAGCAAAATATTACATAAATTTATCGTCTAAGGACTGGAAATAAAGAATTATAGCAGTTGACACATATAAATCACAAGCGATACAATGACCACCCACAGGGAGAAGATGTCCTTGTCGGGTGGGGAATAGGAGAAAATATGAAATCAGTAAATAAAACAATGGAAGAATTTCCTATAACTTTAACCGTGGAGGATGTAGCAGAAATACTTAGGATAAGCCGTAACAAGGCATATATGCTATGTAGGACGAAAGGTTTTCCAGCTAAAAGAATAGTTAAACGTGTAGTAATACCAAAATCTAAGTTTATAGTATGGCTAGAAACATCAGAATATGTTCAATAAGCAATTAGTACTTAGGAGGGTATAACCCTCCTAAGTACTAGAGAGGAGCGAAAACAATGGGGAAGAAGAGAGCAAACAATGAGGGTTCAATAAGCTTAAGAAAAGACGGTAGGTGGCTAATACAACTACAGATAGGAATTAAGGAAGATGGCAAACCTAAAAAAGTTTATAAATATGCTAAAACACAGGTGGAAGCAGTAAAGATTTTAGACCAGCTAAAAAGAGATCTATGGTTAGGTATAGATGCCTCGAAGGGTAACTTTACAGTAAGTGAATGGATTATCAAATGGATGGATGAGTTTAAGAGGAACCTAAAGCCATCAACAAGAACAAGCTATATTACAAACAAGAGAGTACATATTGATAAATATATTGGTGGTGTTAAGCTTAACAAGCTTAAAAGAGAGCAAATACAGTATATGCTAGATAACATTTATAACAATGGGAAAACATCAATTTCATTGGTTATAAAGGTTTATAACATTTTAAGTGGAGCTTTAGAACAAGCAGTTAAGCAAGGAATATTTGCGAAGAATCCTGCAAAGAATGTAGTTTTGCCACATGGAGATGATAGGAGATTAAGAGTATTCTCAATACAGGAACAGAAGGATTTTATAAAGGAATTAGATAATGAAGAGAGTAGAACATTATTCTTAACTTATCTTAATACAGGTGCACGGCTTGGAGAAATACCAGCATTAACATGGAAAGACATAGATTTTCAAAATAGAATAATTGACATAAACAAAAAGGTTATGGTAGTACATGACTATTATGCAAAAGATAAGAAAACTGTACAGCAGGTGCAAAACTATTGCAAAACGTTATCAAGCATCAGGAAAGTAGTAATTCCAGTATTTTTAGTAGATATACTAAAGGAGCATAAGGAGAAGCAAATAGCTGCAATCAATGACAGTGGTATAGAATGGTCAGAAAGCAATTTGGTGTTTCCTACTATAAATGGTACAATACCATATACAAGAAACATACAAGAAAAATATACAAGAATAGTAAATAAAATAGGTATTACAGGCACATCAATACATACACTGAGACATACTTATGCAACACGGCTTTTTGAAGCTGATGTAGATGTAAAAACTATATCTGAGCAGTTAGGCCATAAGAGTATAAAAACAACATATGATATTTACATACATGTAATTCCCCAAAAGAAATTAAAGGAAATAGATAAGCTGGAAAAATTAAATATAATGGCTTTGTAAATAAAAATAACGCTATCTATTCTAATGGTTAGCGTTATTTTTATTTGCAGATCTATAGAAAAATATATAGAAACATTAAAATTTATTAAAAATATTCCATTGATGCAAAATATAGGATATTATTATAAATAAAAGTATTTTTTGTTAGGGGGGATATAAATGGCCTTATCAATTAAAACTGCCACAATTAGGAAAGATGGAAGAATTGAAGATATCGACATTAGAGATATGACTAAAGAATTATTTTTTCAAATTAGGGATAATGTTTATTGTCCTAATCATAATTGCTCTGCAAAAATAGAATATGCAGAGGGAACTAAAAGAACATTCTTTAGAACAAAACGTTCTAAAATTAATGGTGAAGAAATAATCGAACAACATGTGGAAGATTGTCCTTATTCTGTCGAGCATGAAAATGACCTAAAAACTAAAGGCATATATGATTCTAGTACTTATGCTTTATTATCAGAAAAACATATCAAGGATGCCTTAAAAAGAGCATATAAGCAGTATGTGAATCCTGACTATGGAAAGAAAAATAATACTGGAGATGTTACCAAAAAAGGCAAAAGCACAATTTCAAAAAGAGATTCAAACATAATTGCAAAAGGTAAAGCTACTTTAATCGATCCAAATGGAGAACTTGGTTTAGATGATAAAGAACCTTTGTTGTTTCATAAAAAGATTGATGATATATCAGAAAAAGATATTGGACAAACCCGTAAAGTATCAGGTATTATGATTGATTTCGTCCATGAAACAGATTATAAGTATATTGTTATACAGATGAAGGATGGAAGAAAAGGTAGGGTTTTATTTGGTGAATACTACAGGGATAATAATGGACCGCAGTATTCTCAAATAGATATATATGAAACATATATGAAACTTCAGAATAGCAATATGCGGGAAGTTTATGTTGTAAGTGTTGGAGAAGTAACAAAAGATGATTATGATGTTTCAATTGTTATGAGTAAATATTATGCAATTGAATTAGATGGGAAATCACATTATGATATATTAAGATTAATGTCTAAACTTGAACTATAAAACGAATAGGTACAATGATTTAATCTACTCTAACTTAATATGCACACTTTGACCAAGACTTTACTTACACCACGATAAACTTATATGGTATTTAAGGGTACTGAATGGTATATAAAAAGTACAGAATGGTATTAGACAATACTATTCGAGGGAATATGGTACATTGAACTTGAAAAGGTCAAGGACATGATGCTTGAGCAGGTAAGAAAAGAGCATGAGCAGCAGGAGCTAGCACGGCAAGAGCATGTACACTAAGAGAAGCAAAAATAGGCATGTACAACAAGAGTAGATGAAACAGCACTATGTGTGACAAAGAAATGGCTAAAAAGCATAAATACAAAGGCTCACAGAAATTATCTGTGAGCCTTAAATTTTGACTTTATATTGAATGCTGCATAATAATATTAAAAGTAAACTTCGGACCACATTTGCCGAAAGTCATTTAGTTATTGTATACGTGTGAACTCATTACAAATGATATAGCGGCTACTTTCGGCATTCAACAACGTAAAGCCGCATGATAACAGTGCTTTTTCGGAAGCCTTGTTTTCTTTGTCAATGTCAGCAGTAACTCTCTGTGCATCCGGAAATGAAAAGATTTTGTCCACAAGCAAGGCAATGATTTCTTTACCCAAACCTTTACCAAGATAAGCTTCTTCTCCTATGAGATAATCAATTCCGTATGAACCTATAAGCGGCAGTGTACCAAAATCTTCGTCGCTACTATCCACACATTTATAGTACAGGCATAATCCAATCGGACGGTTTTGCCACAGAACA
>JAEYTP010000113.1 GCA_023433945.1 Bacillota bacterium | reverse complement strand
AAAATGACGAAGAAAATTAGCCTCAGCTATTAAGCCTGAGGCTAATTCCTCTTTCATAGCATTCTCTTTTAAGCATTTGAAGCTGATGACTTATAAAGTCAACTCTGAGACTAGCTATTTTTTGTTTACCGTAATCACCTTTTACATTCATCTGATATAACTTGCAGAGCTTTAGTGTATTACTAGTACTGTTTACCTTTTCAATTAGCATTTCATCTGTAAGATTTTTAATGTCTTTTTCTTCAAGCCATTTAAAAGTATCGGATTTTGAAGTTGTGTCGTTGTTCATGTCGTCACTCCCTTTACTTTAAACCTAATTTTTAACAATCAGTTTCATTATATTCAAGAGAGTATTATTTGATGACTATATCTTTAAAACAAGAGAATTTACTTCGCAAATCCGTTCAGTGCTTATTTTTTCAAAAAAGCTACCTATCTAGGTAGCTCAATTACTGGATTCTTTTCAGATTTTTTATATAATACAAATTTGCTTCCAATTACTTGGACAATCTGAGCACCTGTCAGCTCGGCAATTTCCTCGCAAACAAGTTTCGTTTCAGTTTCTGCATTTCTAAGCACAGTTGCCTTTATAAGTTCTCGTGCTTCTAATGCATCAGCAAATTGTTTTACCATATTATCATTTATACCACCCTTACCAACCTGGAATATAGGTTGCAGGTCATTGGCTAGTGACCTTAGATAGCTTCTCTGTTTTCCTGTTAACATACTTTTCCCTCTCTATCTGGTATAGTCAAATTCTATATCATATATTTTGACGGTATCTCCTTCTTCTATACCCATTTCCTCGAGCTTATCTATTACACCCTTTTTCTTTAATGAGCGCTGAAAGTATTGAAGAGACTCATAATTGCTGAAGTTTGTTGAACCAACAACTTTTCTTATCCAGTTTCCTTCAATAATATACGCCCCGTCCTCAATTCTTATTTCAAAAGGCTTTTCCTCTTCAGCAGTATAAACAACCACGTCTTTATCTGATTCGTCATATAGAATTGTATCGGGCAATTCTCTCAATGTGTTACTTACATAATACATTAGCTCTTTTAATCCCTTGTTTGTGGCAGCAGATATTGCAAAAACCTTATAGCCCTTTTGTTCAAGAGTAGCCTTAAACTTCTCAAAGTTTTCTTCGGAGCCCGGTATGTCCATTTTATTTGCAGCAACAATCTGTGGTCTGCCAGCAAGAACTTCGTTGTATCTTTCAAGCTCACTATTGATAGTGTCAAAATCCTCTAAAGCATCACGACCTTCAATTCCGGATACATCCACAACATGTACCAACAGTTTTGTTCTCTCAACATGTCTTAAAAATTCGTGCCCCAAGCCTACCCCTTCATGAGCACCCTCAATTAGTCCAGGAATATCAGCCATTACGAAGCTTTTACCTTCCTCAATTTTGACTACACCGAGGTTTGGTATAAGCGTAGTAAAATGATAATTCGCAATCTTAGGCTTTGCAGCAGATACCATGGATAGAATTGTTGATTTACCTACATTAGGAAAACCAATAAGTCCAACGTCGGCAATCAATTTCATTTCTAACACCAATGATCGTTCTTCACCAAGGTCTCCGCTTTTTGCGAAGTTAGGAACCTGCCTTGTTGGAGTAGCAAAATGCTGATTACCCTTTCCACCTTTTCCACCTTTGCAAATTATCTCTTTTTGCCCAGGCTTAATCATATCAGCGATAAGAAGACCCGTTAATTCATCCTTGATCATTGTCCCTAATGGAACTTTAATTATGATATCCTGTCCATCTCTGCCTGTACAGTTTGCAGCACCGCCATCTTGTCCATTCTCGGCAGCATACTTTCTTTTGTACCGGAAATCAATCAGTGTACTTAAGCCTTCATCCACTATGAAGATGACATCCCCGCCTCTTCCACCATCACCACCGTCGGGACCTCCAGCAGCTATGTATTTTTCTCTGTGGAAAGATACAGCACCATTTCCTCCATTGCCAGCTTTAATAAAAATCTTTGCACTATCTATAAACATTTAAATAATCCTTTCGGGATGAATACTTTTGCAAACTATATAAACCAAATATGCTTTAGGTTAACCTAATTACATATACTTTATATACTTTACAAGTATTATCTCCATAATAAAAAACCATACTCAAAAAATCAAGTACAAAAAAAGTAGAAAATGCTTAGCACATTTTCTACCTTGAAGTCAATTAATAACCATATTAAAGCTTACGCTTCAGTTACTATCTTAACCTGTTTCTTGTCTCTGCCAAGTCTTTCAAACTTAACCTTACCATCAACTAGTGCGAACAAGGTATCATCTTTACCTCTTCCAACGTTAACACCAGGATGTATCTTAGTGCCTCTTTGACGAACAAGAATGTTTCCTGCTAAAACAAACTGACCATCAGCACGCTTAACGCCCAATCTTTTAGCTTCACTGTCACGGCCGTTTCTTGAACTACCAACACCTTTTTTATGAGCAAAAAGTTGTAAATTAATCTTTATCACGAGACTACACCTCCTCATCCATTACCTTCACGAATTTCGGATAGGATAATTCTATTTGTTTAAAGCCAATCTCTGCTGTTTTCATTATAATATCAGCTGTATGCCTTTTATCAGGAGAGAGCTCCATATCAAGCTTACAAAACATATACCCATTTCTCTCGGTATAGAAATCGCTAATACCAACTAAGTCCATCAGAGCACCCACTGTAGTAAAACTAACAGTTGATACTGCAGCGCATACTATATCTCTGCCCTGCCTATCGTAGCCAGCATGTCCGCTGACAACAAAATGCTTCAATACTCCATCCTTATCCTTGCCTATCTTAACTTTAATCATTATGTTCTAACCTTAAGCATTAATCTTTTCAATCTGAACCTTTGTGTAAGGCTGTCTGTGTCCTTGCTTCTTTCTAATGTTCTTCTTAGCCTTATACTTGAAAATGATTATTTTGCTTCCCTTACCATGTCCAAGAACCTT
>JAEYTP010000096.1 GCA_023433945.1 Bacillota bacterium | reverse complement strand
AAAATAATCCATATGTCCTGCTTCCTTTCACCTATTTCCCTAAACAGAATCTGCTAAAAATATTGTGCATTACTGCTTCAGAAATTGATTCTCCTGTAATTTGTCCAATGCTGTCAGCGGCATTTTTAATATCAATTGTAACCATATCAAGTGGCATTCCAAAGTTATATGCCTCTATAGCTTGATCTATTTCCGTAATAGCCTTATCCACCAAGCTCTTATGACGAATATTCGTGATAAGCACCTCATCATTTTGAGATAAACTCCCCTTAAAGAACATATTAGCAACACTGTCCTCTAAATCTTCTACTCCCACATCTTCCTTGACAGATGCCTTTAATATCTTACCTGATGTTACTTTTTCTATGCTGCTCACAAGCAAATTTAATTGATCCTCACTAGCTAAATCAGTTTTATTTATCAATACAAGATGCTTCCTGTCCTGAATTTCCTTAATAAGCTGCTCATCCTCCTGTGTAAGCCCATTATTTGCTGCCACCATCAAGATTATGAGGTCTGCCTCATCCATAGCCTTTCTGGCTTTGTCCACTCCTATTTTTTCTACTACATCCTCTGTCTCTCGTATGCCTGCCGTGTCAGTTATCTTTGCAGGTATACCCCTGATGTTAATATACTCTTCTATAGTATCTCTAGTTGTTCCTGGGATATCAGTTACAATAGCCTTTGTCTCTCCACTAAGTTGATTGAGTAGGGAAGACTTTCCGACATTTGGCTTTCCTGCTATAACTATATTAATACCCTCTCTCAGGATTCGACCTCTTGAAAAGGTATCCGACAACCTGATAAGCTCTTTCTTTATTTCTGTTATACCTTCAAATACCTTTTCACCTGTAATTTCTTCTATGTCGTGCTCAGGGTAATCTACAGTAACATCAATATGTGCCAATAGCTCAATGAGCTTTTCTCTACTTTCTTTAAGCCTCTTTGATAACTTGCCCTCAATATGATTTACTGCCGCCTTTGAGCTCTGCTTGGTTTTGGCATTAATTAAGTCAATGATGCCTTCTGCCTGAGATAAATCTATTCTTCCATTCAAAAAAGCCCGTTTGGTAAACTCTCCTGGTTCAGCCGGCCTTGCACCATTTTTATATAATAAAGTCAATACATTATCTATTACAACTATTCCCCCATGACAGTGTATCTCAATGACATCCTCACGGGTAAATGTATTTGGCTTTTTCATCTTCAAAAGCAGCACCTCGTCAATTACCTCTTTACTGATTGGATCAATGATTTTTCCGTAATTAACCGTATGGGATTTTATATCCTCCATTTTTTTAGATGACAAAAAAACCTTTTCAGCAATTGAAAAGGCTGAACTTCCACTTATTCTTATTACACCTATTCCACCCGTTCCAAACGGTGTGGATAATGCAGCAATAGTATCGTCAGAGTACATTTCATACCTCATGTCTAATATAAGATTTTATTAATTATTAATATAATATTATTATGTACTTCCACAAGAAAATTTACTTCTCAAATCCGTTCAGTACTTATTTTATTTTATTATTTTATCTTGCTCAGTATATTTTTTTGTTCGCTAGGGAATCCTAGGTTCCCTTCGACGAAACATTTCATGTTTCTGAGCACCCTACTGAAACCGGAAAGGGGGAATCCCCTTTTCAATCCCGAAATATAGAAATTTATTCTTCTGGAATTACTGGTTTATACATTCAATCTCAGCATTACCAACACTTATGTAACACTCTAAAACTTATAAATTCCTATATCCTCAAAAAAGACATACTATCTATGCAATTGCATATACCAGTATGTCTCTTAGTTGTTCATAATTATTTTTTAAGTGTTATAACCACTCTTCTTCTTGGTTCTTCACCAGTACTATAGGTCTCTACATATCTATTATTTTGAAGAGTTGAGTGT
Organism: Bacillota bacterium; assembly: GCA_023433945.1. Lineage (GTDB taxonomy): Bacteria > Bacillota > Clostridia > Acetivibrionales > DSM-1351 > Ruminiclostridium. The sequence goes on along the minus strand of JAEYTP010000096.1, from coordinate 19,674 downwards.
ATTATTCTTCTTTCATATGGGTTCATAGGCTCAAGAGTTACTGGCTTTTTGTATTTTTGCACCTTATCAGCTAATCTATTTGCTAGTTTAACCAGGGTATCCTCTCTCTTTTGTCTATAATTCTCAACATTTAGAATAACTCTCTTGTATTCTTCAAAGTTCTTGTTAACCACTAAGCTTGTAAGATATTGAAGAGAATCCATTGTCTCGCCTCTTCGCCCGATGATAATTCCAATATCATCACCATTTACATCTACAACAATGCTTTCCTCTTCTTCAACAGCTGTGACATCTGCTTCTATACCCATATTTTCCAGGATAGTATAGAGAAAATCCGTTGCGATGTCCACTCTGGTTTTTGTTTCTGCTTTTTGCCTAGGTGTTACTAGTACCCTTGCCATCTTTGAGCCAATAAGCCCAAATATACCTTTTGTTCCTTCTTCAAGAACCTCGATGTCGACCTCTTCCTCAGTGAGGTTTAAGTCCTCTAGTGCTATAGAAATAGCTTCCTGCACAGTTTTAGCACTTCTTTCAATACTGTTTGGCATTATACTCTATCACTCCTTTTTCTTAAGGATATATTTGTTAACGTAGTATTGTTGAACAATAGCGACTATATTACCAGCTATCCAGTATAGGCTTAATCCTGTAGGGAACTGGAAAGCAAACATTAACGTCATTAAAGGCATAATATATAGCATAGAATTTCCCATTGGATTGGATTTCTTATCAGTAGTCTTTGGCATAGCTAACTTTGATGTAAAAAATGTAGTAAGGGCAGCCAACAACGGGAATATAAGTACAATTAGATAAACTGGCTCAGAAAATAGAGTCTCAGGACGCCATGTAGGTATTATTCCTAAGTTAATACCAAAATTTTCGGATGGGAAAAACATATTTAAGTTTCCTACCTGGTCACCCATACCATTTTTCACATAGTGAGTAATGGTATCTATTTCTGTGTATGCGCCACTTGTGATGTTTGCCTTAGTTGCAAGTTCAGTAAGCTGCTGTTCTGTGAAGCCAAGCATAAACTTGAGAGGCTTAGTTATTGTCTGCCACAATGCGAAAAGTATTGGCATTTGTATAAGCAGAGGTAAACAACCTCCAGCTGGATTGATCTTGTGCTCCTGATATAATTTCATTGTTTCTTGATTTAGCTTTTCTTTATCATTTGCATATTTTCTCTGTACTTCTTGGAGTATTGGTTGAAACTTTTGCATTTGTGCTGAGGACTTGTACTGTTTAAGGGTAAGTGGAAATAACGCAATTCTAACAAGAAGTGTAAATATTATTATAGCAAGACCGTAATTCTGAAAAGCTACGGTATCGTATATCCAGTATAAAAAAATTCCAAGCGGACGGGCTAAAAAATCCATATTTTTATTCTCCTAAAGCGGTTTATAGTAAAATTCCAATCTATTTTACAGGGTCATATCCTCCAGGATGGAAGGGATGACACTTTAATATTCTCTTTATTGCAAAATACGTTCCTCTAATACAACCATGTTTCATAATACTATCAATGGCATACTGTGAGCATGTAGGATAAAATCTGCAGGTGGGTCTTACTTTCATTGGTGAAATGAATTTTTGATAAAAACGTATTGGTAATATAAAAAATTTCTTAATCAATAAAATCGCCTGCCTATTGCTCCGATATGACATTTTCGTCTTTAATGTTTTTTTCGTATAAGTTATACTCGTCTATCTGGCTTGTACAAATCATATTAAGCTTTTTTAAAAGATACTTATACTCCTTTAAAAGGACTGAATATTTAGGTACCTCCAGATTGGACCTTGCTGCAATAATTATATCATATCCGAATAAGATATCATCTTCATAGTTCTTATATACTTCTCTTATTAACCTTTTCTTTCTGTTTCTAGCAACAGCTTTACCTGCTTTTTTAGAAACGGATATTCCAAGTCTATTTATGGTAAGCCTATTTGGAAGGATATATAGAGTTATATTCCTTCCAACGTAAAAGCTACCTTTTTTATAAACTCTCGAGAATTCATAATTTTTTTTTAAAGTCACAGTATTTTTCATGCTACGTAATATCCCAATAAGGAAAATAACACATTTAAAGAAAAAGACCACATTTATGCGGTCTTATGCTGAAAGAACCTTTCTTCCCTTTAATCTGCGTCTTCTTAATACCTTTCTTCCGTTAGCAGTCTTCATTCTCTTTCTAAAACCATGTTCCTTACTTCTATGTCTCTTTTTAGGTTGGTATGTTCTTAACATTGGTACACCCCCGATCTAGTTTACCTTATATAATTAATTTAAGTGTATTCTTTTTAAAGACACCGAACCTATTATATATTATGTGTTCTAACCCTGTCAAGGTCATTTGCCAAGTCCGTTTTAGAGTTTTCTATATATTTTATATTTACTTTTTATTAATAAATAACAATATGTGGTGCATACTAAATTAGTGTTTTCTATATATAGTTATTTCCTATTAAATATTAATAATACCTGTGGATATGTTGGTGGAAAAAAATATTTTTTTGTGGATATCTATATTAATTTGTATTGAATTTTCCACATTTCCATGTTATATTAGTTAATACTTGTTGATAACTTCGGTTTTATTTATAAAATTTTGTTTATAACATGTTTATTTTAAGAAATAATATCCACAAAAGACAAAAATCAAACTAACAATAATATTAAGGTTTGTACCGTGTTTTTTTGTATTATTATTTTTTTTTGACTGTTTTTTACATTAAATATTGGATTACCAAGGTGGGCAGATAAGCATGAATTCACAGTTAAATGATATTTGGATGAAGACATTAGAGCTCTTGAAGAACGAAATGACGGAAATCAGCTTCAATACCTGGATTTTGACAATTGAGCCAATTTCCATGGATAATAATACCGTTAATCTAGGGGTACCAGCTGATTTTCAAAAGGGAATTTTGGAATCCCGCTACTCTTATCTAATTAAATCTGCAATGAAGCAGATAACACACAAAGACTACAATATCAATTTTATGATTCCTTCACAGATGCCAATTAGTAACTCACATCAGCCATCAAATGACTATAGTGAGGAGACTAATGCTTCTTATCTTAATCCTAAATATACTTTTGATACTTTTGTTATAGGAAATGGAAACCGATTTGCACATGCCGCTTCACTTGCTGTATCTGAAGCACCTGCTAAGGCTTATAATCCTTTATTTTTGTATGGGGGGGTTGGTCTTGGAAAAACCCACTTGATGCATGCAATAGGTCATTTTGTTCAAAGTCAAAATTCTGCATCAAGGGTATTGTATGTATCGTCTGAGAAGTTTACAAACGAACTTATTAATGCAATCAAAGATGATAAAAATGAAGAATTCAGATACAAATATAGAAATATTGATGTTCTTCTAATAGATGATATTCAGTTTATTGGTGGTAAGGAAAGAACTCAGGAAGAATTTTTCCATACATTTAATGCGTTATATGAAGCAAATAAGCAAATAATAATTTCTAGTGATAAACCACCAAAGGATATTACCACATTAGAAGAAAGATTAAGATCTAGATTTGAGTGGGGACTTATAGCCGATATAGCTCCACCGGATTTAGAAACTAGAATTGCAATTTTGCGAAAAAAAGCTCAGCTTGAAAATCTAGATGTTCCTAATGATGTTATGGTATTTATCGCTGATAAGATTGCATCTAACATAAGAGAACTAGAAGGTGCTTTAAATAGGGTAATTGCATATTCAACTCTTACAGAAAATCCTGTAACTGTTGAGTTGGCAATTGAAGCTTTAAAGGATATGTTTAGTAATAGTAAGGCTGTTATTGTAAATTCAAAAACTATCCAGGAAGCTGTTTCAAGGTACTTTAATCTAAAAACTGAGGAGCTGAAATCAAAGAGACGCTCCAGAGATGTATCTTTCCCAAGACAGATTGCTATGTATCTTTGTAGGGAACTAACAGAAATGTCCTTACCAAAGATAGGTGATGACTTTGGTGGAAGAGACCATACCACTGTTATACATGCATGTGAGAAAATTCTTGAAGACATCAAGAATAGTCCTGAAGTAAGACGAACTGTTGATGAGCTAAAGAAAAACATCACAGGTAACTAGCTTTTATTTAACTTTTATCAACAGTTTTTGTTGATATGGTGATTGTTTTTTGTGAATAACTCTTAGTTTGGGATAAGTTTGTTTATTTGTTTATATTTTTGAGCATTTAATACACAATTCACTCACATACTCAAACTATTACTACCACAGTTTCTTATAAGTTATTCACAGGTTTCACAGGACTTACTACTATTATTACTACTTTTATTTATTATTTATATAAAAAAACATGCTAAGCTTATAGACCTGTTACTTTATATAAGATGCATGCATTTTAGAGGAGGTTTACAAATGAAGCTTATTTGTTCAAAGGAAAATTTATTAAATGGTATAAATATTGTTCAGAAGGCAGTATCTTCAAAAACTACACTACCTATACTTGAGGGAATTCTTTTAAATGCTGATGAAAAGTTCAAGCTTACCGGTAATGATCTTGAAATAGGAATTGAATGTTATGTTGAAGCAGATATAAGAAGCACCGGATCTATTGTTATTAATTCCAAAATTTTTGGAGATATTGTTAGAAGACTCCCAGATAGTGAAGTCTTAATTGACGTTAAGGACAATCTAGTAGTTGTTGAATGTGAAAACTCACATTTTGAAATAAAAGGTATTAATCCATCAGGTTATCCAGCTATTCCATCAGTTGAAAAGCATAATGTTCTTTCATTGTCACAGAAAGACATTAAGGATATGATAAGACAAACAGTATTTGCTGTTGGCACTGATGAAAATAGACCTGTCTTAACTGGTGGACTTATTGAAGCTAAAGATGGTGAATTAGTTTTTGTTGCAATTGACGGCTTTAGACTTGCATTAAGAAGAAAAGTTATTGCTACAGAAATTAGTGACTTTAGTGTAATCGTTCCAGGAAAAATACTAAACGAAATATCAAAAATATTACAACCAATAGATGAAATAGTATATGTTTATAGCTCAAATAATCAAATAGTATTTGATGCTCAATCATGGAGAATCGTTTCAAGATTAATTGAAGGCAAGTATCTAAACTATAATAGTTTATTAAATAAGGAGTTTGAAACAAAGGTTGTTATTAATACAAAAGAGTTTCAAGCTAGTTTAGAGAGAGCTTCACTTATTTCAATGAATGACAAAAATTCACCTGTTAAATTATTAATAGATGATGATAAATTAGTTATAACATCTACTGCAGAACTTGGTACCGTTAGAGAAGAGATTAAGGTTGATGTACAAGGTAAAAAATTGGAAATAGGTTACAATCCTGCATTTTTAATAGATGCTCTTAAAGCAGTTGATGAAGATAGGGTTGTCATTTATTTTATTACAAACAATGCTCCATGTACATTAAGGCCAGTAGTTGAAAATAGTAAGGAATTCGCATATCTAATACAGGCTGTCCGTATTTAGGTCAGGGTTTATTTTAGATATATTTATATTGATTTGATTGGTTATATTATTTATTGATTTATTTAAATGTTTTTATTAAGTTTATAAATTATTAATTATTAGATTTAGTATTTTATATTTCTTATTGATTTAATTGTTAATACTTATTTTATATAGACATTTTAAATTGGTTCTACTTTTTTTGGATTTAGTATAACCTTTGATTTTTAAATTTTGTGGACAAGGTTTTATATGAGAAGTATTATATAATCAAATAATGTTAAGTATTAAGTATTAGGCTAGAGTTAATTTATAAGTTTATTTTTAAAATATGACTTGTTTTAAGCCTTTTTATTTACTTGGTTTTATAGTTCCTATGATGAAAGGAATAACTTTTATGGAGAAGGTCAGTATTTCAACAGAATTTATTAAGTTGGATCAGTTTTTGAAATGGTGCGGTGCAGTTGATAATGGAGCTATGGCGAAGGCTTTTATACAAGATGGCGAGATTACTGTAAATGGTAATGTAGAACTTCAGCGCGGGAAAAAGCTTAGAAATGGCGATATTGTTGAGTTTGAGGGTAATAAATATCAGGTTATACAAGAATAATTATTACAGGGACATGAGTTTACCTCTTGTTCCTTAATATTTTGAGGGATAATTTTGATTGTTAATAGTATTGAATTAAAGAATTTCAGAAATCATGAGCACACAAAGCTGAATTTTTGTGATAAGTTTAATATTATTTTTGGGGATAATGGACAAGGCAAAACAAATATTTTAGAGGCCTTGTATTTTTGTGCGTCTGGAAGATCCCACAGAACATCAAGGGATGCTGAGCTTATAAAGTTTGGGCAAGATGGATTTCATATTTGTACTTGCTTTAATAATTCTGGTTTGGATAGAGCAATTGAAATAAAGTTTTTTAGTAATCAAAAAAAACAGATTAGAATAAATGAGATTCCTATAAAAAAAATCGGCTCCTTAATGGGAAATTTATATGCTATTATTTTTTCACCTGAGGATTTACTTATTATAAAGCAGGGGCCAGGTGAAAGAAGAAGATTTGTTGATATTACACTTAGTCAAATTAAACCTTCTTATTTTTTTGAACTTCAAAATCTATCTAAAATTTTAAAGCAGAGAAATTCTCTTTTAAAAAATCTCTCTCAATACAATAATTTGAAAGATACTGTTTCTGTTTGGGATTATAAATTGGCTCAATGTGCTGCTACCATTATTATTGAGAGAAAGTTGTTTGCGGATAAACTATCTGATTTAGCAGCAAAACAACATAAATTTTTATCTGATGATTTAGAATTAATATCCTTTAATTATGATAGTAGCTTTGACTTTGGACAAATTTATGAAAGAAATCATATTATTGATATTTATTTAAACTATTTGGAAAAATGTTTACAAAGAGATATTGCTACTGGTTATACAAATTATGGACCACATAGGGATGATTATGATATTTTAATAAATAATAAAAGTATAAAGCAATTTGGTTCCCAGGGGCAGCAGCGTTCAGCTGTATTATCTCTGAAGATTGCGGAAATAGAGCTCATTCATAAAGAGACGGGTGAAATGCCAATACTACTATTAGATGATGTTATGTCTGAACTTGATGATAGTAGGCAAAAATATTTATTGAACAGTATTAAGGGAGTTCAAACCTTTATTACATGCACAAATGGTGAACAATTTGTAGACGTAGCTGGAAAATGTTCGAAGTTTTTTAGAGTGCTTAATGGAAATATTGTTGAATGATAAGTTTGCAATAATTAATTAGTTAGGGTAAAATTAAGAATAGACGTTCATGGGAGGACATGGTAATGTTTTTGCATATTGGTGGAGATGTTGTTATTCCGATAAAAAATGTAATTGCAATTATGGATATAGATACTACAACTACCTCAAAGGATACAAAGGAATTTCTCAAAATTGCGGAGGAAGAGGGGTTTATAGAGAGTATATCTTATGACTTGCCTAAATCTTTCATTATAACTGAGACTGATAAGAAAAGTAAGATTTATTTATCTCCTATTTCGTCTGTTACCTTGCAAAAAAGGTCCGGTTTTATTAATGAAATTGCTAATATTTAATTTTTATATGATTTGAAAGGAAGTTTTAAGGAGTATTATGAGTGACATAAATAACATGAATTCAAATTCATATGATGAGAGTCAAATACAAGTCCTTGAAGGGCTGGAGGCTGTTAGAAAAAGACCTGGGATGTACATAGGAAGTACATCAAGCAGGGGCCTTCATCATCTTGTATATGAAATTGTTGCAAACAGCGTGGATGAAGCCCTTGCTGGAAGATGCGACGATATTGAGGTTGTCGTGCATAGTGATAATTCTATTACTGTGTCTGATAATGGGATTGGTATACCTGTAGGTATACATCCAAAAATGGGAATTCCTACTCTTGAAGTAGTTCATACTATATTGCATGCTGGTGGAAAGTTTGGAAGTGGTGCATATAGTGTATCTGGAGGATTACATGGGGTTGGTGCTTCTGTAGTAAACGCTTTATCTGAATATATGGAAGTTATAGTTAAAAGGGAAGGGCATATTTATAGACAGAGGTATTCTAAAGGTAAACCAACAACCCCTGTAGAGGTTATTGGTGAAACGACAGAGCATGGAACTACTTCTACTTTTAGGCCTGACATAGGTATATTTGAAGATGTTGTGTTTGACTTTGACGTAATGATCACAAGATATAGAGAAATGGCTTTCTTAAATAGAGGAATTTCTATTAGATTGATTGATGAGAGACCAGAAGAGAGGATTGTAAAAAATCTTCACTACGAGGGTGGAATCATATCTTTTGTTGAATACTTAAATAAAAATAAAGATGCTCTTCATGATAATGTTATATTTATAGAGGGTAGCAAAGATGCCAATATTGTAGAAATTGCGCTTCAGTATAATGATGGATACAATGAAAATGTATTCAGTTATGCAAACAATATTGCTACAACTGAGGGAGGAACTCATTTAACCGGGTTCAGAACTGCAATTACTAAAGTTTTTAACGATTATGCTCGTAAGTTTAATATTATAAAGGAAAACGATAAAAACTTATCTGGAGAAGATGTCAGGGAAGGTCTTACCGCTATCATTAGTATTAAGCTGCCTGAACCTCAATTTGAGGGACAAACAAAAACTAAGTTAGGAAATAGCGAGATTAGAACCCTTGTTGAAAGCGTAATGTCTGAGAAACTATATACATTCTTGGAGGAAAATCCTTCTGTAGCTAGAGCTATTTTAGATAAATGTCTAACTGCAGCCAGAGCTAGAGAAGCTGCAAGAAAAGCTAGGGAATTAACCAGAAGAAAAAGTGCTCTTGAGTCAACTACCCTTCCTGGTAAGCTAGCAGATTGCTCTGAAAAGGATCCCTCAAAAACAGAGATTTATATTGTTGAGGGTGATTCAGCAGGAGGATCTGCAAAACAGGGAAGAGATAGAAAAATACAAGCTATACTTCCTCTTTGGGGTAAGATGCTTAATGTTGAAAAGGCAAGATTGGACAAGGTCTATGAAAATGAAAAATTGTCTCCTGTAATAATTGCATTAGGTGCTGGCATTGGGGAGGATTTTGATGTTTCAAAGCTTAGATATGATAAGGTTATTATTATGGCAGATGCCGACGTTGATGGATCACATATCAGAATGCTCTTGTTGACTTTCTTTTTTAGGTATATGAGACCTCTTATTGAAGAAGGACATGTTTATATTGCAATGCCTCCTCTTTATAAGGTGTATAAGGGTAAGGAAGAGTATTATGCATATGATGAAAGAGGAGTAGATAAGATATATAAAGAGCATGGATGGAGAAAAGAAGACGGCAATGTCAATATGCAGAGATTTAAAGGTCTAGGAGAAATGAATCCTGATCAGTTATGGGAAACGACCATGAATCCTGAAACTAGATCAATTATGAAGGTAGAATTAGAGGATGCTATTGTAGCAGATGAATTGTTTAATACTTTTATGGGTGAAAAAGTTGAACCGCGTAAGGAATATATACATGCTCATGCTAAGGATGTAACTAATTTGGATATTTAATATATTAAAAAAAGAAAATGTTTCACGTGAAACATTTTCTTTTTTTTGTTAATAGTATGATTCTGTTATTATTATAGTATAGTTTTTAAATTAAACAATATTAAATAAGTCTTTTTCTGATTACATTGTGGTATAGAGATTTAAATACTATCTTTATGTGTTGGATTAACATCAAAATAAAATATTATTAACTGAATTTAATGTGTAGCTATATTCTAAAAAATATATAGGGGAATAATTAAAAGTTCAAATTTTTTTATACTTAACTTTAAATAGTAGAACAGTATAAATTACTTAACCAAAAGACATTTAAGCTTAAATATAGCATGAAGGCCTCTTTATGCTTAACATTATAAATATTGTGCTATTATACCTATAGAAACTATCATCTTCGTATTCTGTACATATATACATAGACAAGTATCAGAACTCCCTTACCAATCCATTATATTTAGATATAGTATAGACTTTTCTGAGCTTTACCCATGCAAATCAAATGGTATGAAAGAATCATATATACTTTCTATATATATTAAACTTAGTATGGACATTTCTATGTTCTGTACATTTTATATACTATCCCAGTTCAATTGTGTAGTAAGTGAGTTTCTTTATTATTCTCTAGGTGTCATTACAGAATACGAAGTATGAATATTCCAGTTAATTCTGACACGGTCATGAACAGCCGATTTTTTTAGTACCTTTCCTTATTTTAGGTTAATAAAACTCCAGACACTGTTGTTAATTCGGACTTAAGTTATGATTTCTGTTCCAAAATAACAGTGTTTTTTTATAAAAGTACATGCATTTATCTAATATTGTTTCACGTGAAACATTTAAGAATAAAAAACATTTTAACGAGGGAATGACGCTACATAGTTATTTGTTAGAAAAAAATACTTTTTGTAATATTATATGCTGTATGATATAATTTACAAATGAAGTTTCGGAAATTTAATATAAATTGGGGTGACTTATTTGGCAAAGGTAATAGCCATTGCAAACCAAAAAGGTGGGGTAGGAAAGACAACTACTGCAGTAAATTTAAGCTCTTGCCTTGCATATAAAGGTAAAAAGGTATTAGTAATAGATATAGACCCACAGGGGAACACTTCAAGTGGTCTGGGTGTAGACAAAAAAAACATATCACATTCCGTTTACGATGTCATAATTAATGATGAGCCAATAGAAAACACATTATTAAATACATGCGTTGAAAAACTAACCCTCTGTCCTTCTAATATACAACTAGCGGGAGCTGAAGTTGAGTTGGTTTCATTAATATCTAGAGAAAATAGATTAAAATCAGCGTTATATTATGTAAGAAAACAATATGACTTCATTATCATTGATTGTCCTCCGTCATTAGGACTTTTAACATTAAACTCGTTAACAGCTGCCGATACTATACTTGTGCCAATTCAGTGCGAATACTATGCATTAGAGGGATTGAGTCAGCTTATGAATACTGTTAAGCTTGTTCAAAGGCACTTAAATCCTGAATTAGAGGTAGAAGGGGTAGTTCTAACCATGTTTGATGCGAGGACAAACTTATCTATCCAGGTAGTAGAAGAGGTAAAGAAATATTTCAGGAACAAGGTTTATAGAACTGTAATTCCTAGAAACGTAAGACTAAGTGAAGCACCGAGTTTTGGGTTACCTATTATTCTTTATGATCCAAAATCAAAAGGAGCAGAGTGCTATATTGAGTTAGCGGAAGAAGTAATTCAATATTCTGATGATCCGGTGTTAAGAGGTTAAGTTAGTAATAAAAAGATAATCTATTATTAATTATTATTAGGATAAATCATTAATAAATAACAATTTAGTATTTTGAGGATAAAAAATCTTCCTAATACAAAAAAAAGATTAAATAAGTATTTTAAATCATAGATTTGCCTTAAGGAGATGATTGAAATGATGAAAAAGGGACTAGGTAAAGGGTTAGGAGCACTAATAGCTAGTGAAACCAATGATGATAACACAGGAGTCATAGAGGTTAAGATTAATGAGATAGAGCCTAATTCTGATCAACCTAGAAAGTATTTTGATGATGATAAGTTGTCCCAATTATCAGAATCAATAAAACAACATGGCGTAATACAACCAATCATCGTGAAAAAAGATAATAACATGTATACAATTATCGCTGGTGAGAGGCGCTGGAGAGCAGCTAAACTAGCTGGCTTGACAAAGGTACCAGTATTAATAAAAGAGTATACTGATAAGCAGGTCATGGAAATTGCCCTTATAGAAAACCTTCAGAGGGAAGACTTGAATCCTATAGAGGAAGCGGATGCATACCAGAGACTTATGGAAGAGTATAATCTAACACAGGAACAGATAGCGGACACATTGGGAAAAAGTAGACCTGCAATTGCAAACACCTTAAGGTTATTAAGTTTACCAAATAGTATAAAAAATTATGTGGTTAGTGGTGACTTAAGTAGTGGGCACGCTAGATGCTTAATTGTGTTATCTGAGGAGATAAAGCAACAGGTTGCAGCAAGATATATTATTGATAATAAACTAAGTGTAAGAGAAACAGAAAAGTATGTAAAAAAAATACAACAAGATACTCCTAAGAAAATTGATAAAATAAACCCCGATATAGTCGATATTGAAAATAGATTAAAAAATATTTTAGGAACTAAAGTTAAATTGCTAGCAAAAAATAATAAGGGTAAAATAACGATAGAGTATTTTTCAAATGATGAGTTGGATCGTATAATTGATTTTTTTACAGATAATGCAAAAAAATCAAGGCTTTAAAATTAATTTTAAGCGTTTATTTTTATTGCGGCAATATAATATGTATCTGAGAAGTATTAATATAAATAAAGTGCATTTTTGGACTAAATAATAAATAAAGTCATTTGAATTGTTTTTTACGGAAAGGACATTACAATAATGCAAGAACTAATAAACAGATTTTTAGAAATTCCACTTGAGTATTTAGTTTTATTTGGCATTCTTTTTTTACTAGTTTTAATAACATTAATTTCTCTTTCAAATACTAATAAAAAACTAAAGAAGTTAAAAAATAAGTATAATAAATTTATGAACGGATTAAGTGACAGAAATATAGAAGAGTTGCTTAATATGTGTATAGAAGATGTTAATCAGGTTAAGCAAAAAAATAGCGATATTGAATTAAAAATTAACCATATAGATAGATTATTAATTCAGTGTATACAAAAAGTTGGAGTTGTAAGATTTAATGCATTTGATAATGTTGGTAGCGATTTAAGTTTTGCAATTGCATTGCTAGACAATAATGACACTGGAGTTGTTGTAAGTGGGATTTACGCCAGAGATAGTTCATCAACATATGCAAAGCCTGTTTCAAAAGGAAAATCAAATTATCCACTTTCTGCTGAAGAAATACAGGCCATTGATATAGCAAAAAAATCAAATGTAGAACGTAACTATAAGGAAAAAATTTATGTTCCAGAGGATTAGACAATGAGTAATAACAAAAAAAATGAAAATAAACAAATATGGATGTATGCTGTTATACTTTTTACAGGAGCATTTATAATATTGCTATTAACTGCGTATAGTCAAGAAAAGTTTCAGAATAATGTAAGTGATATGCAAAACAAGCTGGATAGCGAGAAAAGTAGCAAAATTACAGCTATGACAGACTTAAATAGTGCCATTAAGGAAAACAAAATTTTGACTGAAGAACTTGATTCAATGAGAAAGAAGTTGATTGATTCAGAACAAAAATTAGCTGAAGAAGAGCAAAAAAACAAGGATCAACAGGTTGAAATTGATAATACAGCATCGACGTATAACCTTCTTTTGATAGCGCAAGAGTATTATAATAAAGACGATATAGTTAACTGTGCAATTACACTAAGATATGAGATTGACACAAATAATCTTACACAAAAAGGCGCCCAGTTTTATAATGATTTAGTAGCAAAAACATATTCTGATGCCTCAAGGAAATTATATAATGATGGAGTTACCAAATACAGAAAAAAAGAATTTAAGGAAGCAATTATAAGCTTTAATAGATCTATTGATTTATCACAGGGCGATACTTACTTGGAGAATTGCCACTATTATATAGCTAAATGCTATTACAGAGATAATAGCTATGAAGAGGCAATTAAGTCAATAAATGACTTCTTAAAAATTTACCCAAATAGTAAATATGGTGGGGAACTTAAAAGTATATTGGACAAAATAAGCTGATTGGTAAAATGTTCTTATATATAAGTGTTGACAAATAGCGCATTTCATTGTAAAATAAAATTCGTCGCTTGAATAAATAGCGACGATTCATGGAGAGATGGTCGAGTTGGTTTAAGGCACCGGTCTTGAAAACCGGCGTAGGTGTGAGCCTACCGTGAGTTCGAATCTCACTCTCTCCGCCAATTAAATAATAAGCTAACTCAAATGAGTTAGCTTAAAATATGGAGAAGTACCCAAGCTGGCCGAAGGGGACGGTTTGCTAAATCGTTAGGCGCGCAAGCGTGCCGGGGTTCGAATCCCCGCTTCTCCGCCACAAAAAGTCCGAAAGCCTTTAATATCAAAGGTTTTGGGACTTTTTATTTTATAAAATACTATCAAATTCCATGTTTTTTATAATGTATCCTATAGATTAGACACTTTGGGTTTTCAAACCCCTTACCATCGGACATTAGATATTTAGATGGCTATATAACCCCGGAAGGGAAAATTAAATATCTCGAGCAACAATTAGCGTACAAAGAAAAAGAAATAGTTTTTTTAAAAAAAATTGTATCTTTAGGGCAGGAGGAAAAGGCATAATGGTCATTCCTGCTAATGCTAAGTATCAGATTATACGTGAAATGCTACAACGCGACGATAACATGTTAAATGTGACATGGTTATGTGATGCAGCTGCTGTTTCTCGATACAACAGTAAGAGAATAGCATAACTTGATGGTAAAGAATGATCAACTTGGTGGTCATTTTTTAACAGTTCTTCTATAGTTGCAGAATAAGTATACCTTCTTGTTTTCTGATATTGGATTATAGTAAGATATCTACAAAATACTAGAACATTGTGGATTAAATCGTAAAAATCAATGTTTTATCCACACTAATTCACTAGTTATACTCACATTTTAAATTCACATAACATTTAGTATTATTAATAATATTAACATGGATAATTGTACGAGGAGCCAGATCCCAAGGGCAGTAATTGTATTCACATAACACATAAATAATAAATATTACATAGACTCACACCCAGTAGCTGATTTAAATGATTCATTAAGACATAAAAAAATAACCCATTAATACGGGTTATTTTAATTTATTTTATAATCCAAATTTTAAGCCTTTATCTTTTTTTAATCTGAATCTTGCTAACCATCAAATAAGATAGTAATACAACTAGAACAGCAACAATAATTGTATTTACGATAGTATAATTTTTACCAATAATAGCAAATGAGTTATATAGATTAGCTATTGAAAGAAAGGCGCCTGCAATGGTAATAGGTACTCCTGAAAATACATTATTAAATGTAGTTACGTTATATCTTGCAAGTCTAAAGGCCCCTGCTATTGGGAAAATAACTGCAAGTAAAAATCCTGCTGGTCCTAATGTCATAAAGCTAATATTCCAACATATTACAATCGGAGCAACACCAAATGAAACCAAATCAGACAATGAGTCAAGCTCCTTACCTAATTCGCTTGTACAATCTAGCATTCTTGCAACTTTACCATCAAATCTGTCTGTTAGTGCAGCTACCATTACTAATAAAGAAGCTTGAATTGGTTCTCCTTGGAAAGCAAGAAGTAGAGCAATTATTCCTAGAGACAAATTTATGAAAGTAAGCACATTTGGCAAAGAATGCTTGATCTTTGTTTTGTTGTTCAACACATCACCCTCTACAAAAATTAAAAATATTTATACATAGTATTTCAGTTTTATGCAAAATGTATATATAATAAGATTATAAATAAAATTACCAAATTAAACAAGTAAAAGAAGAGAATTGTACAATGAAAAAATTAGATTACATTTTTTTTGATTTAGATGGAACTTTAATAGACACTATACCCTTAATACTGGAGTCCTTTAAGCATACGTTTATTCATCATTTTGGACATTCAAGGCCTCAGGAAGAAACTATACGTTATATTGGTATGCCATTAAAAGAACATTTCCGGGATATTTACCCAGGGCATGAAGACGAGCTTGTTAAAACATACAGAGCTTATAATGAAAGCAGGCATGACAGACATATTGGTTTGTTTATTGGCATATATAAATTGTTAGAAAAGCTAGAAGATATGGGATTCGTACTAGGAGTAGTAACTTCAAAGCGCCGAGAGCTGGCTATCAGAGGTTTAAAATTATTTGATATCTATGACTTCTTTGATATTATTATAGGTGCTGAAGATACTGAGAGGCACAAGCCATTTGGAGACCCATTATTAAAAGCAATGCAGATGGTTGGGGCGACCAATAAGCGTAGAGTACTATATATTGGTGACAGCCCGCTGGATATATTGTGCGCCAAAGATGCCGGTACAATTAGTGCTGGTGTTGCATGGACATATAGTTCACCATACGATTTACAAAAAGAGAGACCTAATATATTTTTAAATAATCCTATAGATCTTATTAAGTATATTCAAAAAGCGTAATAATGCTTATTAATATAAGTGCAAACTAACTAATTTTTTCCTGGAAAGCCACACTGGTATGTTTTTTACAGAGGTATAGAGGCATTTTCAGAAATTTTAATGATAGCATAAAATTATAACCACATAATAATGATATTTATAGCATGCATAATTAGATAAGTGAAAAGCAATGCTAAATAGACCATAAATTGTTTGGAGGTTTTAGCATTGTCAGTAACAGTGATAGCTGTATTTATGTCCTATGGAGATGCAGAAAGAGCAGCATATAGCATAAGAGATAATGGTTTAAGAACAAGTGATATTTCTATTATTGTACGAGATGCAAGGGAGTATAAGTCACAGTTAAATCACGATGCAACAACACATGTATGCGTAAATGAAGTATATTCGCTCACTCCTAATAGATCTAATAGAATATCGGATGGAGTTATTACTGGAGGGATTTTAGGGGGTTTTGCTGGAATTGTAGCAGGAGCTGTTAGTATGTTTGTTCCAGGTTTAGGAACAATAGCAGCTTTTGGACCAATTACAGGGCTAATATCCGGTTTAGTAACAGGTGGCGTAGTGGGAGGTCTTATGGACTTAGGTATCCCTCAGAATAAGGGTAAGCAATATGAGAACCTCATTTCACAGGGAAATGCACTACTAAGCATGAAAGCAGATGAAGATAGATTAAATCATATAATTGATATAATAAATACAAACGGAGCGGTATTAGTTGAAAAATATTAATGAAATACTCATAAATAATGTTTACGGAAAATATACATTATAAAGGGACAAACCTAATTGATTTACAGGGGTTGAGAAGATGAGTATCTCCAAAACTTTTAAGAAAATAATTCTTAATACAATATTGGGAGTAATTCTGCTATTAATAATTAATATTATAGGTTCAAAATTTAATTTTTCTATTGCAATTAACGAATTTTCTGCATTAATAATTGGAATTTTAGGGATACCGGGATTGATTTTTCTTGTATTTTTAAAGTTTATGATTTAGCTTTTAACCGATTAAAAGAACATATAACAGAACATATAACAGAAGATAAGTTTACATAACAACAAGTTGCTTATTTATTTTGATATAAAATTGACAAATATATACTATATTTTTCAAATTTTGATTAGGAAAATGTAGTTTTTTTATATGTAAAATTGTATACAAAGAACAAATTGGAAACATTGAAATATAGTCATAATGCCGAACAGACAATCTTGACAATAAATAAACAAACAAGTATACTTTTAATTGGACAAGATTATTTCAGGAAAATTAATCTTTCCTAGGTGTTTTTGTCTAATGTAATCAATTATGCAAATTGAAATAAAGAGGAGGGTTTGCCAAATGGGCAAGGTTATGGAAATCAGATGGCATGGACGTGGCGGTCAAGGTGCAAAAACAGCATCATTACTTTTGGCTGATGCGGCGTTCAATACTGGTAAGTATATTCAGGGCTTTCCTGAATACGGTCCAGAAAGAATGGGTGCTCCAATCACAGCTTATAACAGAATAAGTGATGAAAAGCTTTCAATTCATTGTAATATTTATGAACCTGATTATGTTGTAGTTGTTGATGAAACACTTATCCAGGTTGTAGATGTAACAGCAGGATTAAAAGAGGATGGAGCTATTATTATTAACACTACAAGAACTCCAGATGAAGTTAGACCTCTTTTGAAGGGTTACAAAGGAAAAGTATGTACTATTGATGCAAGAACAATTTCAATTGAGACTCTCGGAAAGTACTTCCCAAATACTCCAATGTTAGGTGCAGTAGTAAAGGTATCAGGAGTTATGCCGGAGCAAGACTTCCTTAACGATATGGTTGGTTCCTTTAAGCATAAGTTTGCTAAGAAACCAGAAGTTATTGAGCCAAACATTAAGGCTATTGAGAGAGCTATGCAGGAGGTGAAGGGACTATGAGTTGCAACAAGGAATTAAGAACAGTTGCTCCTGACGTTACATGGAAAGATATCACAAAGGGTGGTAATATTCCTTGGGCTGGAAACGCACATCTTTTTAAAACAGGTGACTGGCGTTCAATGAAACCTATTTGGAATTCAGAAAAGTGTAAGCAATGCTTACTTTGCTTCCCAGTATGTCCAGATTCATCAATAATTGTTGATACAGAAGCAAAGATGACAGGTATAGATTATGATCACTGCAAGGGTTGTGGCGTTTGTACAAAGGTTTGTCCTTTCAAAGCCATTGACTTTGTAGAAGAAAAGTAAGGAGGGAAAATTCATAATGGCTATAAGAGAAAGATTAAGTGGTAACGAAGCCATGGCAGTTGCCATGAAGCAGATAAATCCAGATGTAGTTGCGGCTTTCCCAATAACTCCATCAACAGAAGTTCCTCAGTACTTCTCAACATTTGTATCAAATGGACAGGTTGACACTGAGTTTGTAGCTGTTGAGTCAGAGCATAGTGCTTTATCAGCATGTATAGGTGCTCAGGCTGCAGGAGGAAGAGCTATGACTGCTACTTCAGCTAATGGACTTGCACTCATGTGGGAGTGTTTATACATAGCTGCATGTTCTAGACTTCCAATAGTATTGGCATGTGTAAATAGAACTCTTTCAGGACCTCTTAACATACATAATGACCACAGTGACTCCATGGGCGCAAGAGATTCAGGATGGATTCAGATATACTCAGAAAATTGTCAAGAAGCATATGATAATATGTTGATGGCTAACAGAATAGGTGAACACGCAGATGTACTTCTTCCAGTAATGGTTTGCCAAGATGGATTTATTACATCACACGCAATTGAAAATCTTGATTTAGTTGAAGATGATAAGGTTAAGGCATTCGTTGGAGAATATAACCCAACTGAATACCTACTCAATAGGGAAAATCCTATAGCAGTAGGTCCTTTGGATCATTTCACACACTGTTTCGAGCACAAGAGACAGCAGGCAGAAGCTATGGTAAATGCAAAGAAGGTTGTACTCGAAGTATCAGAAGAATTTGCAAAATTGACTGGCAGAAGCTACGGATTATTCGAAGAATACAATGCTGAAGGTGCAGAAGCGTGCGTTGTAGTATTGAATTCAACTGCTGGTACAGCAAAATTTGTGGCTGACCAATATAAAGCACAAGGAAAGAATGTTGCAGTATTTAAGCCAAGATTATACAGACCATTCCCAGTTGATGAAATTGCTGAAGCTTTATCAAAGTATAAGGCAATAGCTATCATGGATAAGGCTGAAAGCTTTAATGCTGCAGGTGGACCATTATTCACTGACTTCACTTCTGCATTATATGCAAAGGGAGTATTCGGACCTAAGGTAATTAACTACATCTACGGCCTTGGTGGTAGAGACGTTAAGACTGATGATATAGAAGTTGTATTTAATAAAACATTAGAAATTGCTGCTACAGGTAAGGTAGACTCTGTTTACAATTACCTAGGCGTAAGAGAATAGGAGGTGCTTTTTAAATGGCTTACAATATAAAAGAAGCTGCTAA
>JAEYTP010000093.1 GCA_023433945.1 Bacillota bacterium | reverse complement strand
TCAGAAACATCAAGATTTCTGAGGAAGGGATTGATATTGGCATAAATGATATAAAAGGACCTTCATCAACATGGACTTATCTAATTAACGATAACCCATTTGCCGATGATCTTGGTTTGATGTTAGCTAGTAGCCGAAACATAGGATTTTCATCTGTTGCAGCGCTCGTTCCAATAATATCAATCAATATGATTATTAGTCTTATTTATCAGCGTTTTTTTAAGAAAGGTAAGCTGATTGAATAAGAATTGAGAATGATTAAAACATTTTAAAGGGAGAATTTTATTATGAATTTAATAGCTAAAAAGCTGGGATTTGTTTTTTCTCGAATTCAAAGTTAACAGCAGCTGGCGTGGGAATAGGTTTCTTGTGGGGAATCGGTGGGAAAATCGTGCGAATTTAGAATTACCGCGAGTGAAACGCTGATATAGAGCTAAAATGCGATAAAGGTTTCATGTAGAAGCAAGACACGGCGCTGGCTTCAAGGGTCTTTTGGACAGATACTTTAAATAAGCATTTGCAAGGCTTAAAGTGATATATAGACAAAATAAAGGCACTCGAAAGAGTGTCTTTATTTGATAGTGCGCCCAGCATCACCAATGCCTGGAGAAATATGGCGTCAGTACCACTGCACGAACATCGTAGTTCTTCTCGTAGGAAGTTGCTTTTAATTCAAACTAAAAAGGTAAAATGAAAAAATGTGTCAACTAAAAATAACACCTGTAATAATATTATTACAGGTGTTATTTTTAGTTGACTATTAAGAGGAATGAAATTAAACATTAACATTGAATAACACACTTTTAGGGCTGATAGTATAGCTATCAGGTATTTTTGAAGTTTATGGAGGTATTTATGTCAGAATTAGAGTTTGCCCAATTTATTATTGTAGTGATTATTACCATTTTTTTGGTCATTATGGGGTTCATCTTGGTTCTCCGACTTAAAAAATTATCATTAGAAAAGAAATACCTTATGAATAACGATTTGTATAAAGAATTGCTAAATGAACAACGAGAAGCAGTAAAGGTTGTTTGTTCTGATATGGCAGAATTAAAGCAAAAGGTAAATTCAATTGAGAAAATACTAAAGGAAGTAGAATAGAAATGAAACAACCAAAAGACGATCAAGCGGATTCTATTTATTCTTATGAGGATATCGTGAAAGTGTTTGACGCCCTTTCTCATCCGGCCCGAGTTAAAATCATGGGTATTTTATATCAAAAAAAGCACTATGTCAGTGAACTGGCAAGAATTATGAATATTAGCCGTCCGCTACTATATATGCATTTACAAAAGCTGGAATCTTCGCGACTCATCCAAGGGAATCATGAAATTTCAACTGATGGAAAAGCAATGAAATACTATGAGGTACTGCCCTTTGAGCTTAAGGTTACTCCTGCTACTCTTTTTGCCATTTCAGAGAGTATCCCCATTAGGAAAGAAGAACAAAAATAATCAATCAAAAGGATAACATTATGAGAATGAGAAACGTAAAGAATAGAGAAAAATATAATGATATGAAAAAGGTAATTTTATTTATTCTTATCACCTATAGTATTAGTTGGGCCATATGGTTTCTTGCCCCAAATGCAGGAATTGAAATCATCGGTTCCTGTATGCCTTCGATCATAGGTTTCCTTTTTTTGCGGTTGGATAAGTCAGGTACATATAAAAATTTTGGATACAGGATATTCAATTTAAAATTAATTCGATTAAAGTGGATACTCATTATCTTACTTATTTTTCCGCTCATAACACTCATTTCGGTTGTTATTCAAAACCTACTGGGTGGTGATATTTCATCTTCTGATACATTCATACAAAATGTCAGAAGCCCCTTGAAAATGCTTGGAATTGCCTTAATGGGACTAGGCGCTGGTTTCGGAGAAGAAATGGGATGGCGTGGTTTCTTACTGGATACATTTCAGAAATATTGGAGTGGCTTGACATCTGGTGTAATCACCGGAGTTATTTGGGCTGCATGGCATATTCCTTTTGCTCTCATGAATAAGGAAAGCCTCTTTTCATTATTCTTTATCAATTATTTTATTTTTGTTATTTTGCTTTCTGTTTTAATTACTGTTATTTATGATAGCAACCATCGAAGTATTCTGTCCGCCATTTTGCTACATGGCATGGTGAACTTCACCAGTTACATGGCTCCTGTTCCAATTGGACAAAATGTCATAAGGACAATCTGTTTATTGATTATCGTGATTGTTATTATACTGGTATGTAAAGCCAAAGCACCTATTACGTTCAACATGATAGAATCGAAAACTCAGAAACAGATTAATTTGTAATCTTCAAGAGGGAATACTCAGACTAGGTCTTTTGGATAGATATTTCGGAAAGTAATAAAATTAGACCATATAAAATCGATTGATTTTATATGGTCTTTCTGCTTCTATTGGTAAGATGTAAATGTTCGGACGGTGTTTGTCAAATTCCACTAGCATCGTTTACTAATTTGTTTGTAATTCAAAAGAGTACCTTGCATACTCTTTTACATGCCCTAATTTACCATACAGATGATTAGTCTTGTCATTCGAGCCTCCAATAAAAGCTGTCATTATATTGTTCTCATGTAATCTTTTCATACAAGCCTTAAGAATAATTTGAGCATATCCTCTATTATAAAAGTCAGAGTGAGTGCAAACCCTTTCGATTTCAGCGGTATTATTTTCATAATCGATGAAGGCTTCACAACCAGATATATGTCTACCATCATTGTTTACTAACACAAAGTCGAACTTTGCATTATAAATAGGACTTTGCCTTGTATATTCTTTAATCTGCAAATCTATTTCATGACTATAAGACTTTGGCCAAGCATTAGTCCTTAGATTAGCTTGTTGTTCATAATCACAATTCTCAAACATGCTTTGGAAGGACACAGACGAATCTTCAATAGTAAAATCTTTGTATAAGCTTGTAATAAACACTCGTGTCATCTCAAGGCTATTACTTTTTTTATATCCAGCGTCTTCAAGGAATCTAATATGTTCTGTTTGAGTCTGTAATGCCGATGTAACTAATTTATCGTATTTATTTCCCCATTCTGTTTTAACCCAGTTTAGCAATTCTGGATATAAATATGAATATTGATTTT
>JAEYTP010000092.1 GCA_023433945.1 Bacillota bacterium | reverse complement strand
CTTTGATAAATCAGAAGTATGATAATTTTAGTAAAGGTCAGAAGCTTATTGCCAACTACATACTTAAACATTATGATAAGGCCGCTTATTTAACTGCCGCTAAGCTTGGCGAGATAGTTGGTGTAAGCGAATCAACTGTTGTTAGGTTTGCAATAGAACTTGGTTTTGATGGTTATCCTAAACTTCAAAAAATTCTTCAAGAGCTTATAAAGAGCAAACTTACAGCTGTACAGAGGATAGAGGTTTCTTCCAACAGAATTAATGAAGATAATATACTAAAGAGTGTTTTGCAATCGGATATGGACAAAATTAAAATTACACTTGAGCAGCTCAACCACGACCGTTTTAACGATATCGTTGAGACAATACTACATGCCAAGAGGATATATATTCTTGGTGTCAGAAGTTCAGCGCCGCTTGCAAGTTTCTTGGGTTTTTATTTCAATTTGATATTTGACAATGTTAAATTGGTGCATACAACCAGTGTTAGCGAAATGTTTGAGCAAATAATTAATGCGCAGGAGGGTGACGTAGTCATAGGTATCAGCTATCCTAGATACTCTAGAAGAACTATAAAAGCAATGCAGTTTGCAAAGAGTCAAGGTGTTAAGGTAATAGCAATAACTGATAGCGAAGAATCTCCTGTAGCACAGTCTGCACATATGGGACTTTATGCAAGAAGTGATATGGCTTCCTTTGTAGATTCATTGGTGGCACCGCTCAGCGTGATCAATGCATTAATAGTAGCTGTCGGAATGAGAAGAAAAAGTCATGTATATAATACCTTTGAAAAGCTTGAAAAGATTTGGGATGAATACCAGGTATACGACAAGAGTGAACAGGATAACGAGGGAGCTAACAGATGAGCAAAGTAATTGTAATAGGCGGCGGCCCCGCAGGAATAATGGCTGCCGGTATTGCTGCAAAAAACGGATCGGAAGTACTGTTGCTTGAGAAAAATGACAAGTTGGGTAAAAAAATACTTATATCAGGTAAGGGTAGATGTAATATTACTAATGATACTGATATAGAGGGACTTATTCAAAATACACCGGGAAATGGTAATTTCTTGTATTCTGCTTTTTATACATTTTCAAATTTTGATTTAATATCCTTTTTCAATGAAAGAGGCTTAGAAACCAAGGTTGAAAGAGGAGGGAGAGTTTTTCCTGTGTCTGATAAATCTCAGGATGTAATGAGATGTTTACTAGATTTTCTAAGGGAAAATGGAGTTGAGATTCGCTCATCATGTACTGTCAAAGAGATTCTTTCAGATGACTCGGGCGTTAAGGGAGTTAAGCTCTGTGACAATAGTGTACTAGAAGCCGATAGCGTAGTGCTTGCTGTTGGCGGTATGTCATATCCAGGTACAGGTTCAACTGGTGACGGTTATGCTATGGCAAAAAAACTCGGACACACAATCACACCTCTTAAGCCTTCACTGGTTCCCCTTATTTGTAAGGAGAAATGGGTACCTGAGTTGCAAGGCCTGTCTCTTAAGAATATTGAGGTGAACTTTAAAAATACCAAAAATAAAACCTTATATACAGATTTCGGGGAAATGCTTTTTACCCATTATGGGGTATCAGGACCTGTAATATTAAGTGCCAGCCGGCATTTACTAGACTATGATTTTAAGGATATCACCTTGTCCATTGACTTAAAGCCAGCTCTCTCAAACGAAAAGCTGGATGAAAGGATTCAGAGAGACTTTGATAAATATTCGCGTAAGCAATTCAAGAATTCACTGGACGATTTGCTTCCACAAAAAATGATTCCTGTAATAATAAAGCTATCTGGTATTTTGCCGGACAAGCCTGTAAATCAAATAACTAGAGATGAAAGAAAGCAGCTAGTTTATATTCTAAAGAATCTAGAAACTACAATTTGTGGTGCAAGACCAATAAAAGAGGCGATTGTTACAGCTGGTGGTATTAAGACAACTGAGATTAACCCCTCAACTATGGAGTCAAAATTGGTTAATGGTTTATATTTTGCAGGTGAGATTATCGATTTGGATGCTTACACTGGTGGATTCAATCTCACGATTGCATTCTCGACAGGTTACCTAGCAGGCTTGAATTGCGGAAACTGAGATTTATGTTGGCATCACCAGAGGACATAATTTGCGGGACTAAGTTGGCAAACAAAGATTAACATTGTCTTTGGCTGTCATAGCAGGAAAGTGGTGTGTGCAAGTCATAAGTTGGCACAGTGCCGACACATTGGGGCATAGTTTTACCAAGATAGAAGAAACGAAGCGGATTAAGAGAATTAACATAAAATTGTGGGTGGCATATGGGATGAAACAGAATATGTTCAGAGTTGTATAGAAAAAGAGAGAATAAGGCTGACCGGAGAAAATCTGGTTGGCTTATTTTTTTATTGTATTTATGAGAAGGTTGGGAGTAGAATAGAGAGTGAAATTTGAAGTTGGTGGTGAATTATATTGCAAGAATTAATAAACGGTATGGGAGTAATTGGATTATACATTATTCCAGCAGCTAGTGTAATGTTAATAGCAAGAAGATTATTGAAAATACTAGACGAAATGTTTCGTAAGATATTACATTTTATTTTGTTAGGAGCATATATTCCATTTTTGTTTGCATTTGAAACGTGGTGGATTTCTGCTGGCGTTGCGGCAATTCTTATTATTGTACTTTATCCAATTTTGCTGTTAGCAGGTCGAATTCCAGCATTTTCGTCTTTTGTTAATGAGCGAAAGAAAGGTGAGTTTAAGAGCAGTATGATACTGGCCCTTGGAATAATGGTT
>JAEYTP010000066.1 GCA_023433945.1 Bacillota bacterium | reverse complement strand
TATGGGCATTTTTTTCAATAGTAACTGGTGGCATTTTTATAACCGCTAGAAATTTATCAAATCTATTTTTACAATGTGCATCAACAGCCATTGTTGCTTGTGGTATGGTTCTTGTAATGGTGGCAGGGCATATTGACCTTTCAGCAGGCTCATTTGTTGGAGTAACAGGAGCTATATCTGCAGTATTAATGGTTAATCAAGGTATGAGTACTATTGAAGCAATAGCTATTACTCTTGCTATTGGTCTTTTATTTGGTGTTTGGCAGGGCTTTTGGATTTCCTATGGTAAGGTTCCAGCCTTTATAGTAACACTCGCTGGATTTCTTGCTTTCAGAGGTGGTGTAATAGCTATTACAGGTGGAAACTCTGTCGGACCTATGAACAATTCATTTAAGGCAATAGGACAGGGCTATCTACCAAAAATAAACGAGAGCTTTTCATTTAATGATACAAGTGTATTAGTTGGTCTATTTTTTATTGTATGCTTCCTTATTATGACCATAAATAAACGTCGTTCAAGGATAAAATATGGTTTTGAAGTTCTTCCCATATCCCTTGAAATTGGTAAAATGGTGGGCGGTTCACTTCTAATAGCTTTAGTAATAGGAATTATGGCTAGTTATATGGGTATCCCTTATGCAATTCTATTATTGATTGGAATAATAGTTGTATTCACTATAATTGCTGAAAAAACTACCTTTGGAAGGTATGTATATGCCATTGGTGGTAACAAAGAAGCGGCAAAGCTTTCAGGCATCAATATTAATAAGGTTACACTGGGTATTTTTGTTCTGATGGGCCTTTTATCAACTATTGCAGGTATCGTTTACACTGCAAGACTTAACGCTTCTACCGGTTCAGCTGGTGTAAATATGGAACTTGATGCCATAGCTTCAGCAGTAATCGGTGGAACAAGTACTCTTGGTGGCTCGGGTACAATATATGGCTGTATCATCGGTGCTCTTGTTATGGGTAGTCTGGATAACGGTATGAGTTTGATGAATGCTGATGTTGCTGCACAGTACATAGTCAAAGGATTAATACTGTTGTTGGCGGTTTGGTTTGATATGAACTTCAGCAAAAAATCATAAACTGAGGTTAAATAACTTTGCTAATCTATATAGGGCTGTCATATCCTGGCAGCCTTATATAACTAATAAGCAAATAGTTATAAAAAACAGACTAGAATATAATTCTTAACTTAAAGGAGGGGCAAAATGCAAAGTAAAAAGAATATAACCTTTAGCATTAGGTTTAAACTTTTGGCATGCCTCTTCCCAACTATAATAGCTCTTATAATTGTAAACATTGTTGGGCAGTTGGTTTACGTCAGAAATATGGATAAATACACAGGGTTAATCAATAACATGTCCATTGAAAATAAAATTGTTAACTCATCCCTAGAAGCATTAGATACAGCTAGAAATATAATGTCCAATCCAAATGATAGTAATAGTATAGACGCCCTTACTACCTTTAAAAATGATACTAATACCAACTTAGCTACTATTCTTAACAATGCGTATCCCTCCACTAAGTCTGCGGCAGAAGCCTTCTCGAATACTGTTAACAAGTTTATATCAGAAGCGGATACTTTGCTTAATTATAGTAAATCAGGAGATGTATCTATAGCCGGTAGTTACGAATCGATGGCTAGATACTCTGATTATATAAAGGAAAACTTCTCAACACTAATTCTGTCGGAGTTAGAAAATAGTAAATCAGTTAAAGATGAAATCGACAAGAACTACAAAAAAACATTGGTTATTTCGGTAGTTCTTTTAGCAATAATTATAATTTTAGGAACCATTTTGGTTTTATTCGTTGCTCGCAGCATTGTAAAGCCTCTTAATAAGCTCATTAGTGTCAGTGAAAAAATATCACATGGTGACCTTTCCTCAAAAGAGGAAAACTATACTGGTAGTGACGAAATATCTACTCTTTCAAATGCTTTTTACACAATGCAAGCGTTTCTTAAAGATATAATTGGAATAATGTCAGCTAATGCCACTAGTATCTCCTCAACCTTTAATACCCTGCAAAGCATATCTAATTTATCTCTTGAGGCAAATAAGGAGCTTGCTTCAGTAGTAGATGGAAGTGCTACAAATGCAGATAATCAAGCATTTGTAATAAATGGAGTAATAAGCTCTGTAAGTACTGTAAACGAATCCTTACGCGTCATATTTGATGACACAAGCAAGGTAGTGTCAAGCGCTAGGATAGCGCTAGACAAAGCAATAATTGGAGAAGATAAGCTTAAGCAGGTTATTGAACATACTCAAAGCGTAAGTAAGGAGATGTCAGAACTCAATATCACTACCGACGGGTTGCAAAATTATTCAGTAGAGATAGGTAAAATAGTAAACATTATTAACACTATTTCAGAACAGACCAATCTACTTGCACTTAATGCAGCTATTGAGGCTGCACGTGCAGGCGAAGCGGGAAAAAGCTTTGCTGTTGTTGCTGATGAAGTAAAGAAGTTAGCAACCCAATCAAAAGAGTCTTCAAACGAAATTGCAGTATTGATTAAACAGATACAGTCTCAAATACATGAAATGAAAATGGGT
This sequence comes from Bacillota bacterium, assembly GCA_023433945.1. Lineage (GTDB taxonomy): Bacteria > Bacillota > Clostridia > Acetivibrionales > DSM-1351 > Ruminiclostridium. Next base: position 28,791 of record JAEYTP010000066.1, on the reverse strand, counting down.
ATGACTCGCAGTTCAAATGCTATATTACATACTACAGAAATCATAGATGAGGAAAAGCTTGCTTTCAATGATATTATTTTATCAAATTCTCTCGTTAATCAGCAAGTTCTTAGTATAAACGAACAATTAACATCCGTTAAAACAAAAGTAGACCATATAAATAAGTCCAATGATACCTTATCTGGGATGACAACCACTCTAGCAAGTAGTATGACTCAGGCTCAAGCAGCTATTGAACAGCAGCTTGCAGCCAATGAAGACGTTGTAAACTGTACCTCTAAGCTCAATGAAATGTCAAAAAACTTTGATGAAATAATTAGAAAGTTCCAGTTGTAAAACTTGCAATAATAAACTCCTTAAAATCTGATTTATTCAGAACTTATAAAAGGTAATTACTACCTTTTATTTTTTTTTGTTGTTAAAATATAAAGTATGTTATAAGATTAGATTACTGTAAGAAACATAGACCAACTAATAATAAGGCGATAAACACTCATTTTGAGGTCTATGCATATTAAAGAAAGGAACAGAAATAATGTCAAAAGCAACTGCATCACTAGTTAAAAGTATTTTAGAGGGTAATTGTAAAGATCCACATGTGTATTTAGGAATGCATATTATTAAGGAAAAGGATAAAGAACCCGGCATTGTTGTACGTGCCTATTATCCTGATGCCCACTCTATAGACGTCATCGAGGCATCTTCAAACGTTTCTTATTTAATGAAAAAAGTATATCCCGAAGGGATATTTGAGGTAATAATACCTGGTAGAAATGATATATTTGAGTACAAACTTAATATAACCTTTGAGTGTGGCTCACATTTCGAAACATATGATCCCTATAGTTTTTGGCCAGTATTATCAGAATATGATCTCTATCTTTTCAACCAGGGAAATAATCATAGGATTTTTGAAAAGCTTGGTGCTCATATTATGACAATTAACAATATTAGCGGTACTCTTTTCTCTGTTTGGGCACCAAATGCAAAGCGTGTAAGTGTTGTAGGGTGTTTTAACCAGTGGGATGGTAGAAGGCACCAAATGCGTCAACTAGGTGTTTCTGGAGTTTGGGAGATTTTTATTCCTCTCGTTCAAGCTGGAGATACTTATAAATTTGAAATTAAAACTAGAAACAATGAAATATATCTCAAATCCGATCCATATGCTTATTCTGCTGAGCTCAGACCAGCAACTGCATCAGTGGTTGCAGATATTGATAGCTATACTTGGAATGACAGTGCTTGGATGGATAAGCGTGAAAAGGGTAATATTTTTGAGCAGCCTGTATCAGTTTACGAGCTTCACCTAGGTTCATGGCGTACCCAACTTGAACCCGATGAAAATGATAATATATTTTTAAATTATAGAGAACTAGCTAAAAGTCTTATCCCTTATGTTAAAGAAATGGGATATACGCATATAGAGCTCCTACCAGTTACCGAGCACCCTTTTGATGGGTCTTGGGGTTATCAGGTTACAGGGTATTATGCAGCAACAAGCAGATATGGCTCACCACAGGATTTTATGTACTTCATTGACCAATGCCATCAGAATAATATCGGAGTAATTCTTGATTGGGTTCCTGCACACTTTCCAAAGGATGCACATGGTCTTGCACGTTTTGATGGAACAGCACTGTATGAACATGAAAATCCGCTTCAGGGTGAACATCCAGAATGGGGCACTCACATATTTAACCATGGCAGACTTGAGGTTCGTAATTTCCTTATTTCTAATGCAGTTTTCTGGTTGGACAAGTATCATATAGATGGATTAAGAGTTGATGCTGTTGCATCAATGCTATATCTTGACTATGCAAAAAAACCTGGACAATGGATACCAAATAAGTACGGTGACAACTGTAACTTGGACGCCTTAGAATTCCTAAAGCTGTTAAACACTACTGTATTTAGCTATTATAAAGGCATAATGATGGTTGCAGAAGAGTCCTCCGCTTGGCCAATGATTACAAGGCCTGTTCATGCGGGCGGTCTAGGTTTCACCTTCAAGTGGAATATGGGTTGGATGAACGACGTGCTTAAGTATGTTAGCATGGACCCTATTTATAGACGTTATCACCACAATAACATTACATTCTCCCTTATGTATGCATTTAATGAGAATTTTATGTTGGTATTATCACATGATGAGGTGGTTCATGGAAAGTGTTCAATGCTTAATAAACAGCCGGGTGATTACTGGCAGAAGTTTGCTGGTCTAAGAGCTACGTATGGCTATACTTATGGCCATCCTGGCAAAAAGCTACTATTTATGGGTGGAGAATTCGGGCAGTTTGTAGAGTGGAATGAGAATCAGAGCTTGGATTGGCATCTCCTTGATTTTGATATGCACAAGAAGTTGCAAAACTATGTAAAGGATTTAAATCACCTTTATGCTACAGAAAAATCACTACATCAGGTTGACTTCAGCTATGATGGCTTTGAGTGGATAGATTGTAATGACAACGAAAGCAGCGTTTTCTCTTTTATTAGAAAAGCGAAGGACCCTAAAGACTTCCTGATTTTTGTTTGCAACTTCACTCCAATTGGAAGACAAGGCTATGCAATTGGTACTCCATATGATGTCAGCTACAATGTTATTCTAAACAGTAATTATGAAAAGTATGGTGGTTACACTAGTGATAGCGAGCAAGTTACGGTGACACCAGTGAAAGAATGGCTACATGGAAGACCTCAAAGGCTATACCTAGACATTCCACCATATGGAGTGATGGTATTAAAGCCAAATGCAGCTGAGATGGCTGAATTGGCAAGAAAAGAAGCTGAAGCAGCAGAATTAGCAAAGAAAGAGGCTGAAGCAGCAGAGTCGGCTAAGAAAGAAGCATAAACATTTGCTTTGGATAAATAAAGAAGTTGGAAGAGCCGAGCTTGCTAAAAAGTAAGCTGAAACATAAAGCTTGCTGAATAGAAATTTTTAAGCAGAGCTGCCAAAAACAAGTAATTTAAGATATTTAAGAATATAGGAGGGGTAGAACTTGATAATGTGACATTTATCGGGTTTTACCCCTCTATGTATATCTCAATAGTATTTATTTTTCTTACGTTATTTATTTTTTCTTGATAATCCCCTCATACACAAAAAGGACATTTGTTGCAAGGTCTATACATCCACTTTTAGTAACAGATTGAGATACTCTTTTTTTTAATTGCAGCACATCATACTTATTCATATCTCTTAACTGCCTGAGCTTAATCCCCATTTCCTCTGCATCTCTAAAAATAAAACCATTTTCATTTTCTATTACCTGATCCTCATTTAGCCTATCCAGCCTTGAAAATACAGGTAAACCTGCAGCCATACCCTCAAGCATGGATATAGAATTTGTATCCGACAGCGATGCTGTAATATATGCATCACATTCTGCATAATAAGGCGGAAGCTCACAGTGTTGAACCTTACCAGCAAACACAACCATACTAGAAATTCCAAGTGCTTGTGCCTGCTCTTCAAGCTCAATTTTTGTGGGCCCATCCCCTATTATCATTAGCATTATATTATCTTTTGGAGTAACACTTTTTGCCCAATAATCTAATAAAACATCAACGCTTTTTTCTTTTCCTAATCTTCCAACAAAGCATGTAAGCAGTATATGCTCACCTATTCCGTATTTTTTGCGTATTTCACTACTCGGTAGTTTCTTTATGTTTTCAGGCAGAAAGCTCTCTAATTCCACCGAATTGGGGATTACGTTCACCTGCTTGCTAATACCTGATTTTATGAAGTATTCTGAGCACTTCTTTGACGGCCCAGTTAGTGCTGCTGCTCGTTTTGCAAAGTAACCAGTATATTTATGCGAAAACCTCCTTGCCAGATTGATAAGCTTTCTAGGTGCAATATAATAAAGATACTCATCGTACATGGTATGGAGCGTATATACCAATGGCTTCTTAAGCGTTTTAGCAGCAGAGATTCCCCATAAGCCTATCCCAAATTCATTATGAATATGGATTATATCAGGATTAAATTCTCTAAGCAGCTTTACCCTTTTGCGGCTCACAGGCATTGCCACTCCAAAGTTGTATATTCTTTTAAAACGCACCGCAGGACAGTGCATTACACCATCCTTTATATAATGCCTTCTTGTAGTATGGTCGGCAGTGACTACTAACACAGTATGACCTAATTTTTCAAGTCCATCTTTTAACATGCTTACATGAGTTACTACCCCATTTATGTATGGCAAATATGTCTCAGTGAGTAACGCAATTTTCATATTAAGCTTAATCCTTTTCTTTGTTTTATATAATAATGCTCCTTTCTTAGTATTCCATATTTTTACCACATTAAAACCTGCTGTTGTCAATGTTTGAATATTATTAACATGCATTTCAAGAAAGTTTTGAATATAAAAAAGGACTGTAGAGTAATAGGTTATTAATTACTCTACAATCCCGTATTTGCTACTTAGTTATTATTCTATAAAATCAGGCACTTATAAATATTTCTCCAACAATACCCATATACATTTTAAAAACAGGTTCGCATATACTTTTTACTATCAGGCACTTATACTTTTTTACAATCACGCTATTATATGCATTTACACAATAAACTCAGCAAAGCTACCTTCTTTTTCAGCAGTTATCTGCAATACATTTCTTATCCTCTCCTTGATTTCTGCTACATGAGAAATTACTCCAACAAGCCTACCACTTTTCTGCAAATCTATCAGACAGTTTATTGCACTCTCTAGTGACTCTGGGTCAAGCGTTCCAAAGCCTTCATCTACAAACAGAGTATCTAGGCTTATTCCTCCTGAATATGCTTGAACTACATCAGCGAGACCCAATGCTAGTGAAAGAGATGCCTTGAAGCCTTCTCCGCCAGAAAGTGTTTTTACATGTCTGCTCTTTCCCGTATAGTTGTCAAAAACCTCAAGCTCTAGGCCCTGCTGGGCTCTTCCCTTGCCTCGCTCTTCCTTTCTCTTGAGCTGATATCTAGAGCCCGTCATCCTTTCAAGTCTAAGGTTTGCTGCGGTTATTATTTCATCAAAATATGCAGCCAGTACATATCTTTCAAAGGTAACTTTCTCAGCATTATCACCATTTGCAATATTAGCCATATGCACAATTGTCTTTTGCTGGGCTTCTTGCTTTTCTAATTGTGAATTAACCTGCTTGATGCTGGATAATATTTTTTTATTGTTCATCAGTCTTGAGACAATAAGCGTTTGAGTATCCTGAACAGTACTTACTTGTAATTCTATGCTTTCAAGCTCTTGCTGCTTCTCGGTAATATTCACATAGCTTTTGCCCATTGTCTGCTCTTGCAGCTTATTTATAAGAGTCTTGAGCTCGTTAGCTCTCTCGTTATATTTATTGATTTCTGCCTTAAGTGTTTCTATGCTTTGCTGGCTCCTTCTGCACTCTCGATACTGTAAATAATCCGCAAAGCCTGCCTGTTTGAGCAGCTCACCCAGTCGGTTTGTGCTTCTTATTAAATCCTCGCTTGCATTCTTGAGCGCTTCTTCTCGGGTTGCCACATTTAGGGTTGCCGCATTGAGCTGCTCCTTTGAAAAGTCAAAGGCCTGCTGAGCATCCTTTTTTTGCTTTTCAAGTGCTGAAATCTGTTCTCCAATGGCATTTAGTCTCATATTGAGCTTGGCAGTTGTTCTAATTTCCTCGGGAATATCTGCATTTACTCCTTGTAACCACTCTTTTAGGCGAGCAAATTCTTGAGAGTATCTAACTTCCTGCTGTTGACCATCCTTTATATCATCTTCAAGCTGTTTTGCAATATTCTCTTGTTGTTGAAGCCTTTGTTCTATCTCTGATCTCTTGATAATAGAAGCCCGCTTTACTTTTTGCTGCTCCTGCTTGTCCCTTATAAAATTACATAGCAGTGTACCCTTGTCTATTACAGCTATCTCAAAGGCTTTAATATCAACCACGCTTCTTAGTTGCTCAGATTTCAGCCGACTAATAGGCTGAGCTTGCTGGTTAAGTCGTTCCTTAGCAGAAGGCTGCTCAGCTTCGGATACCTGCTTATTTACTGGCGATTGTTTAATCTCTAGCAGCTGCTCACTTATTGATAGCCGTGCTGTACCAGACAACTGCTCACTCTTAGCCAATAGTTCTGCCTCGTTGGATTCTATATTGCCCTTTATAACAGACAGTTCATTTAGTAATGCTGTTCTCCCTGAGGTTAGCTTATCAATTTCTGCCTTGGCAGCCTTCACTTGGTGCTCATCAGGCATACTCTGTGACACTTTTGCAGGCATAGGATGCTCAGTAGAGCCGCATACAGGGCAAGGTGTACCTGTTTTAAGTCCCTTTGACAGTAATCCAGCCTGCCCCTTTAAGTAGCTATCCTCTATATCTAGATATTCTTTTCTTTTTTGTATAAAGCCTTGTTCAAAGCTGTTGAATTCATTTTGCTTTTGTTCAAAGCTATTTAGAAATTCAAGCTGCCTTTTAGCTAATTGCCTTACACCAGCTAAACTATCAACTGAGTTTTTAAGCTGTTGAATTTCGCCCTCTTGTCTTTCAAAGTCCTTCTCTTGAAGCAGAATATTCTTTAAGTCAAGCTCTAGCTGCTTTTTATTATTTTTAGAGGCTTCAAGGTCCTTGTGACATTTTGAAAGCTTTTCACTCAAAGTACTAAGCTTTGTACCATATTCTTTATATAGCAGAGTATTTTTTTCATAATCTGCCACCTTTGCTATCATACCTTTTAGCCTTGCATGCTCAATTTCCAACTGCTTTATTTGCGGCTCAGCCTCTTTTGCTTTTTCTAGAAGCTGTTCTTTAGCTGCTAATTCCTGCTGCTTTTGCTGTTTATCCTGTTGAGCCATCACTAGCTGCTCTGTTTTTGTTTTTATGGCAACCTTCAAGGCTTCTACCGATTCATCTATTTCAACAACCGAAAGAGCCTTTTGAGCATAGTCCAGCTCACGCTGCTTAGCACTATATTCAGCCCTACGACTCTCTTGCTCTACCTGTTCACTTTGTAACTGCTTAACTTCTTCAAACTGCCTGTTTACCTCAGTATATTTTACGAGCTGTTCCTTTTTCTCTGACTGCAGCTTTTGTAACTGAGAAAGCTTAAGCTTTTGCTCAGCTAGCTCACCCTCCTCCTGCTTGCACTGCCCTTCTAGCAGCTCCAAAAACATTTGGACATTAATATAGTTATCACCCTGAAGCTTACTCAAAGTTTCATTCTGACCACACTCCACATGCTTTACATGTGTCATAAGCTGAAGCTTTAAGTCATGTATAACTCTTGCTAAGTCCTTTTTCTTATAATCTAGCTTTTGCTGAATTAATGCATATGCCTCTGTTCCAAATATCTTTCTGAAAATAAGCTCACGTTCATTGCTCTCTGCTTCAAGCAGCTTTCTGAACTCTCCCTGAGGAAGCATTACAATCTGCTTGAACTGCGATTTGTTTATGCCCATTAGCTCAGTAATTTTATCATCTACAGCTGAAATTCTGGTAATAATCTGTCCATCCGGCATTTCGATCTGTGCATCTGCATTCTTTGTAGTAAAGCCCTCACCACGTTGTTTTTTCTGCTGTTGCTGAGGACTTCGTTTAATTGTATAGTGTTCTCCCCTAAGAATAAATTCCAGCTCTACAAAAGTTTCTGTTTCAGGCGCAGCAAAATCACTGCGCAGGCTATCCTTGTCCCTGCTGCTTCCGGAAGCCTCTCCAAACAGTGCATAGCTTATGGCGTCAAATATCGTTGTCTTTCCTGCACCCGTTGGCCCTGATATTACAAATATCTGTTCATTAAGCCTGCTAAAATCTATCTCCTGCAGTTTGGCATATGGACCAAACGCGCTCATTACAAGTCTTATCGGTCTCATGCCATTTCCCCCTTTTCAACCTCTTCTATAATATCAGTAAGAACAGACTTGCTGTCATCATCTAGCTCATTACCCTCAATTGACATATAGAATTCTTCAAAAAGCTCCAATTTTGTTTTTGTCTTGTAACCTTCTGAAGCAGAGGTTCTACTGTCTTTTTGAAGCCTCTCCACCTCTCGTCTTAACCCCATTATGTTGGGATATACACTCCTTAGTTTTGAAATTGGGTCCAGCAACTCATCATTATCAGTAAGGATTGCATATACATAATCCTCAGTATTGGCAGCGCTGTATACTTCAGGGCTGATAAGTTCACTTACAGGGCCCCGTATTATTCTCATATCCTTTTCGGCTACCAATGGAATATGGGTAACCTGAACGTTGCCCGCTTCATTTAATTCAACTAACTCAACGCCCTTTTTATGGTCTACCTCCGAGAAAGAATATTTCATGAGAGAACCCGAATACCTTATTTTTTCACTGCCGGCCTTCTGTCTTCTGTGCAAATGACCTAGTGCAGTGTAATGAAACATATCAAAATGCTTAGGGTCAACAAAATCAGTACCCCCTATAGAGAGCGGCCTCTCCGACTCACATTGCGCTGCTTCTTCTCCAAATGGGGTTACATATGCATGCGTTACCAGAATATTTCTCTCATCTGAGTTTAGATTCTCTTGAATTCGTGATGTTAAGAATTGCATTACAGAATCATGGGTAGCACGCATTTCTTCTTGCCCCATTATTTGTTCACCTAACTTTGTATTGTCTAATTGTGAATCAGTAATTTTTGCTTGCGCTGTATCGGTACAGCTTGTTGCATCGGCACTACTTGTTGCATCGGCCCCGCTTGCTGTATCGGCACAGCATGTTGTACTGGCACATCTTGATGTATTAGCACCTATTGTTGTACCAGAACCACTTATTTCATCAGTACTCCTACCAGAATAAAAATTCTTGATACTTCTAGGGTCATCATAGGGCAATAAATAAAAATTAACAGGGCCGTGCTCATCTCTAAGCACAATTTTCTTGATTGGCTCTGTTATTCTTCCCGCTATATGCAAGCCGTTTTTGGTAAGGATACTGCTTGCGAAGTCTAATCTCCCTGCTCCGTCATGGTTCCCAGCAATAACAAGTATAGGTATCCCCACCTCTTGCAGTATTTGTGTAAAGATACTATCTACCAGCTCGACAGCTTCAACGGGTGGTACACTTCTATCATATATATCCCCTGCGATGACAAGTGCATCAACCTTTTGCTGCTTTAAAATGTCAACCAGCTGGGCTAGTACCTGCCTCTGATCATTTATTAGATTAAAGTCATTTACAATTTTCCCTATGTGCCAATCACCCGTATGAATAAACCTCATTCTGTCTCACCCCTATATGTCAAATTAATGTACTAAGAATAACTCACTCTCAGTTTTTTACACTCTTGCCTTACTATGCCTCTATACGTTCTCTAGCCTCTACTAGTTCTTCCTTCTCTTTAATTGTTTGGGAATCAATATTTTCGGACGAAGTCTGGCTTCCTCCAAGGCTTGCAGGATATATTACCCTTATAGCTCCCTGTAAAATCTCAAACGTTACTTCTTTGGAAGTAGTTATCTCTCCATCAATATTAACGCACAACATATCGTTGCTTTTTATGTGTACGTTCTGCGCCTTCATAAACTTTACCTGCTTCATTGACCCATGGGTTCCCTTTATATATTTGGGGAAAAAGCTAATTATCAGTCTTCTGCTCACCTTGTCAACAAGGCATAAGTCAAATAGCCCATCATTTAGCTCAGCTTCTGGCAATGGTAACATTCCACCCCCATAAAACCTTCCATTTGCTACAGCCGCAAGCAGTAATGATTTATCATATAGCTGCCCATCAATATTTAGGGTTACATTTGAGATCTTTCTCCTAAAGCAGGTATAAATAATTGAAAACAGATAGGCAAGGCTTGATGGTACTAATGGTATTCTTTTAAACTTCATGGCATTGTACACTACCTCTGCATCAAATCCAATTGATGATATATTAATAAAGAATTTATCGTTTACCCGTGCTAAGTCTATTCTTCTTGCTTCACCTTCTATGGTATCTACAAGAACTCTCTTCATATCAATGTTACTGTCAATGCTTCTGATAAAATCATTACCCGAACCAGCAGGAATAACTCCCAACACAGACTGGGTACCAGCAATTCCGTTGACTACCTCATTAACAGTGCCATCTCCACCAACAGAGTAAATTCTAGCTGGTGCTCCACTTGAGTATTCCTTTGCAATTTCAGTTGCATGTCCTGCATATTCTGTATATATAATTTTATAATCTGCTGTATTTTGTGAGAAGTATTCCTGTATTTTGGGAACAAACTCCAAGGCAGTGCCTTTCCCAGCAGCTGGGTTTACTATAAATATGTGCTTCATTGAATTTTTTCCTCTCTTTTGGAATAGTACTATTTTATCACAGCTTTGAGCAGATTTTAACCCTATTGAATAAGTTGGAAATAATTATTGATGCACTTTTTTAGGTTTTATAGATTACAAAAATTTACAAAATATAATAGTTGCTTTTTTGCTCAAAATATATTATCATATTATGTGCACGATAAAGTTATGCGCCCGTAGCTCAATTGGATAGAGCGTTTGGCTACGGACCAAAAGGTTGTGGATTCGATCTCTGCCGGGCGCGCCAAATCGAGAAGGAGGGAAAATTGAATAAAATTTCCCTCCTTCTACTAGTTAATTCTTTTAACTGCTTCTTCAATCTGTTAACAGATTTCTCATGCACTCTGAATTTAAATCCACCTTTTGCATAGGTAAAGTAAATATCTAACCGCAGGTATTATTATAGGTGCTACTCGTTGCCATCTTTTTCATACGGTCATACGCATAATCAAAGAATTGATAATAGCTCTGGCAAAACATGTTTAATGATGGTTTTCCATCTATAAAGGGCTCCCTGCATCTTCGACAACCCCCTCTACAAATATTCAACCATTTACACTTACAACATTTCTGGTCTATGAATCTTGATTCATTAATAAATATTTTAATAATATCATTGTCGCACATTTCCTCAAATGTATTTACTCTAATATTTCCAAGCCTGTATTTATCAAGTACGTAGAAGTCACACGGATATACGCTCCCATCACTCTCAATCACAAAAATGCAGTTGCATACGCCGTTCATTCCACATGCCTCAGCAGGCCTTCCAGCCAGTATGCTGACATAATTATCAAACAACCGAATACTTGTATAATTACCACTAATAAAATCATTGTAATAATTATCAAAAGAATTTTTTAAAAAAGATATATATCTTTCTGGTGTAAGAGAATAATTTTTTTGCTGTCCATCAAAGCCATCAAGGCATTGGATAAATTGCAAATATTTGAATTTATTCTTCTTGAAAAAACTATAAACCTGATTACTGTGCCTTGCAACAAAATTATTAACAACACATAAAATATTATATTCAACATTATACTTGTTAAATAGCTTTGCAGCATTAATAACCTTATCAAAAGTTCCTTTACCACTTCTGTCAACTCGTAAACTGTCATGCAGCTCACGGTTACCATCTAATGATAAACCTACAAGAAAACTGTTTTCAGCGAAAAACTTTGCAAATTCTTCATTAATAGCATACCCATTAGTTTGAATAGCATTATTTATCTGAACATTTTTAGAATTATACTTTTTTTGAAGTTCTATCACCTTTTTAAAAAAGTCAAGACCAGCTAACGTGGGCTCTCCGCCTTGAAATGCAAAATCGCATCTTTTATCAGCATATGAGAGCGCCTTTTCCAAAAGAATTTCAAGGGTTTCAAAGTTCATTATTCCATAAGAGTTAATCTCTCTATTTTTTGAAACATCATCGTAAAAGCAGTATTTACATCTCATATTGCATAGGCTTGATGCAGGTTTGATTAAAAATGATACCGGTGGCATAATAGACCTCCATCATTAGAAAATAAATATACCAAAAAGCCCAGCGCCAAGTATCAAAAATATCGGGCTGACTTTTGTTTTTTTGAGCAAGACAAAGGCGACAGCAACGATGAGTATACTTTTCAATTCAAATATATTAAAGCCTAATATATTGAGGTAATAACCATTATTAATAAGCCTATCAAATTCGGCAGCAATTATATCGTTTTTTATGGCTATACTAACACCGGCATACAATATAACACCTGTAATTACAGGCCTTAAGCCATAAAGAGCAGCTTGTACCTTAGGATGATTATAAATCTTGAACAAGTTTATCTGGATGTATATACCAGCTTCATTGGCACTGCAATCAATCGCAAATCATATCTCCAAAGTATTGTGGTAAATGAAATTTTGGTATGTCATTTTCAATCTTGTTCCAGCAGCCATAATGTTTGGCTGGCATACTACCAATTTTATTAAAGTTTCCTTTGAATACCTTTCCAGTCTTAAAATCAAGGCCCGTGTAATATTTATCTAGCAGCTCATAAGGAACAGTAAAGCTCACTGCCCAACAGTCCTTATGGTAATTTTGTACCGACTCCTTAGTTTCGGATGCCTTGATACCATAAAAGCCTACCGGGTCTTCAACATATACCTTTTCACGGTCTGAATTGGTTGTCCCAATACCAACAGAAATGGTTCCGATTGAGTTTATTTCAAAACTCATATAACGATTGTCGGTTTCGGGGGAAGGGTTAACGTAGAATTCTACACAGCTGTCGTTATAAACAGGATCATTTTGCTGTGTATATTCCGCCTTAATCTTTGTTTCAAAAGACTCAAAACAGACTGAAATTCCTTTATTTGTATATATTGCTCTTACACGGACTTCAGGCTTATACCCATTATCATCCCATGGATAATTTGATATTAATGCGTAATCCACATTATTCCAGAATTTATCTACCGTAATATCACGCTCTGAGGCATATACTAATTTATAACTATTCATAGTTTATAATTTCCTTCCGATATTTTTTTAAGAAGAATCATTATTTTATACAAAGCACGAGGCAAATGAAAAGCACATTTTTGTAGTCCACCCTTAATATCAAGCCGCGGTATGCCATTACGATTCAAAACATAATACCATTCCCCATATTCTTTATCAGCAAAATTGCTGAAGCACCAGTTCTGAAGACTCAAAAATTCACTAAACAGTTCAGGTCTCTTACCTACTTCAGATGCTAGCAATAAACTGTATAAAGCCTCTGCATGTGTCCACCATACTTTTTCATCATATTTTAAATTTCTTTCAGTAATCCAGTCCCAGAAATCTGGTTTTCCACCATCCGGTGTCAGCATGTAGAATATTCCTCCATATTGGGAATCTTTACTTATACGTAGCGTACCTTCAATAATTTTAACCGCAGGCTGAATATATTCTTCCATTCCGAGCTGCATTGCCGCTTCTAAGCAAAACCACATAGATTCAAAGGTATGCCCGGGATTTACCAATATTCCTGAGCCAGGTACCTTGGTACCCTCACCGGAAAGAATGTCAAACATAAGCCCTGCCTTAGGATTTGAAAAACGGGTCATAATCTTTTCTAGACAAAGGCACCTAAGCTTTTTTGCCCTACCGTCACCAAGTAGTCGTTCTACTGGTTCAAGTGAATTTAAGGCTATCATGTAAACTCCTTGAATCTCCGTTCCTTCAAACCGTTTTTGAGGTGCAATCCTATGAAAAGCTGCCTGCTCAAGCTCAATTGTCACAGCCTCCAGCGTTTCTTCTATAAGCTTTAAATCTCTTCTGTCACCGGAAGCAAGGCAGTATGCACTTAAACCTTCCAGAGCAAACAAATCTCCAAATACCGATACTGGTCCTTGAATTACTGAGCCATTCCTGCCAAGTATATAGTTCCACTGTCCATTACCCGCATAAGCCCTTTCGGCGAGAAAATTGCGACCGTGCCGAGCCAACCGAAGCCATTTTTCACGGTTTTCCACCTTTTCATAAAGTGTGGAAAACATCCAGACCTGGCGGCCTTGCATCCATGTATTCTTGCTTTCATCAATTATATTACCAGTACGATCAAAACCTGTAATAAATCCACCAAACTCCAGATCAATTGTCCGATCCTCCCAGAAAGCTATAACATCAGATAGCAAATACTCCCTATAAAAATTATAAAGCTCGTGTATCTGGGCATTGCAAGTATCCATATAATCTATCTCCCATGTTTAAAATTATCTTTTAAACAACCGCCGTACATTTTCAGCTGCTACACTAATATCCAAGCCGCCCATGCCATCGCCGGAAGTTCGGACCAGCATTCCAAGCCCTTGCGTAAGAAGTGGTAACTCTACACCCGCCTCTTCAGCAAGCAATGCCACATAGGTCATATCCTTACAAGCAAGATCAACTGAAAACGAAATAGGATATTCTCTTTCAACAATCTTTTTTGCATAAAGTTTGTATGGCATACAGGCAACACCGGTTTTACTGATTGACTCAAAGAGCAATGTGGGATCCATTCCAAGGCTTTCAGCCAGCGGGAAAATTTCCGCGTAAAGATTGCAATACATAATTGCAAGATAATTGTTGACAAGCTTAGCAATATTTCCACTGCCAGAATCGCCCATGTACTGAATATTTTCAGCGAATGCTTTAATGATTTCCTCCACTCGCTCATATCCTTCCCTGCTTCCTCCCACATAAACTGAAAGTTTGCCTTCTGCAGCAGCGGCAGGAGTTCCAGCTAATGGTACGTCCAGAAGCACACCACCTGCTTCACAGACTTTTCCTGCAAGCTTTTTTGTTGAGCCTGGAAAGCTCGTACTAATATCAATAATCACTTTCCCACTAATATTATATGAAAGCATCTCATTTACAAGCTGTTCTACTTCAATAGAACCAGGTAATGAAACTATGAAACAATCACATATATCTCGTATCTCTACAAGACTATGTGCAATAGATGCCTTTCCTTCAAAGGCTAAGGCGGCTTGTGGGTTTATGTCATAAGCCCAAACTTTATAGCCTTTACGGATAATACTTTGGCACACACCGCTTCCCATTCTACCAAGACCAATACAACCGATGATCATAATTAACCCCCTGTTTTATAAAGCTAAATAAAGTCATTCCAGCTTTAAATGTCATAAGTAATTCTATATCCTAACTCACAGTAGTTTTTTTCGCCTTCTGCGTATTTTCCGGCTTTTTTAATCTGTCCATTGCCACTTACACGTTCCTTCGTACCGTCCATATCAGGATTAACATATTTTTTGAACCATTCATCCATCTGAATCTTGAGTTGCTTGATCGTATCGGCATATTCCAGTTTATTAATACAATTTATCTCTTCTTCCGGATCTTTAATAAGATTGTAAAATTCATCGGGACCGTATGGATACCTATAAATATATTTGTACTCACTTGTACGTATCATCCGTACCGGTCCATATTCATCAAAGACCACAACCGGTCGGGAATTTGGGGATTCTTTATCTAATATAAGTTGGTTATAGAAGCTCTTTCCTGGCAGTTCGTCGCACTCAGGATTTTCAATTCCGACATATTCAAGAATGGTAGGCATAAAGTCATAACCACTGACCATTGTTTTACATACCCTTCCAGGTTTAATAACCTCTGGATGCCGCATAATAAAAGGTACCTTAATCGAGGTATCATACATATTTAGAGGGAATGTTCCGTTCCCCTTGCCCCATATACCATGATGCCCACAATTAAAACCATTGTCGGCAGTAAAGATAACCAAGGTATTGTCATAGATTTGCAGTTCTTTTAATCTCTCAATTATACGGCCAACACTTCGATCAACTCCGGTAACTGCAGCAAAGTAACCCTTCAAATTTTCACGGGGATTTTTAGCAGTTTCTGGAGTTGGCGCATCCGGTGCGGTTGAGTATATCGCCCAGGGATGTGGTTCTCTCACCTTACATGTTTCAAACGGACAATCATCATACAGACTTGTAAGTTCAATTGGATGGTTTCCATTAGTCCATGGACTGTGAGGAGCAGTGTAATGAACACCAAGATAGAACGGTTTGTCCTCCTTTGTCAACTCATCTAGAAAAAGCAATGCATTTTCAGTAATTGCATCGGTAACGTAGGTTGGCTCATTGATTAATTCGCCGTTTTTTACCATAGGTGCATTGTAATAATCCCCGCCTCCACGTTGGTGAGCATACCACCTTGTAAATCCTTTTTGGGGCTTAGCATTATCACCCAAATGCCATTTCCCACTGTGAGCACAATTGTAACCTAATTGAGCAAGATATTCCGTGTACCCAGGCATATCTTTAAGGTACTCTATGGCATTTGCTCCTGTATTACCTTCTCGAATCCAATCATGGACTCCATGCTGTGATGGTATACGTCCTGTCAACAATGATGCCCTCGCCGGAGAACAGACCGGAGAAACACAAAAGAAGTTTTCAAACCTTACACCTTCTGATGCAAGAGAGTCAATGTTTGGTGTAATAATTTCATTATTTCCATTACACCCCAGAGCCCAATATCCTTGATCATCAGTGAGGACGAATAAGATATTAGGTTTTTTTTCGGTATTATATGACATGGAATTCACCCACTTCACTTTTATTTATTAATCGCCAGCAAGGCTGCCTTGTGTCAAACCTTTTACATAGTATTTTCTCATAATAATTCCAAAGATGAGTACTGGAAGGGCAATCAGAATACAACCTGCAGCAATTATACCCCAATTCATTTTCTCAAATACTAAAAAGTTAAGAATTCCTATGGGAGCTGTTGCAGTCTTAGTTCTGGAAAGCAGCAATGGGAACAGGAACTCATTCCAGGAAAAGATAAACGATATTATACCTGTAGACGCAATTCCTGGTGTTGATAGCGGTATTGTAATCTTAAAAAGTGTTTTAAGCATGCTACACCCATCAATACGCGCAGACTCCTCAAGGCTTATTGGTATTTCCTCCATGAAGGCTCTCAGAGACCAAACGATAATACCAAGGTTTGTAGCAAAAAGGATTAATGTAAGCCCAATATAAGTATCAATCATATTCAGTTTGTTATATGCAACAAAGTAGGGTATGACAAAAACGGCACCAGGACTCATCCTTGTTATAAGAAGAACATAAAAGAAAGCTTTTTTAAACCTGAATTCACACCTTGCAAAAATGTAAGCTGAAGGTATACCTATTGCCAAAGCTAATCCTACCGATAGTATGCTAACAAAAAAGCTGTTTATAAAGAATTTTACAAAACCACCCGAGACAAATAGCTCCATATAATTATCGAATATCGGTGTAAATATCAATTTTGGAGGGACTTCAAATGCTTGCTTCTGTGTTTTTAATGAAATCATTAGCGTCCAATAAAACGGAAATAGTGTACAGAACATAAGAAATGTGACGAAAAGTCCTTTAGATGCAGTTGCTGTTTGCTGTAGAAAATTTTTCTTCATACTTTTTCACCCTCCTTACTCTTCGTATTCCTCTTTGCATAGAAAAGAGCGACCAGTATAATGAGTACGGCAAACATTAACATAGCTGCAGCTGAAGCGTACCCGGTTCTAAATTTGATAAAACCTTCAGAATATATAAAGTAGGTTAATTCCTCAGTGTTTCTGCCAGGACCACCCTGCGTAAGTGCAAATACCAACGGAAAAATTTTAAGTCCTTCCACAACTCTGAAAACCAGAACAAATTTCACAACATTCTTGATAAGAGGAAGTGTGATGTAATATATTTCCTGAAGCAGGTTTGCGCCATCAATCCGGGCAGCTTCATATGGTGATACTGGAAGCCCTTCGAGTGCCGCTAAAACAAAGATGATTACAAAAGGAGTCCATTCCCATACCGCTACTAACACAAGCACGAATTTTGCTGTCATAGGATTCGCTAACCATTCGGGCGAATTCACCCAGCCTATAGTATCCAGAAGGACATCAATACCTCCATAAGTAGGAAGTAAGAGAATTCTCCACATAAGGCCAATTATTACCGGTGGGATGACCATGGGCATAATTATAAGTGCACGTACAACTCCCACAAAACGCTTTGTTTTTGAAATAACAATCGCTGCGCTTACTCCCAGAATCATTTGGAAAAGCACACTAAAAAACACCATGAACACGCTGTTTTTAGCTGCATTAATAAAATCATCATCTTTCAAAAGATTTATATAATTTTCCAAACCAGTAAATGAGAATGTAGGTTTTACCATTTTAAAGTTTGTAAATGACAGTCCGAATAAGCTTGCCATTGGTACAATAATTAAAATAATTAAAGATATTAAAAGAGGTAATAAGAACACTACCTGTAATTTCTTACGTTCAGCGTCAATTGTTTTATACGCCATTGTTTTACGCATAATTTATAAACCTCCAATTTAATTTTTGTTTTTATATTGGATTTTGTGGATTATAAATTCCTAAGATACATTGGGGTGACCGTTTTAAAGGTCACCCCAATACTATAACCACTGATATTACAATCTGACATACTAGTACAATCTAAGACTTTAGATTATTTCAAATAACCAGCTTCCTTATAAATTTTCTCTACTTCATCATTTGCCTTTGCCATGGCATCAGCAGCTGAAATTTGTCCAGCAAAAACATTAGATATATGACCACTGATTACATCAGCAACTTCCGGCCATTCCGGGTTGAGAGGTCTGTAGTTTGGATTAGCATAGTCTGCAAGAGAATCATTCATTGCCTTCAGCCATTCACCATTTCCAATGTTATTCTTTGATTTGAACTCCTCATTATCATACACTGATTTCCTTGAAACAGTCACAAGGTTACCTTCAGTTGCTAATCTCACTAATATATCTTCAGATGTAGACCATTGTATAAACTTCCAAGCAAGCTCTTTATTTTTTGCATTAGCAGGAATATTAACAGAATGAACATTCAATGGTGCTATTCTACCGGCAGAACCAGCTGGAACAGGTGCAAATCCAACATCTGCTTCCTTTGTTTTTGACTTTTCTGGGTCTATATAATTCTTAACAATGGCGGCACCGTCTATCCACATAGCCAGATCGCCCTGTTGAACGGCAACTGTTATATCTTCGTAATTACATGTTGTAGCACCTTTAATGCTGTAATTCTGGAGAATATCTGCATAGTATTCAATAGATTTTATTACTTCAGGAGTATTAAGTGTAGGTGTCATGTCACTCGGGAAATCTTTTACAAAGTTACCGCCCATGGCTTCCATAACCATCGGCCAATGCCATATTAGACCTTCAGATCCGCCGGCACTTCTTGCACCTCTCATTGCTGCACCAGCAATACCGTCTTTGTTCAGAATTTTTGCATACTCTGCAAACTGCTCCCAAGTTTCAGGTGGCTTATTTGGATCAAGTCCTGCTTTTTCAAAAAGATCTTTTCTGTAATAAAGGAGACAAGTGAGCGATGCAACCGGAATACCATACAACTTGTCTTGGTATCTTTGTGCATCAACAGATGACGTCATAAGACCATCGATATCTAAAATCTGATCATCTGTAATAGTCTTGTCTGCTATAAAATCATCCAATGGAGTTAGCCAACCATTTGATGCATATTGAATGAATTGGGGAGACATAAGATAAATCAGGTCATATGCATCGCTGTTTGAGGACAACTCAACCAACATCTTTTGAAAATAAGTGTCAACCCCAAGAACACTGTAATTTACAGTTACATTATTTTCTTTTTCAAAGTCCTTGTACACCTTCTGAAGTGATTCTGGGAAATTTCCGGCAACAAACATTACGTTAAGCTCTTTTTGTTTTGCAAGCCTGTCTGCTCCAGTTTCTGCAGACTGTCCTGCGGTCTTCTCAGACTGTGAAGAACTTTGCTGCTGTGTCCCTCCTGTTGTGCAAGCAGCGAGTGGAAGAACCATCGCTACAGCAAGAAACAATGCAGTAATTGATTTTAGCACCTTTTTCATATTTTTCCTCCTCAAAAAATTAGTATGTCACACATCTGCAACATCTTCTATTTCAAGGCTTTTGGCCCTAAAATACATATCTAATTTTAAAAGCATTATTTATTGTCTTAAATTCCGAGAAATTCGCGCATTACTGCCGAGCATTCGCTAAAGTCATTTGCCTCTCTGCCTTCCTTGACTGCAGTACGAAGCAGTGTTAATTCAGCATCTACAATATATGCGGGGACCTTAAATTCCTCAAAAAGCTGTCTGATATAAGTAAGGTCTTTTAGTCCAAATCCTAAAGCAAAATCGTTACGGTAATTTCTATTAACAATCTTTGGTCCATATAGTCTTAGAACTCCACAGTCCAGTGTACTTTGAGTCATTTCATCAAATAGCTGTTGAATATCAATGCCGTACTTTTCCATCAAAGGGAACATATGTGATAAAGTTACTGCATATGACAAGCCTGTGAAATTGAAAGCCAACTTGTAAAGATGTCCTGCACCTGACCCGCCAACTAGCGTAGCACGAGTGCAAAAGGCATTAAACAGTTCCTCATTGTCTTTAAAGTCCTCCTCATCTCCTCCAACAAGAGCAGTTAGAGTACCTTTAAGAGCCGACGCAGGATTCCCCTGAAGTGGTGCATCAAGAAATGCTCCTCCATTAGCTTTAAATTCCGCATGGAGTTTTCTGGTTGACATTGGATAGCTTGTTGATAAATCAATGATTGTCTTACCCTTTACCCCCTCTTTCATAAAAAAACTTACTAGTTCCTCCACCTGGACAGATGAAGGAAGTGATAAAAAAGTACAGTCGCTTTTATTAAATACATCAACAGGATTATCACACAGTTTAGCTTTTTCCTTAAATTGCTCCATAGCCGCAGGATTTTTATCATATAAAGAAACTGTAAAACCTTTGTTTACAAAATTATGACAAACACCTGCTCCCATTTTACCAAGTCCAATAAAACCTATTTTTTTCATAACTCTCACCTCCTATTTTTGTATTGTTATATAAAAGTTCCTATAGCTAAAAGATTCTGCGGTTCATGAGTTTATTATACCGTTCATAAAAATAGTTTGTGTTTCTTAATTCATAACAAATAGCAAAAAATTCACACTGGCTTAATCTAAGTTTAAAAAAGTATTAAAATATTCTAATAAAATATAAATTTATTCTTATTAGTAAATATCACCTTATGTATACCGATTATGTAAACATATGATATAATATATAAAACATTCGCTTGAAAGGAGAGAAGTATGCTTTTTTCCAATTCATCCATAGTTAAGATAAAAAACAACTATTATACCCGCATGTTTGTTTTTTTACTAATCCTACTGTGCATGTTAGTTATATTAATATGTTTTAGTTCTTTTATGATATATTTTCAATCCTATGCTAAAGATATGTCTGTGACAAACTTAACCATGATAAGTTATGTTAATGAAAAAATAGATAACCTTCTATCTGAAGTCATCTCTATAAGTGACCCATTATATATTGACACGGAAATTAACGATATTCTATCATCCGAGTCTGAAAAATATAAAATAAATCAGTTAAGGTTCCGTAATTATTTTTCAAACTATCGTTCTTTTAATCCCAATTTAAACTACCAGATAGACCTATTTGATTTTGAAAATAACCATTACACCTTTCACACTTCAGCTGCTCAAACTCATAATTTCCTTTCAATCAGTTCTGTAAAAGAATATTTTTGGTATGATCAGGTTATGAAAGCAAATGGCCAAACATGCTGGTATGATGGAGCAACAGTTTCAGAGAATGCAAAAGACTGGGTCTTTGCAATAAGGGTTGTTAAATCCGCTCGAGTAAACAAAACAAAAGGAATTGTTGTTATATCCTTCCTTAAGAACAGAATAGATAAAGTACTAAATAATACACGTGCCATTGACATAAAGATAGGCATTTCAGATCAAAACGGTAATATAATTTTCGGAAATAATGCTAATGATATCATCCTTGATCCTGTCAAGCTCATGGCTTCTGATACAGGTTACTACACTTCTGAAAATGGTTCTACCCTTATTGTATATTCAAAAAATAAAAAATCAGGTTGGTATGTTGTACAGAGTATGCGGCTTCCTACATTTTTTAACTTTCTTGAGAGACTGATATCACCATTAATAGCTGTGCTCCTATTTTCGCTTATTTTGGCTGGAGCCATAACCTATGCTTTTTATAGAAAGATATCAGATCCAATATTTTCGCTGGTAAAATGTATGAAACTTGTTGAGACAGGAGAGCTTGATCCTCCTGCGCTTAATCTTATAAGAGACGATGAAATTGGAATGTTAAACCGTTGTTTTTCGCAGATGGTAGCTGAGCTCAAAAATCTTCTAGAAAAACTTATGGAAGAGCAAGAAAAAAAGCGCACTGCCGATCTAGAAGTACTGCAATCTCAGATTAACCCACATTTTTTGTATAACACTTTAGGGTCTGCACGCTATCTTATAAAAATAGGACAAACAAATGAAGCAAACAGTGTAATTATTGCTCTAATTAAGCTGCTCAAAATGAATCTAAACCCTAAAGTTCACCTTATTAAAATAGCTGATGAGGTCGAATGTCTGAAAAACTATATAACCATACAAAAATATAAATATGAAAATTTTAATGTTGATTTTAATATTGATACAAGTCTAAGTAATATGCTTATTCCCAAACTTCTCATTCAGCCGCTGGTTGAGAACTGTATCTTCCATGGATTTAACAGCGGGGAAGTTTACGGGCATATAGAAATATCTATACAAGCAGCACAAAATAACAAAATACGAGTCTGCGTAAAAGATAACGGAAAAGGAATTGCAGAAAGTAGGTTTGATAACCTCTTTAAAGTGGTATCAGAGAAAAATGGTTCTGGAATCGGTCTAAATAATGTAAATAGCCGTCTTATCCTGCAATATGGCATGGAATCAAGTCTTCATATTTTTAACTGCCCCGAGGGAGGCGTTGAGGCTAGCTTTTTAATACCAAGGGAGGGAAGGACTGAAAGTGAGAAAAATTCTAATTGTTGATGACGAGATAATAGTAAGAAAGTGGCTAAAACTAACCTTTTCTGAGTATACCGAGGAATTTGAGATTGTTTATTCTGCCTCTAACGGTATACAAGCTCTTGAATTTTGTAGTTCAAACAAGGTTGACATTATAATAACTGATATAATAATGCCTGATATGGACGGTATAGAATTTATTCAAAAGCTACGTGAAACAAACGATGTAGTTCAGATTATTATACTTAGCAACCATGAAAATTTTGACTTTGCACGTAAGTGCATGGTGCTCGGTGCATCTGAATACCTACTCAAAGGAGAGGTTACGGAAGCTGAGATAATAGATTCATGTCGAAAGATAGCCAATAAAATTCAACAAGCAGAACGGAATATTGAAGAGCTTATATGCTTACTAGGAGTACCAGTCCAAGATATACACAATATGATCAGCGGGATAAGTGATTATGATCCCTCCAATTCATCGGCTGCTCTGTCAAAATGTTTTGATAAATTACGGCTTTATATAATTGTATTTGCAGTAGATGGATATAAACGTATGTCTGCAATACGGAGTTCTCCAGGAATACTAAGTATAGATGAAATAGTATTGGATTCGATTAAACAATCGTATTTTCCTGCTGCATATGAAAGTTATTCTTATAAGTTTACAGACAACTTATATTTGACTTTAGTTGCAATGGATCTCAATGAAGGGGGTTCAGCAGAGATTATTAAGAAGTTTTGTTATGACGTTAACGATAATGTTAAAATATCAGGTCTAACAGTATCAGCAGGTATTAGCGGAGCTATCAGTGGTTACGATCAACTTCAGATGCATTTTTCAAATGCATGCCGAGCGCTCAGATACAGGTTCTATGCAAATGCTTCTAGTGTACAGTTATATACAGAACTATCTCAAAGCGAACCTGATAATGAAAATATTTTTCCGGCAGTCGTAATGCAGTGTCAGGAAATTCTTAAGACGGGAGACTTCATTTCCGCTAGAGATTATATTAAACAATTCTTAAGTGATAGGAAGTCAATTGTAAAATTTGATATTGATACAGTAAAGCGACTAATTAATCAGGTTTCTGAAATATTTTTGGTCTCGACCTATACATCAGGAAGAACCGATGAAGCTTGTCTTAACTCAATAAATCCTCATTTAGAGATAGCGAGTATGGACTTTTTGGACGAAATGATCCAATGGCTTAATGAGGTAATCGATCGCTGCGTACTAATCAACACCAAAGCTGTAGATGATAAAAATATAATAAAGGCTACTCGATATATAGATAGCCATTATATGGAAAACATTACGCTGACCAAAATATCTGAAATAGTCGGATATAGCCCTCACTATTTCTGTCTTCTGTTTAAGGAAAAAACAAATAAGAGCTTTAATACTTATCTTACAGAAGTTCGTATTAATAACGCCAAAAATCTGTTACTTTCTGGAAATATGAGCATTAGTCTTATAGCCGAGCAGACAGGTTATGAAGCAACTAGTTATTTTATTAAGGTTTTTAAGGACTATGTTGGCTGTACACCTAATAAATTCAGGAAAAATAAAGGTATAATTACTTAAAATTCTTTTACAAACATGCTTTATTTCTCATGAAGCATTTAAAGAACTTTTTTATTTATCTGTGAGGAAATACTTCCATAGCAAAATGTGAAGCAGATATCTTTCAGATTCCTCGTCACCGAGGACACCCTTGCTCTTGGCTAACGGTTGGCACTATCAACCCCCGTATCGGAATTTCACCGACGAGAAAGCACCCATGCTGGGCGCACATAAAAAACCTATAACCAGTGGTTACAGGTTTTTTTACTTCTCCGTATTTATAATTAAATGCACCTCCCACTCCCTGCACAAATCCTCAAAGCTAAAATTGCCTGAGTTTGCAGGACTTGTCGAGGGCAGATAAATTGCATCTATGCCGGTTGACTTGCTGCAGTGCTTTTGGTATAGCTCATAAGCCTTTTTGCCATTTGCAAATACTCTCTTGATTTGTGTTTTTGAAATTAGGTCTGCGATATCATTGGGAACAGCATTCTTTATACTGCTATCGGAAGACCCTGTAATAGTACAGCTTTTGATAACATCCCACAGGGCAACCTTGTTTCTGAGTAGCATTTCTGTTTTTTCCTTTATATCCTTCGGTACTTGTTCACCAAAAATTGAAGCAAGCACCTTCCATAGCCTATTTTGAGGATGACCGTAATAAAAATTGTTTTCTCTTGATTTTATCGAGGGCAGCGACCCCAAAATAAGAATCTCTGAATTGCAGTCATAAACTGGTTCAAAAGGATGTACTACAATAGTTTTCTCCGCCATAACTTCCTCCCAAAAAGCATATCAAATTTTGTTTATTATCAATAATATATCTAGTTTATTATGAGTAGTATATCTTGCTGCATGTTGCATAATCTCATCCAACAGCACAATTAAATAACAAGCGTCCAGAAATATTATGTGCTATACCATATGTACCATACTATGACTCACTATATTAAAGACATTATACTAAAGCAAAAATAAATAGTATTAATTACTGTGGCTTGCACTAGCTTTTAGTGGCATGCTACCTGCATTACTCGGGACTTTCACCTGTAAGAGTTCGCGCATGCTGGGCTAACAAATAAAAGAGCCACTGCATTTGCAGTGGCCCCCTTAGATAAGCTATTTAACTAGACCTACATGAATTACTTAGTCTCTAGAATGTACTGGTTAAGCATTGATTCGAGCATTTCCTGTCTGCCTGACTTATTCTTAACGTCAGCAGTCAAAGCATACTGTTCCAACTCCTTGAAACCAACCTTACCTGAAACTATATCCTTACCGATGCCAGTTGTGTAGCTTGAGTATCTGTCAGCAATGAATGCGTCCATCTTTCCATCTTCAACTATCTTGTAAGCTACCTTCAAGCCCTTTGCAAATGTATCCATACCTGCAATATGTCCAAGGAATAAATCATCTGGTTGGAAGGAACCTCTTCTAACCTTAGCGTCAAAGTTAAGACCACCCTTAGTAAATCCACCTGCTCTAATAACTTCCAACATAGCAAGTGTAGTGTCGTATATGTTTGTTGGGAATTGGTCAGTATCCCACCCCAGAAGCATATCACCCTGGTTAGCATCAATGCTTCCTAGCATATTGTTTATTCTAGCTATTGCAAGTTCATGCTGGAATGTGTGTCCTGCGAGAGTTGCATGGTTTGCTTCAATATTCAACTTGAAGTATGGGTCCAGGCCATAAGTCTTCAAGAATCCAATAACTGTAGTAGCATCAAAGTCATACTGATGCTTTGTAGGTTCCTTTGGCTTAGGCTCAATCAAGAATTGTCCATCAAAGCCAATCTCCTTTGCATAGTCAACAGCCATTCTCAAGAATCTTGCTAAATTATCTTGCTCAAGCTTTAGATCAGTATTTAGAAGAGTTTCATAACCTTCTCTACCACCCCAGAATACATAGTTCTTTCCACCTAATTCCTTAGTGATTTCCATAGCCTTCTTTACCTGAGCTGCAGCATATGCAAATACGTCCGCATTTGGTGAAGTTGAAGCACCATGCATAAAGCGTGGGTTTCCGAATGCATTTGTAGTACCCCAAAGGAGCTTAACATCACTGGATTTCATTCTTTCCTTTATAGCTGCAACAATTATATCAAGTCTCTTATTTGTTTCTGCAAGAGTATCTCCTTCTGGTGAAATATCTCTATCATGGAAACAGAAGAAGGGAACTCCTAGCTTTTCAGCAAACTCAAAGTTAGCTTCTACCTTTACCTTTGCAGCATCCATTGCATCCATTCCATCCCAGCTTCTCTGGTATGATCCAGCACCAAACATGTCAGCACCAGCTGCAGCAAATGTGTGCCAGTATGCAACCGCAAATCTTAAGTGGTCCTTCATTGTCTTTCCGCCGATTACCTCGTCAGCGTTGTAATACTTGTACGCCAAAGGGTTGTCAGAAGCAGCTCCCTCGTACTTGATTTTCCCGATGCCCTTAAAAATTTCTCCCATATGTAACCTACCCTTTCCGCCTCACGGCATTTAAATTCTTTGTTTTCCCGACTCTTAGATTCTTTGTTTTCCCTGGTTTTTAATTCTTTCTTCTCTATAATGGCAAATCATTTGTTTTTTCCAACGTTAAATCCTTCGTTTCTCTAAAATGCCTTAGTTAAATTTGATATCCAAAAAGCTTCTTTAGTGGAATTATAGCGGCACCTAAGCAAGAAACATCTTCTCCAATAGAGGAATTAACTATAGTCGCTCTTGATGCCGGGTAGCTAAGCGCCTTGGTATTAACAACATCTCTAATATGATCCATTACCAAAGTCAACTTAGCCAATTCTTTTCCAAGTACAATCTTGGACGGGTTTACTGTATTTATTGCGTTTGATATTGCCATTGCCAGATAACCTGCAGCTTCTAGCAAAATAAGCCTTGCGGCTTCACTGCCATCACCGGCAGCCCTTATAATATCCTGATATGTTAGATTGTCCACATCATCAGTATAGTTCTCAATCTGGAGTATTCCTTGGCGAGCCAATGTCTGTGCGCGGTGTACTATTTTCTTGACTGATACAAAGGTCTCAAGGCAACCGTAGTTTCCGCATGCACATTTCTCACCATTCTGGTCCACCATTATATGTCCGATTTCCCCTGCGCTTCCACAGCATCCTCTAAGTAAGGCACCATTTGCAAATATGCTTGAGCCGATACCCGACTTCATATTGATGCAGATAAAATTCTTCTCATCTACGCAGCTGCCCAACCAGTTTTCACATATAGCTGTGGACATTGCCTCATTTTCCACATGTATCGGTACTTTTAAGTCAATTGCACTGTTGATATCAATATCTTTCCATCCCAAGTTTGGTGCAAATACTATTCTTTGTGATTCACTGTCTACCAATGCTGGAACTGATATGCCTACTCCAATCATCCTGTCTTGTGCTATTTGAAACTTTGCTACTATGGCATTATACTTATGCAATATAGCTAATAGTGTTTGCTCAACAGTTGTGTATTCATTTAGGTCTTT
Source organism: Bacillota bacterium (assembly GCA_023433945.1). Lineage (GTDB taxonomy): Bacteria > Bacillota > Clostridia > Acetivibrionales > DSM-1351 > Ruminiclostridium. Next base: position 1,018 of record JAEYTP010000066.1, on the reverse strand, counting down.
CTCATTATGTACTATAGTGCCCTGTATATCCATTAGGATATATCTTATATAGTCATCATCAATATCTATTCCTAATGAGTAGTAGCTCATTGGTCTTAGCTGGTATAGAACGGGTCTTCTGCCCCCACTCGATTCACCAATGCCACCTTCTTCTATATACTGCTTTTCCAATAGCTTTGAAACAATCATTCCCGTTGCTGTCGGGGATAATCCCGTTATTTGAGCAAGGTCAGCTTTAGAAATCAGCTTATTTGTTCTTATTAAATCCAACAGTACAGTTTCATTAAATTCCTTTAAAAATTTATTATTTCCAGTAGCCTTAGAATTCCTCATCTATAAACCTTTCCCCACAATACCTTGGATACTTACTTAATACCCCTATTCTGACAAATATAAACACACTCTACCATAACTTCTTAATATCACATTATTAAATTTTATATTATGGTTCTGCATTATATTAAACGTTTACCCTGTAAATCGAGACTATATTAGCACAGTAAAATCATTACACTGGGCTTTTAAATAAGGTTTTTTAATATAAATAGCATAGTTAGTATCGCTTCAATTATAAATTTATGATATTATATTCAAACAATGTACTTTTTAATACTATATTATAAAGTGTAACAAACTAATGAAAATTTTTCAATAATCAATATACTATTTAGTAAAATATTACAAAACAACATATGCTTTTTGAATATTTTTACTATTTTATTAAGATTTCTGCTCCGAAAAAACCTAAAAGAATAAATACACTATTATAAATTGCTATTCCAAAGACTGAATAAGTCATAAACTTAACTATATTTATTTTAAAAAGTCCCGCGATAAATGAGATTAGCGTTCTTGCAACCGGTATTAACCGCGATATAAATACACCCTTATTTCCATACTTATCTATATATACCTTTGTACTATTAATTGATTCATCTACCTTTTTATATTTCTTTCTAAGTTTATCTAGTAAACTTCCACCTATTAGGCTTCCTACATAATATAAGATAATGCTTGC